>DATJHJ010000015.1:0-3192 GCA_035494015.1 Acidimicrobiales bacterium
GGCGGGTAACTGCGGCCAAACGGTCGGGGGGCTGCGAGGCTTGGCTCATGGGCCGGTCCACCAGCGAGGCTGCCGACGCCGCCGAGCACCTGCTGGCCCGGGTGACGGCCAGCCTCCCCGGGCGGGAGGCGCGGCCCCAGCAGGTCGAGATGGCCCGGGCCGTGGCCGCCGCCCTGGCCGGCGGCCGTCCCCTGGTCGTGCGCGCCGGCACGGGCGTGGGCAAGAGCCTGGCCTACCTGTGCGGGGCCGTCCCCCACCTGCAGGCCGAGGGGGCGCGGATGGTCGTGGCCACCGCCACCAAGGCCCTTCAGGACCAGCTGGCCGGCAAGGACCTGCCGACCGTCGCCCAGGTGGAGACCGATCTGACGTGGGCCGTGCTCAAGGGGCGCAGCAACTACCTGTGCCGCCAGGCCGCGGTGGAGGCCGCCCGTCTGGCCGACGCCCCGACGCTGCCCGGATCCGATGCCCGGGGGATCGGCGACGAAGTCACCAAGCTGCTGGCGTGGTCGCGGGAGACGCCGACCGGCGACCGGGCCGAGCTCGACTTCGAGCCCCGCCCGCAAACGTGGTCCTCGGTCAGCGTGGGCTCGGACGAGTGCCCGGGCGCCAACGCGTGCCCGAGTGGGGACTCGTGCTTCGCCGAGGCCGCCTACGAGCGGGCCCGCAAGGCCGACGTGGTCGTCGTCAACCTCCACCTGCTCGGCGCCCACGTGGCATCGGGCGGGTTCGTGCTGCCCGAGGTCGACGTGGTGGTGGTCGACGAGGCCCACGAGACCGAGGACGTCCTGGCCGGCGCCCTCGGCGTCACCCTCACTCCCGGCCGGGTGGGGGCGGTCGCCCGCCTGGTCCCCGGCAGCGCCCTCGTCCGCCACCGGGACGCCCTCGACCGGGCCCTCACCCCGCTGGCCGACCGTCGCCTGCCGGGGGGTGCCGCCGGTGAGCCGGGCTTGGCCGAGGCCCTGGGCGACCTGGCCGAGGCCATCCGCGAGGAACGGCGCGTCCTGCGGGGCAAGGACGACAACCCCGATGTCCAGGCTCGGCGGGAGCGGGCGGCCAAGGCCCTCGACTCCCTCGGGGCCGACATCGAGACCGTGCTCCAGGCGACGGGCGACGAGCTGGTCAGCTGGGTCGAGTCGTCCGGGACGCAATCGGCGCTGCGGGTGGCGCCGATCGACGTGGGCGGCGAGCTGGCCAAGATCCTGTGGTCGTCCGCCACGCCCGTCCTGACGTCGGCCACCATCCCGCCCGGGATCCCCGCCCGCCTCGGCCTCGGCGCCGACACCGTCGAGCTCGACGTGGGCAGCCCGTTCGACTACCGCTCCCACTCCCTGCTCTACGTCCCCCGGCTGCCCGACGTCCGCCATCCCGACCACGAGGACGCGGCCCACGACGAGTTGGAGTTCCTGGTGAACGCGGCCGGTGGGCGAACCCTGGCCCTGTTCACGTCGTGGCGGGCCATGCGGGCCGCCCACGCCGCCCTCGACCCTCGCGTTCCCTACCGCCTGCTGGTCCAGGACGAGCTGCCCAAGCCCGCCCTCGTCGACGCCTTCCGCACCGACAAGACCTCCTGCCTGTTCGCCACCATGGGGTTCTGGCAGGGGGTCGACGTGCCGGGCGACGCCTGCTCGCTGGTGGTCATCGACCGCCTGCCCTTCGCCCGGCCCGACGACCCCCTGGCCGAAGCCCGCCGCGAGCGAGCAGGCCCGGCCGCGTTCGCCGTCGTCGACGTCCCCCACGCCGCCGTCCGCCTGGCCCAGGGCGCCGGCCGCCTGATCCGCACCGCCACCGATCGAGGGGTCGTCGCCGTCCTCGACCCCCGCCTGGCCGAGTCGTCCTACCGGCCCGCCATCCTGTCCGCCCTTCCCCCCATGCGACGCACCCGCGACCGGCCCGACGTGACCGCCTTTTTTTCTACGATGACGGGATGAACGGCGTGAAGGGTTGCCGCCTGGCGGCCGTGAACCTCGGTACCACCGACCTCGACCGCGACGTTGCCTTCTGGGCGCAGGTCTTCCAGGTCGAGCTGGAACCGTCGAGCGACCCGGGCGGGCAGCGGATCGTCCTCGGCGATGGCGACGGGTTCTCCCTGCTCAACCTCCGTCCTCGCCATCCCGGCGAGCCCCACTACGGCCACGTCACCGCCTTCGGCCTGCAGGTCCCCGACGTCGACGCCTTCCACGCCCGGGCCGTGGCCGCCGGGGCCGCTGAGCACTACCCGCCCACCGACGAGCCCGGGATGCCCCGCCACTCCCGCTTCGCCGATCCGAGCGGGAACCGCGTCGTGCTCTGGCAGGGCTGACGGGCTAAAGGCTGCGGACCACGCGGGCCGGCGTGCCCACCGCCACCACGTCGGCGGGCAGGTTTTTCGTGACGACCGCACCGGCGCCGACCACCGTGTTGTTGCCGATGGTCACGCCGGGAAGCACGATGACGCCCCCGCCCAGCCACACGTTGTCGGCGACGGTGATGGGCTCGGCCGCCTCCCACTTGGCCCGGCGCAACTCGGCGTCCGTCGGATGGGTCGGCGTCAGGAGCTGGACGTACGGGCCCATCTGCACGTCGTCGCCGATGGTGATGGCGGCCACGTCGAGGGCGACCAAGCCGAAGTTCACGAAGGTCCTCGCCCCGATCCGGATCTGGTAGCCGTAGTCGCAGTAGAACGGCGCCCGGATCTCGCTGCCGTCGCCGAACGCGCCGAGCAGCTGGCCGAGGATGGCCCGCCCGTCACCCTCGCCCCGGTTGTAGGCGTCGCACAGCCCGCGGGCCCGCCCGCTCTCGGCGGCCAGCTCGGGATCGTCGGCGAGGTACAGGTCGCCGGCCAGCATGCGCTCGCGCTGGCTCCGGCGATCCGGTGACACGCCGACCATCTTGGCCGCCGAGACGTCGACGAACCGCTCGCCGACTAGCTCGCCTTGGGCTCGATGTTGCCTAGCTCGCCTTCGGCTCGACAAACTGCAGGTCCAGCTCGAACGGGACCCTGTCCGCCAGGGCCAGCTTGTCCCCGCCGAGCGGCAGGATGCCGAAGTCGATCCCGAACTCGCTGCGGCGGATCTCGCCGGTCGCGCTGAAGCCGGCGTGCACGTCCTCGCGGTGCTTCTCGGTCCCGTGGAACTCGACCTCCAGCACCACGGGCTTGGTCACCCCGTTGATCGTCATCTCCCCGGCCAGCTCCCAGCTCACGCCGTCGTCGCC
>DATJHJ010000016.1:0-13083 GCA_035494015.1 Acidimicrobiales bacterium
GTGGGCGGAGCGGGCGGCGTCGGCCGAGGCGCCGGTGTTGGCCACCGCGTTGGCCTGGCCGCCGGCCAGGGAGACGCCGCTGGGGCCCGAGTCGCCGGAGTCACCGGAGCGGGCGTCGCCCGTGGTCCCGGTGACGGTGCCAAGGACCGAGGTGGTCGTCGAGGTCCGGTTGACGCTGGCGCTGCCGGTCGAGCCGGTGTTCCCGGTCACGCCCGAGCCGGCGACCGGGCTGGAGGCGGCCGCCGCGCCCGCCGGGCCCGTCGTCCCCGTGTTGGTGGCGCTTGACTGGCCCCGGGCGTCGCCGGTGCTCCCGGAGGTGGCCTTGGGGGCGAGGGTCACGGTGGTCGAGCCGCCGTCGCCACCACTGGCGTCCGAGCTGGCGATGCTGGCGCCGCCGCTGGCCAGCAGGGTCAACGGGCTGAGCACGCCGGCCTCGGCGCCGGTGTTGGTGGCCCCGCCCCCGCCCGAGCCGAGGGCGAAGGCGCGGCCGCCGTTGCCCCCCGGGCCGCCGGCCGAGACGACGGTGGTGTCGTTGACCGCCGGGCCGCTGGCCCCGGAGAAGGCGTCGGTGGCCGCGTTGGCCCCGGTGTTGGCGGTGGCGTTGGCCGAGCCGTTGGAGAGGGACGGCCCGGTCGCTCCCGAGGCCCCCGAGTCGCCCGAGCGGGCCCCGCCGGCCGTCGTGGCGGCCAGGCCCAGGATCGGGGTGTTGGTGGTGGCGTTGGCGAGGGCGTTGGTGTTGGAGGCCGTTGGGTTGGACTGGGCCGCGCCGGACGACCCGGTCGAGCCGGAGGCGCCCGAGCTCGACACCGGGTTGGCCGCCGACGTGCCGGTCGCCGCGCCCGTGGTCCCGCTGTTCGACGAGCTGGTCTGGGCCGTCGCGGCCCCGGAACCGCCCGAGGTGGCCGACGGCGCCACGGTGGTGGTGTTGGCCCCGCCGTTGCCGCCGGCCGAGACTGCGGTGGCGACGCCGGTACCACCGGTGGCGGAGGCCACCACGGGCGACAGGATCCCGCCGGCGGCGCCCACGTTGACGATGGCCCCGTCGACCGTGGCGGTCGGGGCGGCCAGGCCGCCGGCCCCGCCGGCGCCGCCGGTGGTGGCCACGACGGTCCGGTTGGCGGCGTCGCCGGTGGCCCCGGTGACCGCGTCAGCCCCGGCGTTGGCCCCGGAGTTGGCCACGGAGCCGGTGTCGCCCACGCCGGCGGCGGCCCCGGTGTTGCCCGAGGCGCCGCTGGTGCCTGTGCGGGCCGAGCTGCCGTCGGCGCCGGCGCTGGCTGAGGTGGCGGCAGCCGACCCGAGGATGGCGGTGTTCGACGCCGTCGGGTTGGAGGTGGCATCGCCGGTCGTGCCCGTGGCGCCGGTGGGGCCGGAGGTGGCCGTCGGGTTGGAGGTGGCCGAGCCGGTGGCCGGGCCGGTGGTCCCGGTGTTGGTGGCGGTGGCCGAGGCGCTGGCGTCGCCCGAGCGGCCGGTGGTGGCGGTCGGGGTGACCGTGGTGGTCGAGGCCCCGCCCTTGCCGCCGCTGGCGTCGGCGGTGGCCACGCTGCTGCCCGCCGACGCGGTGGCGACGACCGGGCCGGTCAGGGCCCCGCCGGCGCTGATGTTCACCAGGGCGCCGCCGGCCACCGCGCTGGGGGTGGCCGAGCCGCCGGTGCCGCCGTTGCCGCCACCGCCCCGGACCACGGTGACGTTGGCGGCGTCGCCGGTGTCGCCCGAGCGGGCGCCGGCCTGGCCGTTGGCGCCGGTGTTGGCGATGGAGGTGGTGTCGCCCCCGGCGATGGCCCCGCCGGAGTCGCCCGAGGCGCCCGAGCCGCCGGTGACGGCCGGGCCGCCGGTGGCCGTCGCCGTGCCGAGGATGCCCGAGTTGGTGGCCGACGGGCTGGCCGTGGCCGCCCCCGTCCCGCCCGTGCGGCCGGTGCCGCCCGAGGTGGCGCTCGGGGCGGACGACGAGCCCGAGCGGGCCTCGCCCGTGGTCCCCGAGTTCGTGGCGCTGGCCGAGGCGTCGGCCTCGCCCGAGTCGCCGGAGCGGGCCGTGGGCGCCACGCTGACCGTGTTGGCCCCGCCGTCGCCCCCGCTGGCGTCGCCGGTGGCCACCGACGATCCGGCCCGGGCCGAGCCGACGACCGGCTGGTCGGTGCCGGCGGCCAGGACGGTGTTGGCCAGGGCCCCGCCAGCGCCGGCGGCAGCGGTGGTGCTGCCGCCGGCGCCGCCGTTCCCGCCACCGGAGAGGACGACCGTCAGGTTGGATGCGTCGCCAGTGGCGCCCGAGCGGGCATCGGCGGTGCCGTTGGCGCCGGTGTTGGCAATGGAGCCGGCGTTGCCGTCGGCCACGCCCGGCCCCGAGGCCCCGGAGGGACCGGATGCGCCGGAGAGGGCCGGGCCGCCGCTGGCCGTGGCCGACCCGAGGATGGCCGTGTTGGTGGCCGTCGGGTTGGAGGTGGCCGGCCCGGAGGTGCCCGAGGCGCCCGAGCCGCCCGAGGTGGCGATCGGGGTCGAGGTGGCCGACGAGGTGGCCGGCCCGGTCGTGCCCGAGTTGTCCGCCGACGAGGAGGCCGACGCCGGGCCGGTGTTCCCGCTGATGGCCGTCGGCGTGACGGTGACCGTGCTGGCCCCACCGTCGCCACCGGCCGCCGCGCCGGTGGCCACGCTGCTCCCGCCGGCGGCCACCGAGCTGACCGGGGTGGTGACGGGGCCGCCGCCCAGGACGGTGTTGACCACCGCGCCGCCGGCGTCGGCCACCGTCGTGGAGGTGCCGGCCCGCCCCCCGGCCCCGCCGGCCGACGTGATCCGGGTCACGTTGGTGGCCGCCCCGCTGTCGGCGGTGACGGCGGTGGCGTTCGAGTTGGCGCCGGTGTTGGCGATGGAGTTGGCGTCGCCGCCGGCCCGGGCCCCGCCCGTCGCCCCGGTGGCGCCGGTGCCGCCGCTGGCCGCGCCCCCGCCGGCGGCGGCGGCCGAGCCGAGGATCGAGTCGTTGGTGGCGGTCGGGTTCGAGGTCGCCGCCCCGGTGGTGCCGGAGGTCCCGGACCCGCCCGTGGTGGCCACCGGGTTCGACGACGAGCTCGACGTGGCCCCGCCGGTCGTCCCGGAGTTGGTAGCGCTCGAGGTGGCGCTGGCGCCCGCCGGCGCCCCGCCGCCCCCGCCGTTGACCACCGGGTTCACGGTGACGTTCGACGCCCCGCCCCGGCCGCCGCTGGCGTCGGCGGTGGCGATGCTGCTGCCGCCCGTGGCCGTGGCGTTGATCGGCCCGCCCCCGGCGCCGACCACGACCTGGGTGGCCGACCCGCCCGGCCCGGCGACCGCGGCGGCCGTGCCGCCGTTGCCGCCCGCACCGCCCCGGGAGTCGACGGTCGTGGCGTTGGTGCCGCCCCCCGCCCCGGAGGCGGTCGGGTTGACGGTCACGTTGGACGCCCCGCCGTCGCCGCCCCGGGCGTCGGCGGTGGCGATGCTGCTGCCGCCCACCGCGTTGGCGGTAATCGCCCCGCCGCCGATGCCGATGACCGTGTTGGTGGCGTTGCCACCCGGACCGGCCACGGCGACCGCGTTCCCACCGTTGCCGCCGGCCCCGCCGGCGGAGGTGATGTTCGTCACGTTGGAAGCCCCGCCACCCGAGCCCGTGCGGGCCACCGCGGTGGAGTTGGCTCCGGTGTTGGCCACGCTGTTGGCGTCGCCGTTGGCCAGCGCGCCGCCCGTCCCGCCGGAGGCGCCGGAGGAGCCGCTGGTCGCCCCACCCGTGGTCTGGCCGGCCGTGCCCAGGACCGGGGCGGCGTTGGAAGCCTGCGGGTTGGCCGCCGCGCTCCCCGTGCCACCGGTGCCGCCGGTGAGGCCAGAGCCGGCCTGGGGGGCCGTGCCGGCGACAGAGTCAGCCGAGCCGGTGCCACCCGAGTTGTTCGATGTCGAGCCGGCGGACGTGGAGCCCGCCCCTGCTGTGCCGGTGGTGCCTGACGTTGCGTTCGGATCTGCGGCCACCTTCGAGCCGCCGCCGTTGCCCCCGCTCGCGTCGGCGGTGCCCCGGCTGGTTCCTCCGAGGGCAGTGCCGTTCACCGGGCCGCCGCCGATGGCGATGGCCAGGTTCGTGGCACTGCCTGCAGTGCCACCTTGCGTGTCACCACCCACGGCAATTCCATTGGCGAATCGGCCCTTTCCGATCGCAATGGCCAGTGTGTCGGCATTACCGCCACCGAACCCGCCAATTGACTTGCAATCGGCGTCTCCGTGAATGGCGATGCAAGAAGACTTCGCATTGCGACCCTCGCCGCCCGCGCTCCCCCCAATGGCACTGGAACCAATGGAGATGATCATGTGCGATGCGTCGCCACCGAGCGGGCTCTGGTTGGTACCGCTGCCCGAATCACAACCACTGCCGATCAGGACGTCGAGGACGTCCCCGAAGCCGTTGTCGCTGTGGACCGCCCGGCACCGCCGCCCGTCCGCCGTACGGGTGAAGGTCACGTTCCCGATCACACCGTTCTCGCTGGGGTCACCGTCGCCATTGCCGACCGCGCTGTCCGCGGCGTGGCCGGCGGACTGGGCGGCGGTGTTCGCGCTGCGCAGGGTGGCGACCGAGGCCGGCGTGGCGCCGGTGCTCGTCGGGCCTGCGCCGGGCGAACCGGCGTCGAGGATGGCGGGTGTGGCCGGCCCGGCGGTGGAACCGCCGGTGGTCGACGAGCCTGCCGTCTCCGGTGTTGCGGACGGTGCGGGGATGGTGCCGTCACCCTTCGACGTGGTGCTCACCGAGGTGGTGCCCGCCGTCGTCGGCGTGGAGGTGGTGGGGGTGGTCTGCTTGGCGACGGCCGGCCCGGTGGCCGCGGGGGCCTGGGTGGTCGGCGGGACCAGGGACTGGATCACCGCCATGCTCGGGTTCGAGCCGCCGCTGCCGCCCGGGGCAACGGTGGTCGAGGTAACGGGCTTGACGGTGGTGGTCGTGGTGGCGGCCGCAGGGGCCGTGGTGGTCGGCGTGGTCGCGGGCACGGTCGTCGCCGGAGCGACGGTCGTGGTGCTGGCCTCGCCGGCCGCTGCTCCTGAACTGCTCGTCCCCTGGGAGCTCGTGGGAGCGCCCGAGGCCGCGTCGGCGGAAGCGGGCCGGGCGCCCAGGAGCAGGAAGAGGCCGGCCAGGAGCGCGAAGGACGCGGCCCACCTCAGGGGCCGCACCACCTCACTGCTCGGGCTGGAGCTCATCCGTCCGGACGACGACCTTCCGTCTGGCTGCGTGCGCGGGAGGCGTGGGGCCTCCGCAGGGACGAGGGAGGTTTACCATGCCCCCGCGGAGGGCGGCAAGCACCGATTTCGGCGCTCTTGGGCCTCTGACCAGCACTTTTATCGGTGTTGGAATGCGTTGGACGGACCAACGCAACGTGTTGGACGACGGCTCCCTGCCTGGGCCCGCCGGGTCACGGCCACAGGATTTCGGCCGTGAACGCGGGAATTGTCTCCGCCGACTCCTCGCGGTAGGCAAGAGAGGCGGGTGACGCCCCGTCCAGGGTGGCCCTGATGGAGAGGTTCCCGCCCCCTTCCACGGTCACCAGGGTGTTGATGGAGCCGTTGGGACCGGTGTTGGAAAGGGTGAGCCGGGGACGGGCCCCGCCCCCCCGGCCGTCCAGGCTGAACGAGCCGGCGTGGGCGGGGGTGATCGAGAAGGCGGCCAGGCACGGCCGCGCCGGCCCACAGCTCCCCGCGGCCCGGGCCGGCGTGACCAGGGTGACCGAGTGGTCGGCCGGCACGTAGGTCAGCGACACCTCGTCCACCGTGGCGTCGCCCCCGGCGCCCGCCCGCAGGTCGACCCCCCACGCCGCCAGCTCCAGCGGGTGCCCGTCCTCCAGCGCGGCACAGCCGCCCGGCCCCGCCGGCCCGGCCACGTCGATGGCCGGGCAGGCGGTCACCGCGCCCCCGCCCCCCCGCCGCCGGACCGTCACCCGTTGGTCCGTGGGCCGGGCCAGCATGCGCAGCCCGCTCCCCCCGGCGGGCAGCACGAACCCGGTGGCGTGCAGGGTCACCGATCCGGCCGGATCGCCGGCCGGGGCGGCGGCGGTCGTGGTCGGAGCCGATGTCGTGGTCGTCGAGACCAGGGTCGTCGTCGCCGGCGCGGCGGTCCCGCTCCGCCCGCCCCCCGTGCACGCGGCCAGCGTGACCATGGCCAGGGCGGCCACCGCCGCCCCGGGTCGCACGCTCATCGCCCTTCACCCTAGGGGCGCGACCGCTGGCTTCGGTGGGCCCGGCTGGGATCGAACCAGCGACCGACGGATTATGAGTCCGCTGCTCTGACCGACTGAGCTACGGGCCCCCACGCCGAACCTAGCGGCCCTGCGCTCCGGGGGTGGGACTCGAACCCACAACCTTGCGATTAACAGTCGCTTGCTCCGCCAATTGAGCTACCCCGGATGGAACGTCACACGATAGCAAGCCGTGGACCAGGCCCATGATGGCCCGGTGCGTCCTCGCGCACGAGTAGGAGACCGAGACGCATCCGAACTGGTGCTTGTTGTGACGAATTCCGGCGTCCGGTACGGCGCGATAAGGCTTTCCAATTCGAGATCTCGGAATGGCGGTTATGGTCGACCAGTAGTCGCACGCGGCATCGAGATCCAGTCCCTGGTGCAGATAGATCCTTAGGCGCAGGCGCGATTCGTCGACGGCGAAGAATGCCCGGAGCCAGGCGCAGAAGAACCCGATCATCGCCGGGCTGCTATTGGTGAACCGCACCCGCCCGTCGGTCTTGCTCCCTTCTCCGGCGTACAGGGCGACACCGGCGACGAGGAGCTCCCGCTCGCCCAACTCGCCAATCCGAGCACGGCCCGCTTCCAACAGATCGGCGATCTCGGCCTGCTTGGCCCGCTCCAACGCGTTGGGCTGGCGGGGCCGCGTCACCCGGCGGGGCCCGAGCGTCACCGGCACGTCACGGGCCCACAGGGAGACCGAGCTGCGGGACACGCCGAGGGTGCCGGCGATCTCCGGCATGGTCCGCCCGAGGGCCCGGAGCCGCCGCGCCTCCTCCCGTTCCGCCAGCTTTCCGCGGTACCCCACGCCCGCACACTATACGAACATATGTTCGACTGTCAACCATGCCGCACCGGGGGTAGAACGTGGCCATGAGATTCCGACTGGGCCTGGTCACCGGCTTCGCCACGGGGTACTACCTGGGGACCAAGGCCGGGCGCCAGCGCTACGACCAGATCAACCGGGTGGTGTCCTGGGCCCGCCGGTCGGAGACGTTCGAGGTGGCCGCCGAGCGGGCCAAGACGGTGGTCGAGGAGGGGGTGGAGAAAGCCCGCGCCCTCGTCGACGGCCGGGGGAACGGGTCGGCCCCGCCCGACCCCTACTCCTCGTCGAGGTAGTCCCGCAGCTTCTGGCTGCGGATGGGGTGGCGGAGCTTGGCGAGGGTCTTGGCCTCGATCTGGCGGATGCGCTCCCGGGTCACGCCGAACTCCTTGCCCACCTCTTCGAGGGTGCGGATCTGGCCGTCGTCGAGCCCGAACCGGAGCCGGACGACCTGGCGCTCGCGCTCGGTCAGCTCCTCCAGGGCCTCCCCGATGGCCTCCGACAGCAGGGCCCGGGCGGCGGCGTCGGCGGGGGCGATGGCCTGCTGGTCCTCGATGAAGTCGCCGAGATGGCTGTCGTCCTCGGACCCCACCGGGGTCTCCAGCGAGACCGGTTCCTGGGCGATGCGCTGGATCTCCCGGACCCGTGCCGGCGGCATGTTGACCTTGGCCGCCACCTCCTCCACCGTGGGCTCCCGCCCCATCTCCTGCAGCAGCAACCGCTGGACCCGCAGCACGGTGTTGATGGTCTCCACCATGTGCACGGGGATGCGGATGGTCCGGGCCTGGTCGGCGATGGCCCGGGTGATGGCCTGGCGGATCCACCACGTGGCGTAGGTCGAGAACTTGAAGCCCTTGGTGTAGTCGAACTTCTCGACCGCCCGGATCAGGCCGAGGTTGCCCTCCTGGATGAGGTCCAGGAACAGCAGGCCGCGGCCCATGTACCGCTTGGCGATGGACACCACCAGCCGCAGGTTGGCCTCGATCAGCTGCTTCTTGGCCTGGAACCCGTCGGCGACGAGGCGCTCCAAGGGCTGGCACTCGTCCTCGGGGATGGCCACGCCCGGGCCGTAGCGGTCCTCCAGCTGGGCGATGCGGGCCACGGCGTCCAGCCCGGCCTCGATGCGCTTGGCCAGGGCCACCTCCTCGGCCCCGCTGAGGAGGTTGACCTTGCCGATCTCCTTCAGGTACGTGCGGACCGGGTCGGCCGACGTCCCCCGACCCCCCTCGGCCCGGCCTCCCGGGTCGTCACCCACGGGCGACGGTGGGGGTCGGCGGGCGGGACGGGCGACCGGCGGGACCGGCGGCGGGGGCAGGAAGGCCAGGTCGCCCGGGGCCGCGGGCGCAGGGGCGGGCGCGGGGACGGCGAAGACCGTCCCCGGTGGCTCCTCGGGCGGGACCAGGTCGGCCCCGTTCAGCTCGATCTCGCCCTCGTCCAGGTCGATGCCCTCGTCCGAGAGGCGACGGCGGACGCCGTCGATGACGTCCTCGCTCAGCTCGACATGCTTCAGGACGGCCATCACGTCGTCCACGCTGAGGGCGCGCCGCGCCCGACCCTGCTCCAGCAGGCGGTCGAACTCCTCAGGTGACACTCCCGCCGGAGGCGTGAGCGCACTACTGCTCTGGCTCATGTCCCACCTCGAAACGGTCGACGAGCCAGCGTACCAACCTGCCCGTCGCGTCGATGCCGGTCGCCGGATCCCGGAGCTCGGCCATGGCCAGCTTGAGCCAGGCGACGTCATCGGTGAGCTCCCCCGAGCGGCGGGCGACCGCCTCCAGCTCGACGACGGCCCGCTTGCCCGCCTCCTCGGCCAGGCGGGCCAGCACGTCGCTGGCCTCGACCTCGGACTCCTCCACGGCCAGTCGCTGCAGCAACGACGCCACCGGCCCCTCGGCCGCGCTCACCGCTTCGGCCAGGGTGGGGGCCGAGCACAGCGCCTGGTAGGCGGCGAGCATGAGGGGGTCCACGAACAGGACCTCGTGGAGCAGTTCGGCGACCTGCTCGGGCCGGTGCACGGCCAGGCGCAGGGCCTCCTCCTCGATGCCGTGGGGCAGGACGATCCGGGTGCCGGCCTGCGCCCCCGCCGCCCGGCGGGGGGGCGGGGCCGGGCGGGGCCGGCCCTCCAGCAGCGACCGCGCCGTCTCCTGGTCGATCCCTGTTTGCATGGCCACCTGGCGCATGTACTGGTCGCGCACGACATCGTTGGGGTGCTCCCGGACGGCGTCCATCGCCGCCTCGGCGGCACGGGCCCGGCCGATAGGCGTCCGCAGGTCGGCGCGACCCAGCAGGCGGTCGATGCGGAAGGTGAGGAACGGCTTGGCCCCCTTGACCGCGGCCCGCAGCGCCTCGGGGTCCCGGGCGGCCAGATCCCCGGGGTCGGCCCCCGGGGGCAGGTCGGCCACGGCCAGGTCCAGCTCGTAGCGACGCTCCCACTCGTAGAACCGCTCGGCCGCGTTCTGCCCGGCGGCGTCGGCGTCGTAGGCCAGGACCACCCGGCGGGCGAAGTTCTTGAGCACCCGCACGTGGTCGTCGGCCAGCGCGGTCCCGCAGGTGGCCACCGCCGACGGCATGCCGGCCTGGGTCAGGCCGATCACGTCGGTGTAGCCCTCGCACACCACCACCTCGCCGGCCTCCACCACCGCGGCCTTGGCCCAGTTCAGCCCGTACAGCACCTTGCTCTTCGAGTACAGCGGCGTTTCCGGCGAGTTCCGGTACTTCGGCCCTTCCGTACCGTCGAGCTTCCGACCCCCGAAGGCCACGGGTTCGCCCCGGACGTCGAAGATGGGGAACAGGACCCGGGCCCGGAAGAAGTCCTGCTGGCGGTCGCGCTTGTTGCGGAAGCCCAGGCCGGTGTCCCGCAGGATGTCGTCGGGGACCTTGAGGGCCCGGCACAGCTCGTCCCAGTCGTCCGGCGCCCACCCCAGCCGGTAGCGGCGGACGACGTCGCCGTCGTAGCCCCGCGACCGCAGGTAGGCCCGGGCCGGGGCGGCGTCGGGGCCCGCCAGCAGCCGCTGGTGGTACCACTCGACCGCCGTCTCCATGACCTCGACCAGCCGGCCCCGCCGCCGCCGGTCCTCGGTGACCGCCGCGGTGTCGTAGCGGATGGTGATCCCGGCCCGGGCGGCCAGCCGCTCGACGGCCTCGGCGAAGTCGAGGTGCTCGACCTCCCGCACAAACTTGATGACGTCGCCGCCGGCCCCGCACCCGAAGCAGTAGTACAGCCCCTCCTCGGCGTTGATGGAGAACGACGGCGTCTTCTCGGCGTGGAACGGGCACAGCCCCTGCCACCGCCGGCCGGCCCGCTTGAGGGCGATGTGCTCCCCGGCCACGGCCACGAAGTCCGTCCCGGCCCGGACCCGCTCGATGTCCTCGGCGACGATCCCCATCTGTCGCCGACGGTAGCGGGGGCTCCGCTCGCCCTGCGTTCTGGCTGCAGCTACCCGCCAGGCCGTGAGCGGTCCGGCGCGCCGGCGGGGCAGGGGCCCCCGCCGGCACCTGGCGGGCGTGGTCCGAAGGACCCGGGTGCCCGCGCCGCATTGTTGCCAGGCCGTGAGCGGTCCGGCGCGCCGGCGGGGCAGGGGCCCCCGCAGGCACCTGGCGGGCGTGGTCCGAAGGACCCGGGTGCCCGCCAGCAAATAGAAGTCACCCCTTGGCGCCGCCGGTGAAGTTCCAGCTGGCCAGCCGCAGGCTGGGCACGTGGTAGGTGCCCTCGAACAGGCGGGCGTCGTCGCCCACGCCGAGGACGTTGCCGGGGGCCAGCGCGTCCAGGTACGACTGGGTGAAGCGCAGGTTCGGCACCCCGCCCACCACCCGCCCGCCCTCGATGAGGAAGGTCCCGTTGCGGGTCAGGCCGGTGACGACCTGGGTCTTGGGGTCGAGGATGCGGGTGTACCAGAACTCGGTGATCAGCAGGCCCCGCGCCACCGACCCGACCAGCTCCTCCGGAGACTGGTCGCCGCCGGCCAGGAACAGGTTGGAGGCGATTCCGCCCATGTCGCCGCCGAACCCGTGGCCGGTGCTGGTCGCCCCCGCAGCGGCCTTGGCCGCCGTCTTGCGGTCGTGGCACAGGGCGACGGGGACCCCGTCGCGCACCAGGTCGACCCGCCGCTTGGGCGTACCCTCGGCGTCGAAGCCCCGGCTGATCGCCCTGGCGTCGGTGGCGTCGTCCCACAGGGTGACGGCGGGGTCGAGCTGGGCCTGGCCCAGGCGCACGAACGACCGGCCCTCCTCCACGGTCCGGGCGTTGAAGCCGTCGCGCAGGAAGCTCAGCATGTCGCCGACGCACGCCGGCTCCAGCACCACCTCGTACCGGCCGGGTTCGAGCTCGACCAGGTCGTCGCCCCGCCGGGCCTTGTCCGCCGCCGTCCGCCCGGCCGCGGCCCCGTCGATGTCCGACAGCCGGCTCGAGCTCTGCCACCCCCGGCCGTCCGACGTGGCCGTGCGCTGGATGGCCTCCACGGTCGACGAGCTCGTGCGTCCCTCCAGCCGCTGGCCGGCGGAGTTGGCGAAGGCGGTCCGCGAGCCGCTGGCGCTGCAGAACCCGGCGGCCCGCAGGTCGGCGCCCCCGGCGTCGACGAACTGGCGCACCACCTCGGCCCGCCGCGCCGGCTCGGCGAAGTGGGTGGCCTCGTCGTAGGACGTCAGGACCGGGGCGGGGGCGGGGGGCGCCAGGCCCGGCCAGTCGGGATCGACGGCCCGCATCTGCGCCGCGGCCAGGGTGCGTTCGACCAATCGCTTCAGGCCCTCGTGGTCCGTCCGGTCGGTGCTGGCCGACGCCACCCGGCCGCCCGCCGACACCCGCAGCCGGGCCCACTGGGTGTCCTCGGCCACGTTCTGGTGGATGAAGGAGTTGGCGAAGCGGGTGAGGGCGGAGCGGCCCTGCCCGAAGGTGACCTCGGCCTCGGCCCGGTCGCCCACCAGGCCCAGCACGTAGTCGCACCCGCCCATGACGTTGCGCTCCATCACCGCGACCGCACCCCCACCCGCACCCCCCGGAACCGGCCGGGCACGGCCGGGTGCCCCGTGTGGCCGAGCTGCTGGGGCTGGCCCTTGCCGCAGTTGGGCGTCCCCCAGAACACCCACTCGTCCGGCCCGCCGAGCATGTCCAGCGACGCCCAGAACTGCGGCGTGATCCCCGTGTACGTCGGGTTGCGCACCAGCCGGCCCCGCCTGCCCCCCTTGACCTCGTACCCCACCTCGCACCCGAACTGGAAGTTCAGCCGCTTGTCGTCGATCGACCACGACCGGTTGGTCTCCATGTAGATCCCGTCGTCGGTGGCGGCGATCATCTCCTCCAGCGACGACTCCCCCGGCAGGATGCCGACGTTGGTCATCCGCACCATCGGCAGGCGGTTCCAGCCGTCGCCCCGGACCATGCCGCCCGGCGGCAGGCCGGCCACATGGGCCGAGTCCCGCCCCGACAGCACGCCCACCCAGATCCCGTCCTTGACGATGTCGACCCGCTGGGCCGGCGTGCCCTCGTCGTCGTAGCCGAAGCTGCCGAGGGCGCCGGGCAGGGTGGCGTCGGCGGTGATGTTCATCAGGTCCGACCCGTACCGGAACCGGCCGAGGGTGGCCAGGTCGAGGAACGACGTGCCGGCAAAGGCGGCCTCCCAGCCCAGGATGCGGTCCAGCTCGATGGCGTGGCCCACGGACTCGTGGATCTGGAGGGCGAGCTGCTCCGAGCCGAGGATGAGGTCGAGCGTGCCGCTCGGGCACTCGGGGGCGCCGAGCAGCTCGACCGCCTCCTCGGCCACCCGCTGGGCGTTCCCGGCCAGGTCGGCCTCCCGCACCAGCTCGTAGCCGCGGGTGCCGTACTTGCCGCCGATGCCACCGTAGGACCGGCGCTGCGTCTCCCGGTCGCCGACCGCGGTGGCGCTCATGCTCGTCCCCGTCTCGACGATGTGCTGGCGGATGCGGTGGCCCTGGCTCGACACGAACCACTTCTCGGTGTCCCAGGCGGCCACGTGGGCCTCGGCCACCGAGACCCCGGGCACGGCCCGCATGGTGGTGGTGACGCCGATGACCAGGTCGCACTTCTCGGCCAGGGACACG
>DATJHJ010000017.1:0-3218 GCA_035494015.1 Acidimicrobiales bacterium
GCTGCCGCCGGGCTGGACGCCTCCACCGACGGGGTGCCGGCGGCCGGCGGGCCCGCCCGGGTGAGCAGCGCGGCGGCGGTCGACGGGCTGTCGGTGGGGGGAGGCCTCCTCGCCGCCGCCCACCTTTCCAGCCTGTGCCGGTCGACCGAGGCGGGCGTGACCGGGTCGGCGTCCGTCACCGCCCTGACCCTCGCCCGGGCCCCGGTGGCCGTCCCGACCGCCCCGAACACCTCGGTGGAGGTGCCGGGCGTCCTGCGGGCCGTCCTCAACGAGCAGGTGGTGGACGGGACGGCGATCACCGTGCGGGCCGCCCACGTCCAGGTCCTGCCCACCGGTCCCGGCACCCAGCTGCTCGACCTGGTGGTGGCCGAGTCCCGCTGCGCACTGACCCCGGGCTCGCCGCTGGTTCCGTCGACCTCGACCCCGCCGCCGACCCGGGTGGCCCGCACCACGACCACGAGGGCGGGGCCGACCACGTCGACGGTGCCGCCCCCGGTGTCGACCACGCTGCCGCCCCCGACCACCATGGCCCCGGCGACGACGACGTCCGTCGGCCCCCCGCCCGTCCAGGCCGTCGACGTCCGGGCCGCGTCGGGCGGGGCCCGGTCCGGCCCGGCCGGGACTGAGCTCGGCGTCTCGGCCACCGGGTTCGGTGGGTGCGACGACGTGGAGATCCGCTTCGACTCCCGGCGCATCGGTGTGGGCCACCCCGACGGGGCCGGACGGCTGTCCGAGGCCGACCTGTCGGTGCCCGGCGACGCGTCCGGCGGCGCCCACGAGGTGAGCGCGTCCTGCCGGTCGTCGGGCCGGCTGCTCCGGGCCGCCGCCGCCTTCGACGTGGTCGACCTCGGCGGCGTGCACCGCAGCGCCTTCGTCACCTCGCTGGCCGAGCCCGACCAGATCGGGACGAGCGCCCGGTCGATCCTGCTCAGCGCGGCCGGGGCCCTGGCCATGCTGCTGGCCGTGGCCTTCCCGTCCCAGCTGTTCAACAGCACGCTGGACGAGAACTACGACGAGGTCCGGGGGTGGTTCGGCTTCCACCGGCCCCACGACGACGAGAGCATCCGGCACCAGGTGGTGGAGTTCGTCGCCTTCGTGCTGCTGGGCGGCCTGCTCTACGGGCTGCTCAGCCCGGGCTTTGGCTTCGACCGGTCGTCGGTCGCCCTCGTCGTCGGCCTCAGTCTCAGCCTGGTGGTGGTGAGCCTGGGGTTCCGGCTGCCGCATCTCCTGTACGTCCACCATCAAGACGGCGAATGGGGGAAGCTGCGGGTGCTGCCGGGCACCGCGGCGGTGGCGGTGGTGTGCGTGGCCCTGTCCCGGCTGGTCCACTTCCAGCCCGGCTACCTGTACGGGCTGATCGCCGGACTGGCCCTGCGCCGGCAGCTGGCGACCGAGACCAATGGCGCCCTCACCGCGGCGTCGGCGGTGTCCATCTTCTCGGTCGGGATCCTGGCCTGGATCGCCCGGGTCCCGGTGGCCCACGCCGCCGCCGGCCCCCACCCCAGCCTGTGGGCCGTCGGGCTGGAGGCGTGCCTGGCCGCCATCACCATCCTCGGCATCGAGACCGTGGTCATCTGCCTCATCCCGCTCCGGTTCGTGGAGGGCAGCAAGCTCGAAGCGTGGAGCCGGACGGCCTGGGCCCTGGTCTTCGGCCTGGCCGCCTTCGGCTACGTGCACGTCCTGCTCCGCCCCGACAGCGGGTACGTGGCGCCCACGTCGGCCCGCCTGACCGTCGTCGTCCTGTTCCTGGTCTTCGGCCTGCTGTCGGTGGCGTTCTGGGCCTACTTCAGGTTCCGGGCGCCGCGGCCGTCGTCGCCCGCCACCGCCGAGCTTCGAGCATGAGCAGGTCGACCTCGGCGTGCTTGGCCTCGACATAGGCCTGGCGGCGGTCGGCGTAGCGGGCGGCCAGGTCGCGCTTGAGGGCGGCATACCGGGCGGCGGCGGCCGGGTCGGCCCGGAGGAAGGCGAGGAAGAGGCGGTAGTCCTCGACCTGCGGGGATGCCGGCTCATGGACGTGCAGGTGGGCCACCCGCTTGCCGCCGCGGACCTTGCGGAAGAACAGGTGCCGGTCGTCGTCGGGGAACGAGCCGGGGCGATAGTCGTAGCCAGCGCCGGCGAGCGGCCCAAGGTGGCCGAGCACGACGTCGATGGAGGGGGCGACGGCCAGGACGTCGATGGTCGGCTTGGCCGGCATCCCGGCCACCGCCGTGCTGCCGACGTGCTCGATGGTCAGGAACAGGCCGGGGACGGCGGCCTCCAGCCGGGCTCGCTCCTCCTCGAAGCGGCCGGGCCACGCCGGGTCGTAGTCGACGACCTCGACCGTGCCGTCGGACTGGTTCACGCCGGCTGGCAGGTCGGGCACCAGTAGGCGATGCGGGCCTGCTCGCCCTGGGCCCGTGACCGGATGGGGGTGCGGCACCGGAGGCACGGGCGACCGTTGCGCCGGTAGACCCAGCGGGGTTGGTGGCCGGCGGCGCCAGTGAGGCCCTCCCGCATGATCCGCGCCGCCGTCGACACCAGGGCGTCCAGCTCGGCGTCGTCGAGCGAGGACACCGGCGCCCAGGGGTTCCGGCCCTCCAGGAACATGCTCTCCGCCCGCCAGATGTTGCCGATCCCCGCCACCACCCGCTGGTCGAGCAGCAGCTCCCCGAGCGGCGTCGCCGGGGGGCGGCGACGGGCTCGGCGGCGAACCTCGTCGAGGTTCAGGGGCTGGTCGAGGACGTCGGGCCCCAGACCGACCAGCGCGGGATGGCGGTCCTCGCCGCCGGGGAGGAGCAGCTCGACGACCGGCGCGTTGAAGCACACCGCCACCCGGTCCCCGCAGGTCACCACCACCCGGGCCTGGCCCGGCGGCCGCCGCCACCGCTCGCCGGCCCGGTAGACGTGCCACGACCCGGTCATCCGCATGTGGCTGTGGAGCACGTGGCCCGAGTCGAACCGGACGAGCAGGTGCTTCCCGTTGGCCTCCACCCGCTCGACGGTCCGCCCCACCATCGGGGTGGCCGGCGCCGTCGCCGCCGTCACCTCCCGCCCGGCCAGCCACTTCTGCAGGGTCGCCGCGGTCCGGAAGAGGGTGTCCCCTTCAGGCATCGGGGCGCGGGCGGAGCGAGCGCTCAGGCGCCATATCGGACCAGGCCCTTCGGGGACGGCACGAACCCCGCCGCCCGCAGGATGGGCTCCAGGCCCTCGTCGTAGCGCTCGATGCTGAGGCGGCGTAC
>DATJHJ010000018.1:0-12064 GCA_035494015.1 Acidimicrobiales bacterium
CGACTTCGGTAGCACTCTTGGTATGACCGAGGTAGCATGACCCGATGAAGCTCAGTGTGAGCCTGCCCGACGGCGATGTCGAGTTCATCGACCACTACGCCAACGAGCACGAGGTCGATTCCCGGTCGGCGGTGGTGCACCGGGCCCTTGCCCAGCTTCGTTCGATCGAGCTCGGCGCCGACTACGCCGCGGCCTGGGACGAGTGGGCATCCTCGGATGCCGAGCTTTGGGACGCCACCGTCGCTGATGGCCTCACCGGGTGATGCGGCGGGGGGACGTCGTCTGGGTCGATCTCGATCCCGTCCAGGGCAGCGAGGCGGACAAGCGCCGTCCGGCCATCGTCGTGAGCAACGACGGTGCCAACCGCACGGCGCAGAACCTGGGCAGAGGCGTGGTCACCGTCGTCCCGGTCACGAGCCAGACCGGCCGTGTCTACCCGTTCCAGGTGCTCCTCCCCGCCGGGTCGTGCGGGTTGGCGATGGCGTCGAAGGCGCAGGGGGAGCAGATCCGCTCAGTCGCGCTGCAAAGGATCGGATCGGTTGCCGGACGCGTGCCAGGCGACCTGCTTGCCGCCCTCGACGCGGCCATGCGTCTGCACCTCGGCCTCTGAGCCCTGCCGGCGTCCGCTACTGGCGCGTGAACGTGACATGGGTGACGCCGCTGGGGCTGCTTACGGCCTCGACCTCGAAGCCCTGCTCAAGGCCCTCCAGGCCGTCCCAGAGGCGCTCTCCGCGCCCGAGCACGATGGGCACGATGGCGAGGTGCATGTGGTCGATCAGGCCGGCGGCGAGGAACTGTCGGACGGTCGACGGCCCGCCGCCGATCCGCACGTCGAGGCCGCCGGCGGCCTCACGCGCTTGCTCGAGGGCCTCGGCGGGGCGGGCGTCGATGAAGTGGAAGGTGGTGCCCCCTGCCATCTCGATGGGCGGCCGGCGTTGATGGGTGAGAACGAATACCGGCGTGTGGAACGGCGGGTCATCGCCCCACCATCCCCTCCATTCCGCCTCGTCTGGCTGGCCTGAGAGCGGTTCGAACTTGTTGCGCCCCATGATCTCGGCGCCGATGCCGCCACCCCAGTTGCTGGCGAAGGAGTCGTCGACCCCGGTGCTGCCCCCGGGCTCGCCCTGCATCTGGCGGAAGGTCCGGGTGCCGAAGAACCATTCGTTGAGCCGGTGACCGGCGTGCCCGAACGGCGCCTCCAGGCTCTGGCCCTCGCCGGTACCGAAGCCGTCAAGGGAGACAGAGAAGTTGTGGACGCGAACACGTGACATGGGCGATCTCCTCGGCGACTCGGCAGACGCGGCCGGCGCCAGCTTCACACGCTGGGATGGGCCTACGCCGCGCTCGTCGACTGGTCGGCGCCGGTCGCCGGGACCGGGCCGTGGTCGAAGAACAGCTGGAACTCGAGGGTGGGGTCCGACTCGACGGTGACGTAGGACAGGTTCGGGCGCTTCATGTCGAACTGGTCCCACGTGAAGCTCAGCGACCCGACGACCTCGATCCGACCCGCAGCCTGCTGGGCCTGGACCGGAAGGGACACCGATCGGGTGACGCCGTGAAGCGTGAGGTCACCCTGCACCGTGGTGTCGGCCTGCGCCGCCGCCGCCGGCAGCACGAGGTCGGACGTGGTGACGAACGTGGCCGTGGGGAACTGGGCGCTCTCGATGGCCATGGTGTGCATGTGGTCGTCACGGCGGTCCTCGTCGCTCTTGAGGGTGGAGACGTCGACGTCGATCCGCATGCCTCGCTCGACCCGCAGCGCGGTGCCGTCGCCGGTCAGCCGAAAGCCGCCGGTGATGGCGCTCGTCCGACCTACGGCGTCGTTGGGGGCGGGAAGGCTGAGCAGCTTCTCCCGTACCCGGTAACCGGCCACCGAGCCCGGGCCCACGGACCAGACCCCCGTCGGGACCGCGTAGGCGGGCTCCGGGGACCGGCTCGACAGCCGCAGCTCAGGTGGCGAGTCCGGCGTGAAGAACACCAGGTACGCCGCCACCACCGCGGCCAGCGGCACGGCGACCACGCCGCCCACGATCCACTTGACCCGCCGCCCGCGCCGATTCGTCGACCC
The DNA here is from genome assembly GCA_035494015.1 of Acidimicrobiales bacterium. Taxonomy (GTDB): domain Bacteria; phylum Actinomycetota; class Acidimicrobiia; order Acidimicrobiales; family AC-14; genus CADCTB01. The sequence goes on from DATJHJ010000018.1 coordinate 2,069, forward strand.
TTCCATTGCCTTCCCCTCTCGTTGCTCCCGGACGTTGCAGCTCCTTGAGTCGGGAGCCGCCCGGTTGATACGAGGGGTGCGTCAGCGGGGTCAGCCGCCGGTGAGGGCCGCCCGCATCGAGGCCAGCTTGGCCTCCGTCTCGTCCCACTCCGCCTCGGGATCCGAGCCGGCGACGATGCCGGCGCCCGCGGTCAACCGGGCCCGCCGGCCCCCGGGGTCGAGGGTGGCGCCCCGCAGGGCGACGGCCCAGTCCCCGTCGCCCCGGGCGTCGACCCAACCGACCGGGCCGGCGTAGAGACCGCGGTCGAAGCCCTCCAGTTCGACGATGGCGGCCAGGGCGGCGACCCGGGGTACGCCCGCCACTGCCGGGGTGGGGTGGAGCTGGGCGGCCACGTCCAGGGCGGAGACACCCGGGTCGCGGAGGCGGCAGGTCACGGTGGTGGCCAGGTGGGCGACCGTCGACAGCCGGAATATCTCGGGCCCGTGCGCCCGCACCGGGCCGTCGCTCAGCGCCCCGAGGCGGGCGCGGACTTCGTCGACCACGAGCCGGTGCTCGGCCTGCTCCTTGGCTGAAGCGGCCATCGCCGCGACGCGCCGACGGTCGTCGCCGTTGCGGTCGCCCTGGGCCGCGGTGCCGGCCATCGGGCGGGAGACCACCTGGCGACCGCGCCGCCGGGCCAGCAGCTCCGGGCTGGCGCCCACGTAGGAGCCGGCGCCGTAGGTGAAGCACTCCGGTTGATCGCGCCGGAGGCGGTCGAGCACGGCAGCCACGGTCACGGGGCCCCGGAGGGCGATGGTGACCTCCCGGGCCAGGACGACCTTGTCCAGCCGCCCGGCGGCGATGCGGTCCAGGGCCTCGTTCACCGCCGCCCGCCACCCATCCCGGTCGAGCCTGTCGGGGGTCGCCGCCGTCGGAACGGGAGGCCACGCCGCGGCGGCGTCGTCGCCCGGCCCGACTTCGGTGACCCACGCCAAGCCCGCCGCGGTCCGGCCCACCACCCGGGCGGGGATCACGAGCCGCTGCCGGCCGTCGAAGCCCAAGGCACCGACAGCCAGGGGCCCAGTCCCGGGTTCACCGAGGGGGTTCTCACCCGCGATCTCGGCCAGCACGTCGCCGGCCTCCACGGGGCGGACTCGGGCGGCCACGCCCGAGGTGGCCAGCGCCAACCCCCCGGCGAACCAGGCGAACCCTCCCGGCCCGAGGGCGGCGAGCGGGTCGAGGTCGCGGTCGTCCAGGATCCAGGTGCGGCTGGTCAGGCCGGTGGTGACCCGGGTCATCGACGCGTCCCCGTCAGGAGCTGGGCGATCCCGGTCGAAAGGGGGCGGCGGGCAGCACTGCCGAAGCCAGACTCGGCCATCATGGCCACCATCCGGTTTGGTGGCGGCAGGTAGGCGACGGATTTCGGCAGGTACCGGTAGGCATCCCGGTCCGACAGGAGGCCGCCGACCAGCGGCACGACCTTGCCGAAGTACAGCCCGTGCCCCCACCGCAGCACGGCGTTCTCCGGCTGGGCCACTTCGAGCAGGGCGACCTTCCCGCCCGGGCGCAGGACCCGCCCGCACTCGACCAGGAACGGCTTGAGGGAGGCGAAGTTGCGCAGCGCGAACCCGCACACGATCCCGTCGACCGAGTTATCGGGGAACGGGAGGCGCAGGGCGTCGCCCCGGACGAGGGGCGACTCGGTGCGGTGCGCCGCCAACATGCCCGCCGATCGGTCGACCCCGATGGCGCGGTACCCCCGCTTGGTCAGCTCCCGGCACAGGTCGCCCGTGCCGCAGGCCAGGTCGAGGACTCGGGATCCGGGCGGCAGCTGCAGCGAGCGGACGGTCCTGCGCCGCCAACCGATGTCCATGCCGAAGGTCAGCAGCCGGTTCAGCAGGTCGTACTTCGGGGCGATGGCGTCGAACATGTCGTCGACGGCCTTGACCTTGGCCTCCCCCTGCGGCAGCCCGACGTCGGCGGCGCTCACGCCGACCATGCCTGATCGGCGGACGCGGCGGCGAGCTCGGTCTGGTCGCCCACGGCCTCCAGGTGCTCCTGGGCCACCTGGAGGAGGATGCGGCGGAAGTGGTGGGCGACCAGGGCGGTCACCGCGGGCATGAGGTCCCGGAAGGCGGCCACGAGGCGCTCGGCCTTCTCGTCCTCGGGCAGGTCCGACGCTCGCAGCGGCTGGCGGACCCAGGTGTCGAACAGCTCGACGGCCTCGGTGGCCACCTCCCGGGTCACGGCGTGGTGGTGGCGAGCGAGGGCGAACAGCTCCGGCAGGGGCAGGCCGGCTTCCAGCAGGTGGAGCCCGCCGGTCAGGACGGCGACGTCGGCGGCGGTGAACTTCGGCTCGCCGTGGCCGGTGCGGGGGATCAACAGCCCCTCGCGCACCAGCGAGTCGAGCATGGCCTGGGGGACGCCGACCCGGGCCGCCAGCTCGTCGACGCCGAACAGCTCGTCGCCCCCGTCGCCCTCGTCGACCCCCGCCACCGCCGCGGCCAGCGGTTCGTCGACGGGGTCGAGCTCGCCGGCCAGGAACCGGCGGATCACGGCCAGCGTGAACCCCCGCTTCTGCAGCTCCTTGATGCGGGCGATGCGGGCCAGGTGGTCGTCGCCGTAGAAGGCCAGCCGGCCGTCACGGCCCGGCGGGGGGAGCAGGCGCTGCTTCTGGTAGTAGCGGACCGTGTCGACGGAGACCTCGGCGGCCAGGGCCAGCTCCTCGACCCGCATCCTCATAGCGATCATTCTAGGAGCGATCGCTCCCAACGTCACGCGGGGACGCTCAACCCCCGTTTGTCCGGGCCGCCACGTGGGCCGCCACCTGCCGCTTGAGGCGGGCCAGGATGGCGGCCATGCCCCGCAGCCGCTGCGACGAGATGGCCTCGGCCAGGCCCATCTTCATGTAGAAGTCGTTCGGCGTGGCGAGCACGGCCTGGGCCGTCTCTCCCTCTAGCCCGCTGTGGAGGATGCCGGCGAAGCCCCGGGTGGTGGGGGCCTGGTCGGGGACGTCGAAGTGGAGGTGGACGCGGTCCTCGTCGTCGACCTCGGTCGACAGGAAGAACGGCGTCTGGCACTCGGGCACCTGCTCCATCAGCTCCCGGTGGCCGGCCAGCTCGGGGGGCAGGGGCGGGACCTTCCGGGAGTACTCCAGCAGGGCCTGGAGGCGCAGCTCCTTGGGCGCCCCGCCGAACAGGTCGACGATGCGCTGGAGGGCGGGTGGCGCGGCGGCCGGCTGGGCGTCCATGCCTCCCATGTTCCCACGGCCCACGATTTTTGACCGCCCCAATCTTGACCGGCCTAGTCGGGATTGGCCACTAGGCTGGGAGGGAGACCACACGACGTCCAAGGAGGATGCCCATGCCCGTTGCCCCGGACAACTCGCCCGAGCTGGCCCAGTACTCCAAGCCCGAGCTGCTCGTGACCACCGCCTGGTTGGCCGAGCACCTGAACGACCCCGGCCTGGTGGTGGTGGAGTCCGACGAGGACGTCCTCCTCTACGACACCGGGCACATCCCCGGCGCCATCAAGGTCGACTGGCACCTGGACCTGAACGACCAGGTCACCCGGGACTACGTGGACGGCCAGGGCTTCGCCGACCTCTGCTCGCGCAGCGGGATCAGCCGCGATTCCACCGTCGTGTTCTACGGCGACAACTTCAACTGGTGGGCGGCCTACGCCCTGTGGGTGTTCAAGCTGTTCGGCCACCCGGACGTCCGCCTGCTCAACGGCGGCCGCATGAAGTGGATCCAGGAGGGCCGCGAGCTGGTCACCGACGTGGCCAAGCCGGAGCCCACCCAGTACCCGGTGGTCGAGCGCGACGACGCGCCCATCCGCGCCTTCCGCGACGACGTGCTCCAGCACATCGGCAAGGGCGGCAAGCTGGTCGACGTGCGCTCGCCCGGTGAGTACTCCGGCGAGCTGCTGCACATGCCGGACTACCCCCAGGAGGGGGCGCTGCGCGGCGGCCACATTCCGGGGGCGGCGAGCAAGCCGTGGAAGATGGCGGCCAACGACGACGGCACGTTCAAGGACGCCGACGCCCTGCGCAAGATCTACGCCGACGAGCTGGGCCTCAAGCCCGAGGACGACGTCGTCGTCTACTGCCGGATCGGTGAGCGCTCCAGCCACACCTGGTTCGTGCTGCAGAACCTCCTCGGCTACCCGCAGGTCCGCAACTACGACGGCTCGTGGACCGAGTGGGGCAACCTGGTCAAGGCCCCGATCGAGAAGTAGCCCGCCGCCGGCCGGCGAACCGGTGTCCCCGGTTCGCCGCCGGCCTCGCGGTCAGTGGACGGCGGGATGGGGCTGGACGAGCACCCTCTCCGTGCGACCGTCGCCCCGGCCGAGATGGATGGCCAGCTGGCCGTTCCCGAACGTGGCGAACGCCTCGCCGCCGAAGCCGCCGGGGACCGACACCATCCGCTCGTAGGGGCCGTAGTGCCACTCGTGGGTGATGTAGTCCTGGGCCACCTGCCGGACGCCGTCGCCGGTCTCCACCGGCTCGGCGGTGACGGCCTTCTCTGTGGTCGATTCGCTCATCCCGGGTAGCTACCCGGCGATCGCCGCTTCGTACTCGGGCCAGGTGACCGGTTTCGCGCCGGCCAGCTGGGTCAGGAACTCGGAGAGGAACCACCGCCGGAACACCAGCTGGTCGGCCGGGGCCTGGAGCGTGAGCAGATGTTGGCCCTGGCGGCAGTACTCGTCGGCCTCGTCGAGCATGTCCCCCAGCTGCCGGACCGCTCCGGTGATCGCGGCGGGCACCCGGTAGACCAGGTCCACTTCGGACTCGCCCCGGTCGATGGCTTCGTCGCGCTCGCGCTCGGTGGCCGCCCCGATGCCGCCGTAGGCCGCGGTCAGCTCGGCGATGAGCTCCATGAGGCGGTGGGGGACGGATTCGGGGTGCTCGGCCTCGCCCTGGGCGATGAGGGCGAACTCCCGCAGCAACTCGTCGACGTGCTCCTGGGTCCGCTGCCAGAGGGCGAGTGGGAACCGGAGCAGGCGGACCTCGTGCAGCTCGTCGCTGGGGGCGTCCGACACGCCCGCAAGCTAGCGGGTGCCGGCGAACGCGTAAACGGGTTGGCCGGCGACGCCCAGCCGGCGCCCAGAGAACTCCCAGCTTCGGCCCGTACCCTTTGGGAAAGCACCGAGGCCTTCGTCAGGAGTTGGGGAATGCGCGACGCGTGGAAGTGGGTGGTCGGCGCGGTGGTGGCCGTCGCCGTGCTGGTCCCGGCCGGGACGTGGATCTACATCAACGTCATCGAGGGCGACCCGCCGGCCAAGCTCACCCTGGACAGCGCGGGGTCCGGCCAGCCCGTCGGGACGACGACCACAGTGGCGGCGGCCACGTCGAACTCGACGGCGGCCACGACAGCGACGACGCCGACGACCGCGGCGGCGACGCCTGCGGGAGCCCTGACCTACAAGCCCGGGGCGTCGTCCATCGTGGGGTATCGCGTGAACGAGGTCTTGTTCGGGCAGAAGAACGAGGCCGTGGGGCGGACGAACAAGATCACGGGATCCATGACGCTCGACGGGGTCCAGGTCAGCGCGGTCGACCTCATCGTCGACATGAAGTCGGTGTCGAGCGACAACAGCCAGCGGGACGGCCAGTTCCAGGGGCGGATCATGGCCACGTCGATCTATCCCACCGCCACGTTCAAGCTGACCCAGCCGCTGGTCCTGTCGAACGTTCCGGCGGACTCGACCGTGGTCAACGCCAAGGCCACGGGGGACCTCACCCTGCACGGAGTGACCAAGTCGGTGACCTTCGACCTGGCCGCCCAGCGGGACGGGGCCAACATCAAGGTGAATGGGACGATCCCGGTGGTCTTCGCCGACTACAAGATCGCCAATCCGAGCGCCGGGCCGGCCACGACCGAGGACCACGGCGTGCTCGAGTTCCTGGTCGTGTTCGAGAAGGCCTGAGGCATGCTTCCGGCATGAGGAGGACGGCGGCCCTGGCCCTGGCGGCGCTCGCCGGCCTGGCCATGGCCCTGCCCGCCAGCGCCCAGGCGCCGGTCGAGGTGAACCTCGAGGTGATCGGCCACAGCGACCTGGGCGGCGGCACTGCTTGGGACGACGTGGCCGTGGCCGGCACCACGGCGGTGGTCAGCGGGGCGCCCGGCCCGGGCGCGTGCCCGGGGACACCGCCCAAGGTCGTGGACCTCAAGGATCCCCGCCATCCCCGACCGGTCGCCGACCTGCCGGTCCCGGCCGGGGTGGCGGTGGTCGACCTCGATGCGACGGGCGACCTGGTGGTGGCCGCCACCCGCACGTGCGGGCGGCCCGAGGGGCTCCTGTACTTCGACGTCACCGACCCGTCCCAGCCCCGCCTCGTCGGCCAGACCGCCCGCACTGAGCCGGCGGCGGTGGCGATGGCCGCCCGGGGCGACGGGCGCGTCGTGGTCGCTACTGTCAGCACCGCCGGCGTCGTGGTCGACGACGCCACCGACCCGTCCCACCCGGTCACGCCGGCCCGCTGGGCCAGTCCGGCGGGCGACGGGTCGTCGATCGGCGGGTGCGGGCCGGTGACCAGCGGGGTGGGCCTGGCCGAGGCCGGGGACCGGGCGGTGGCGGTGTTCGGCGACGGGGCGGTGTACGACCTGGACGTCCCGGACCCGGCCCAGATCGTGCCTGTCGGCCACGCCCCACCGTCGGCGGCGGCCGGGCGGCCGTCGTTCGCCACCGTCGTGCCCGTCGGGCGCCGCACCCTGGCCGTGGTCTCCGAGCAGGACAGGGCGTGCGGGGCGGACAACCAGGCTGGACGCGGCCTGCGCCTGCTGGCCCTCGACCGCCAGAGCGGCCCCGCCGACGCCGGCGAGGTCCGCCTGCCCAGCCCGGCGGCCCCCGGCCGGGTGGCGGCCAGCGGGGAGCTGGCCTTCGTGGCCTGGCACGCCGACGGGCTCCGGGTCGTCGACCTCGGCCAGGTCTCGCCCCGCGTCGTGGCCCAGTTCATCCCCGGCGCCGCCGACGTGGTCGGGGTGGCCATCCAGCCGGACCACGTGCTGGCCGTCGACCGGGCCTCCGGGCTCTACGTCCTCCGGCGTCCGGACGAGGGCAGTCCCGAGTCCCTGGCCCAGAAGATCAAGAACGCTGCCGGGTTCGTCATCTTCCCCCTGGGTGCCGCCCTGCTCATCACCGTCCCCCGGCTGGCCATGGGCCGGCAAGGGGCGACCAGCCGCTCCCGGGCGCCGGTCCCGGCCCGGGTCCCCCGCCGGCGCTGAGCGGCCCGACCTTACTGACTGGCGATATGTAGTTATTGATTGTCGACATACGACGCCGCTACGCTGGGCCTCGATCGGTAGTGACGAGAGGGGGGCCATGACGCGCGGTTCGGTCCTGTTCCTGCGGGCGGTGGTCGTGCTCATGGCTGTCGGCGCCGCTGCGCTCATGTTGTGGGAACCCCACATCGAGGGCGTGAACGCCCACGCCACGAACTTCGAGATCTACTTCACCGACCCGTTCCTGGCCTACGCCTATGTCGCGTCCATCCCCCTGTTCGTCGGGCTGTACCAGGGCTTCCGGGTGTTGGGGTACGCCGGGCAAGACGCCGTGCTCTCCACCGCGGTTGTCAGGCGTCTTCGTACGATCAAACGCTGCGCCGTCGCCATGCTCGGCTTCGTGGTGGGTGCGGAGGTGTTCATCAGGTTGACGAACAAGGGCGATGATCCCGCCGGCGGCGTTTTCATCGGCCTCCTGATCGCGTTCGCGTCGACGGTGGTGGCGACCACGATGTTCGTCCTCGAGCGCACCCTGCAGAACGCCGTGGACATCAAGTCAGAGAACGACCTCACGGTATGAGGACGCATTGATGGCGATCATCATCAACATCGACGTGATGCTGGCCAGGCGGAAGATGAGCGTCACCGAACTCGCGGGCAAGGTCGGCATCACCATCGCCAATCTCTCGATCCTCAAGAACGGACGGGCCAAAGCGATCCGGTTCTCCACCCTCGAGGGGATTTGCCGGGCCTTGGACTGCCAGCCCGGGGACATCCTCGAGTTCACGAACGACGCCGCGGACCGCGCCCGCACCGCGCCCGCCCCTTGACCGCCGATCTCCTGTAGGAATCAGACCTCGCCGACCGCCTCCTCGAACGGGTCCTCGTCGTGGAACTCGGCCGGCGCTTCCTCGCCGGGCAGGCGGTCGTAGCCCGTTGCTCCGGTCCCCTGGCCGCGGGAGGTTTGCAGCCGGGCCCAGTCCTCGGGCTCGTCGGGCGTGAGTTGATCGCGGTCTCTCGGCATGGTCGAGGCCTACCCGTTCCAGGAAAAGCAGGAAACTGGGCTCGACCTGTCGATCCGGGCCGCCGCCGTTCGTCGTGGGGTCGAAACCGGAAGTCCGACGAGGAGGAACCATGCGATACGCACTGTTGATCTGCACCGACGAGAGCTCGATGGCCGCGTTCAGCCCCGAGGAGCAGGCGGCGTCCACCGCGGCGTACGACGCCTTCGGCGCCGAGATGGGCGCCCGCGGCGTGCTGAAGGGCGGCGAGCGGCTCCGGCCCACCACCGACGCCACCACCGTGCGGGTCCGTGACGGCGAGGTGCTGACGTCGGACGGCCCGTTCGCCGAGACCAAGGAGCAGATGGGCGGCTTCTACCTGGTCGATTGCGCCGACCTCGACGAGGCCATCGAGGTGGCCTCGAAGATCCCCGGCGCCCGCAGCGGCTGCATCGAGGTGAGGCCGATCTGGGACATGTAGACGTCGAGGCGGCGGTCGCCCGGGCCTTCCGCGACGAGTGGGGCAGGATCGTCGCCACGCTCATCGCCCTGACCGGCGACTGGGATCTGTCCGAGGAGAGCGCCCAGGACGCGTTCGCCCGGGCGCTGGAGAGCTGGCCGCGGGATGGCGTCCCGCGGCGGCCCGGCGCCTGGCTGACCACGACCGCCCGCAACCGGGCGCTCGACCGGCTGCGCCGCCAGGCCACCGGGGCGACCAAGCTGCAGGAGGTGGCCGTGCTGTCCGAACCAGACGCCGTTGACCCGGCGGGCGGCGACGACGCGGACAGTCGGGTGGCCGACGAGCGGTTGCGGCTCGTCTTCACCTGTTGCCATCCCGCCCTGGCCCTCGACGCCCGGGTCGCCCTCACCCTGCGCACCCTGGCCGGGCTGACGACCGCCGAGATCGCCCGGGCCTTCCTGGTGCCCGAGGCGACGATGGCCCAGCGGCTGGTCCGGGCCAAGCGCAAGATCCGTCACGCCGGCATCCCGTACCGGGTACCGCCGGCCCACCTCCTGCCGGAGCGGACGGGCGCGGTGCTCGGCGTGCTCTACCTGCTGTTCAACGAGGGTTACTCGGCCACGGCCGGGGCCGACCTGGTCCGGCGCCAGCTGTGCGGCGAGGCCATCCACCTCGCTCGCCTGCTCGCCGCGCTCATGCCCGACGAGCCCGAGGTGCTCGGGCTGCTGGCCCTGCTGCTGCTGCAGGACGCCCGCAGCTCGGCCCGGGTCGATCAGCGGGGCGACCTGGTCCCGCTGGACGAGCAGGACCGGTCGCGGTGGGACCGGGCGGCCATCGACGAGGGGGTCGCCGTGCTCGACGCCGCCCTCCGGCGGGGCGAGCCCGGGCCGTACCAGGTGCAGGCGGCGATCGCCGCCTGCCACGCCTCGTCGCCGGACGCGGCGTCCACCGACTGGGCCCAGATCGCCGTCCTCTACGCCAGCCTGGCCCGGATGTCCCCCTCGCCGGTGGTGGCCCTGAACCGGGCCGTGGCGGTGGCCATGGCCGAGGGCCCGGAAGCGGGCCTGGCCCTGGTCGACGCCCTGGACGCATCCGGGGCGCTGCCCGGGTACCACCTGCTGCCCGCCAGCCGGGCCGACCTGCTGCGCCGATTGGGCCGGCGGTCGGAGGCGGCCGCCGCTTACCGCCAGGCCCTCGACCTGGCGGCCACCGACGCCGAGCGCCGCTACCTCCGGCGGCGGCTGGACGAGGTCGCCGGGCCGTAACCTTCGGCCCCGTGACGACCGCAACCCCTGCGGAGTACCGCCCGGTCCCGGGGCCGGTCGACCG
>DATJHJ010000019.1:0-10074 GCA_035494015.1 Acidimicrobiales bacterium
GGTTCCCGGGTACAGGCCCCGGATCAGGCTGAGGGCCTCGTCCCGGGTGCGCTCCTCCCAGAACTTCCTTACGTTGGCGAAGTACGGCTCGACGTAGGGGCCGAGCACGTCGTCCTGGCCGAAGACGCCGAAGCCGCCGGCGACGGAGCGCAGGGTGGCCAGGGGCAGGTCGGCCTCGTCGAGCAGCCGGCTCCACGCCGCCGCCTTGGCCTCGGCGGTCGGGCGTGACGCCCGGGCCGACGCGGCCCGGCGCTGGCCGATGTCGGTGGGGTCACGCTCCAGTTCGACCTGGATCAGCGCACCGTCGTCGTCGGCGGCCACCGACGCCAGGGTCATGACGATCTGCCAGCGCAGGTCGGTATCGACGGCCAGGCCGGCGACCTCCTCGGTGCCGTCGAGCAGGCCGCGGGCGAAGGCCAGGTCCTCGGGCGAGTCGGCCACGGACACGAAGTGGCGGGCCCAGACGAGCTGGCGGTCGCTCCCCGGCTCGGCGCCGGCCAGGCCGGTGCGGGCGGCGCCGGCCAGCGTGGCCCGGGCCGAACTGCGGTTGGCGGGGTCGCCGTACACGTCGACCGCGGTGGCGGCCTGGCCCAGCAGGCGGGCCAGGGTGGCGTCGTCGGCCTCGGCAGGGGCGTGGGCCACGACCAGGTCGAGGTAGCGCCGGGTGGCGAGCTCGCCGTCACGGACCATGTCCCAGGTGGCGGCCCAGCACAGGTTGCGGGCCAGGGGGTCGACGATGTGGCTCAGGTGGTCGGTGAGGGTGGCGACCGAACGGTCGTCGAGGCGGACCTTGGCGTAGGTGAGGTCGTCGTCGTTGAGCAAGAGGAGGTCGGGGACGTGCTCGCCGGCCAGCTCGGGCACCTCGGTCCGCTCGCCGACGACGTCCAGCTCGATGCGACGGTCCCGGACCACCCGCCCGTGCTCGCCCACCCGGTAGAGGCCGACGGCCACCCGGTGGGAGCGCAGGGTGTCGTTTCCGGGCTGGCCCTGCTGGACGATGGCGAAGGAGTCGTACGTCCCGTCGCCGGCGAAGGAGGCCCGCAGGGTGTTGACCCCGGCCGTCTCCAGCCACTCGTCCGACCACGGCCCCAGCTTGCGGCCGCTGGTCTCCTCCAGGGTCGACAGGAAGTCGGCCAGCTCGGCGTTGGCCCACTCGTGGCGCCGGAAGTACCGCCGCAGCCCCTCGACGAAGGCGTCGTGGCCGACCCACGCCACCAGCTGCTTCAGGGTCGACGCCCCCTTCAGGTAGGTGATCCCGTCGAAGTGGAGGCGGACTGCGTCGGTGTCGACGATGTCGGCCGAGATCGGGTGGGTGGACGGCAGCTGGTCCTGGGCCATGGCCCCGGCCTTCACGCCGGCGGCGAAGCGGACCCACGCGTCCGAGAACCGGGTGGTCGAGGCCAGGGCGTGGGTGGCCATGTACGTGGCGAAGCTCTCGTTCAGCCACAGGTCGTCCCACCACTTCATCGTCACCAGGTCGCCGAACCACATGTGGGCCATCTCGTGCAGCAGGGTGTTGCCCCGGCCCTCGTGCGCCGATTCAGTCTGGCGGGAGCGGAAGACCATGTACTCGTTGAAGGTGACGCACCCCGGGTTCTCCATGGCCCCGAAGTTGAACTCCGGGACGAAGAGCTGGTCGTACTTGGCGAACGGGTACGGGTAGCCGAACTCGGCCTCGAAGAAGTCCAGCCCCTGCTTGGTCAGGGTGAACAGCTCGTCGGCGTCCAGGTACTGGGCCAGCGACTCCCGGCAGTAGATCCCCAGGTCGACCTGGCCGTGGGTGTCCCGGACCACCGAGTACGGGCCGGCCACCACGGCAGCTAGGTAGGTCGAGATGACCGGGGTGGGGGAGAAGCGCCAGGTCCCGCCCTCCCGGGTCGACGGGCTGTTCGAGATGACCGTCCACTCCTCGGGCGCGGTCACCGACAGGGTGAAGGTGGCCTTGATGTCGGGCTGGTCGAAGCAGGCGAACACCCGGTGGGCGTCGTACGGCTCGAACTGGGTGTGCAGGTACACCTTGCCGTCGGTGGGGTCGGCGAAGCGGTGCATGCCCACGCCCGTGTGCTGGTAGGCGCAGTCGGCCACGATGCGCAGCTCGTTGTTGGCGCTGAGCCCGCGCAGCGGGATGCGGCTGTGGGCCTTGTCGTAGGACTCCACCGGGATCGACCGCCCGTTCAGTGTGGCCTCGCGCACCCCGACGGCGTCCAGGTCGATGAACGAGCTGATCCCGTGGAGGTTGGCCTGGAAGCGGATGGTGGTGTCGCTGCGGAAGGTCTCCTCACCCGTGAGGTCGAGTGCGACGGTGTAGGAGACGGCCGACAGCTTGGTCGCCCGCTCCTGGGCCTCGGCCCGGGTGAGGTTGTCTTCAGTCATGAGGGTCAGTATTACGCTCCTCGGGTGCGCGTCGGCCTGGTGTCCCCGTACAGCCTGTCGCTGCCCGGGGGCGTGCAGGGCCAGGTGCTCGGCCTGGCCCGGGCGCTGCGGGGCCTGGGCCACCAGGTCCGGGTGTTGGGACCGTGCGACGGCGCCCCACCCGAGGTCGGGATCATCCCCCTGGGCAAGAGCGTGCCGACGGCGGCCAACGGGTCGATGGCGCCGATCGCCCCCGACCCGCCCTGCGCCCTGCGCACCATCGCCGCCTTGCGCGACGAGCACTTCGACGTCATCCACCTGCATGAGCCCGTCGCCCCGGGCTGCACGGTGACCACCCTGGTGTGCGCGGGCGCCCCGATGGTGGGCACCTTCCACGCCGCGGGGACGAGCGCGGCCTACCGGTGGCTGGCCCCGCTGACCTGCTGGCTGGCCGGGCGGCTCACCGTGCGCTGCGCGGTGTCCGAGGACGCCCGCGACCTGGCCTCCTGCCACCTGGGCGGGGACTACGTCATGCTCCACAACGGGATCGACGTCGAGCGCTTCGCCAAGGCCACGCCCTGGCCGACGGAGGGGCCGACGGTGCTGTTCCTGTCCCGCCACGAGTCACGCAAGGGCCTGGACGTGCTGGTGGACGCCCTCCCGCACCTGCCGGCCCATGCCCGGGTCTGGGTGGCCAGCGACGGCCCCGACACGGCTCGGCTCACGGCGGCCACGAGGGGCGACGAGCGGGTGGAGTGGCTGGGTCGCATCGACGAGCAGGAGAAGATCCGCCGCCTGCGCGGCGCCAGCGTGCTGTGCGCCCCGTCGCTGCGGGGCGAGTCCTTCGGGATGATCCTGCTGGAGGCCATGGCGGCCGAGACGCCCATCGTGGCCAGCGACATCCCCGGCTACCGCAACGTCATCGGGGACGAGCACTGCGGCCTGCTCGTCCCGCCCGGGGACCCGAAGGCCCTCGGCGGCGCCCTGCGGCTGGTGCTGGACGACCCGGACCTGGCCGCATCGCTCTCGGCGGCGGGCGAGGCCCGGGCCGCGGTGTTCTCCATGGACGGGCTGGCCGAGCGCTACGTCGAGCTCTACCGCTCGGCCATCGACCGGTCGCGGACCCTATGATGGCGGGATCCGGCCCCTCGGCCGGAGGGGCCTCCCGGAGGAGGGTTGCATGCTCACGATCATCCTGATCGTCGTGGTCGTCCTCGTCCTGCTGTATGTGATGGTCACGTACAACGGGCTGGTTCGGCTGCGGAACCGGATCCAGAACGCCTGGGCGCAGATCGACGTCCAGCTGCGCCGCCGTTACGACCTGATCCCCAACCTGGTGGAAACGGTCAAGGGCTACGCGGCCCACGAGAAAGGGACCCTCGAGGCCGTCACCCAGGCCCGGGCCAACGCCATCAACGCGCAGGGGCCCGTCGCCCAGGCCGAGGCCGAGAACCAGATCACCGGGGCGCTGAAATCGCTGTTCGCGGTCTCCGAGGCGTACCCGGACCTGAAGGCCAACCAGAACTTCCTGTCGCTGCAGGAGGAGCTGAGCAGCACCGAGGGCCGGATCTCCTACGCCCGCCAGTTCTACAACGACGCCGTCCTGCGGCTGAACACCAAGATCCAGAGCTTCCCGTCGAACATCCTGGCCAACATGTTCGGGTTCAAGGAGCACGAGTACTTCGAGGCCGACGACACCTCCCGCGGCCCGGTGTCGGTGCAGTTCTGAGCTAGCCCCTGTACGAGCAGATCTCCTCCAACAAGCGGCGGTCCATCGTCCTGGTCGTGGGCTTCGTCGCCCTCGTCGTGGTCGTGGGCTGGGCCGTCGACCTCCTGCTCGGTTACGGCGTGGCCGGCGTGGTCATCGCCCTGGTCATCGCCGGGGGCGGGGCCGCGCTGTCCTACTGGAAGTCCGACGCCGTCGCCCTGGCCATGAGCCACGCCCGCCCCGCCGACCCGACGCAGTACGCCCGCCTGCACAACCTGATCGAGGGCCTCTGCATCGCCGCCGGGCTGCCCAAGCCGCGGGTCTACGTGATCGACGACGTGGCGCCCAACGCGTTCGCCACCGGCCGCAACCCCCGGCACGCCGCCGTCGCCGTCACCACCGGCCTGCTGGACAAGATGAACCGGGTCGAGCTGGAGGGCGTGCTGGCCCACGAGCTCAGCCATGTGAAGAACTACGACATCCTGGTCTCCACCCTGGCCGTGACCCTGGTCGGCGTGGTCGCCCTGCTGGCCGACTTCAGCCTACGCTTCATGTGGTGGGGCGGCCCCCGCCAGCGCGACCACGACCGTAACGGGGGCGGCGGGCCGGCGGCCGCCCTGGCCGTCCTCGGCTTCGTCCTGCTGCTCGTCGCCCCCCTGATTGGCCGGGTCATGCAGGCCGCGGTGAGCCGCCGGCGCGAGGCGCTCGCCGACGTGAGCGGGGTCGCCCTGACCCGCTACCCTCCCGGGCTGATCTCCGCGTTGGAGAAGCTGAAGGAAGACACCACCGTCGTCCACTCGTCGTCGAGGGCCACGGCTCACCTGTGGGTGGAGTCGCCGCTGGCCCGCAACCCGGGGGAGGGCCGGCTCTCCCGGCTCAACCGGCTGTTCGACACGCACCCGCCCCTGGAGGAGCGGATCCAGGCCCTCAAGGAGCTTTGATGAGACTCGGTTCGAGATGGACGGCGCTGGGGGCCACCCTGGTGCTGGTCCTGGCCGCGGCCTGCGGCGGCAGCGGGAGCAAGGGCGACCGGGCGACGGCGGGCCAGCCCGCGCCGTCGACGACCGGGGCGCCGGCCGCGGTGGTCGGCACCTTCCCGTTGACCGGCGCGCCGGCCACGGACCGGGCCAAGCTGGCCCGCCAGGCCGTGGCGGTGAAGATCGACAACAGCGCGGACGCCCGACCCCAGGCCGGCATCGACCACGCCGACGTCGTCTACGAGGAGTTCACCGAGGGGATCACCCGCTTCATCGTCGTGTTCCAGTCCTCCGATGCCCCGACCGTGGGCCCGGTGCGGTCCGTGCGCCCGGCCGATCCGAACGTCGTCAAGCCCCTCGGCGGGCCGCTGGTCTTCTCGGGCGGGAGCCCGGCGGTGGTCGACGTGGTGAAGAGCTCGGGGATCCGCCAGATCACCGAGAACGACACCGACACCCTCAAGCGCCGGTCGGGCAAGGCCGCCCCCCACAACCTCTACACGACGACCGACGCCCTGTTCCGCAAGGCCGGCGCCGGCAACGCCCCGCCCGCCTTCGCCCAGTTCCTCCCCGCCGGCCAGGCCTTCGGAGGGGCGGGCGCGGCACCGGTCGCCCGCATCAGCCTGTCGCCCGCCCCCAGCGTGAGCGCGGCCTATCAGTGGGACGCGGCCAGCAAGACGTGGAAGCGCTCCACCGACGGTAAGCCGCATGTCCTCGAGGGCGGCGCCCAGATCGCCCCGACGAACGTGATCGTCCAGTACACGCCGTACTCGACATTTCCGCAGGACAAGAAGGTGCGCTTCCCGGAGGTCGTGGGCAGCGGTGACGCGGTGGTCTTCTCGGGCGGGATGATGGTGAAGGCCAAGTGGAGCAAGTCGGCCGCCGGCGCGGTGACCACCTACGTCGACGCCGCCGGGGCGCCGATCAAGCTGGCCCCCGGCCAGACCTGGGTCCACCTCCAGGAACCCGGCGGCGCGCTCACGACCGCATAGGCGGCGGCAAGTCCGAGCAAGGAGCCCGATCGAATGATGTCCAACCGGCCCCGGCGCCTCGTCGTGCCCGTCGCCGTCCTCCTGCTGGCCGCGGCGTGCGGGAGCGGCGGCGGCAAGAAGGCGGCGGCGACGCCCGCGGCGTCCACCAGCCTGCCGCCGGTGGCCCCGTTGACCGGCCTGCCCTTGACCGACCAGGCCAAGCTGGCCCGGCCCGCGCTCACCATCAAGGTCGAGAACCCACCCGTCGCCCGCCCCCAGTCCGGGCTCGATGCCGCCGACGTGGTGTTCGAGGAGGTGGTGGAGGGGGGGATCACCCGCTTCCTGGCCGTCTTCCACTCGACCGACGCCGCCCTCGTCGGCCCGGTCCGGTCGGTGCGCCCGTCCGACCCCGAGGTCATCGCCCCGTTCGGCGGGTTGTTCGGGTACTCGGGCGGCACGCCCAAGTTCATCAACCTCCTGCGCAGCACGCCGGGGATCACGGACGTGGGGGTGGACAAGCTCGACGAGGGCAACGGCAAGGCGTACTTCCGCCGGCCGGGGCGGAACCCGCCCGACAACCTGTACACGTCGACGGCCAAGCTGTGGGCGGCGGGGCCGCCCCACGCCAAGCCTCCGGCCCCGTTCGCCGCCTTCCTCCCCGCCGGCCAACCATTCACCGCGGCCGCCACCACCCCCGCCACCCGCCTGACCGCCCAGGTCGGCGACAGCAGCGCGGTGTACGACTACGACCCCGCCGGCGGGGTCTACAAGCGGGGCGGGCTGGTCGAGGGGTCGGGGAGCATCGCCGCCGCCAACGTCATCGTGCAGTTCACCGGCTACCAGATCAGCCCCGGGGACGAGGACGCCAACGGCACCCCGGTCGAGAAGGCGGTGACCGTGGGCAGCGGCGACGCCATCATCGTCTCGGGCGGGCTGGCGGTGAAGGGGAAGTGGTCCAAGCCCTCGCCATCCGCGTACACCACCTACACCGACTCGACCGGCGCACCGATCAAGCTCCGGCCCGGGCGGACCTGGATCGAGCTGGCTCGGAACGGGGCGGCGGTCACCACCAAATAGGACGGCGGCGGAGATAACGACGGGGGCAGGATCCGGCGACCGCGTAGAATCGTCGCCATGACGGACCGGACGACCGGGAGCACTCGGGTCAAGCGTGGGTTGGCGGAGATGCTCAAGGGCGGCGTGATCATGGACGTGGTCAACGCCGAGCAGGCCAAGGTCGCCGAAGACGCCGGGGCGGTGGCGGTCATGGCCCTGGAGCGGGTGCCGGCCGACATCCGGCGCGACGGCGGGGTGGCCCGCATGAGCGACCCGGCGATGATCGAGGCCATCCAGGCCGCGGTCACCATCCCGGTCATGGCCAAGGCCCGCATCGGGCACTTCGCCGAGGCCCAGGTGCTGGAGGCCCTCCGGGTCGACTACATCGACGAGAGCGAGGTCCTCACCCCCGCCGACGAGGCCCACCACATCGACAAGTGGCCGTTCGCCGTCCCCTTCGTCTGCGGG
This sequence comes from Acidimicrobiales bacterium, assembly GCA_035494015.1. Classification (GTDB taxonomy): domain Bacteria; phylum Actinomycetota; class Acidimicrobiia; order Acidimicrobiales; family AC-14; genus CADCTB01. The sequence goes on from DATJHJ010000019.1 coordinate 7,530, forward strand.
GCCACCAACCTGGGAGAGGCGCTGCGCCGCATCTCCGAGGGGGCGGCCATGATCCGCTCAAAGGGGGAGGCGGGCACCGGCAACATCGTGGAGGCCGTCCGCCACCTGCGGTCGATCCGGGGCGACATCCGCAAGCTCACCCAGGCCGACGAGGCCGAGCGCTACGCCTGGGCCAAGCAGCTGCAGGCCCCGATCGACCTGGTGGCCGAGGTGGCCGAGACGGGCACCTTGCCGGTGCCGCTGTTCTGCGCCGGCGGCATCGCCACCCCGGCCGACGCCTCGCTGGTCATGCAGCTCGGCGCCGAGGCCGTCTTCGTCGGGTCCGGCATCTTCAAGAGCTCCTATCCCGAGGCCATGGCCCGGGCCGTCGTCGAGGCGACGGCGCACTTCCGCGACCCCCAGATCGTGGCCAAGGTCAGCCGGGGCCTGGGCGACGCCATGCGGGGGGCCGAGATCGCCAGCCTGGAGACCCGCCTGGCCGAGCGGGGCTGGTAACCGTGCGGCGGCCTCCAGGTGCAGATGCACAAGATCGGCGTCCTCGCCCTGCAGGGAGCGTCACAGCGCCACGTTGAGGCCCTGGCCGCCCTCGGGGCCCGCCCGGTCGAGGTGCGCACCCCGGAGGATCTGAGCGGGATCGAGGGGCTGGTCCTGCCCGGCGGCGAGTCGACGACCATGTCCCGGCTGCTCCAGCTGTCGGACCTGTTCGACCCGATCGCCGACCGGTTGGCCGAGGGCATGCCCGCCTTCGGGACGTGCGCCGGCCTCATCCTGCTGTCCTCGCGGATCCTGGACGGGCGGCCCGACCAGCGCAGCTTTGGCGTCCTCGACGTCGACGTGCGCCGCAACGCCTTCGGGCGCCAGGTGGACTCCTTCGAGACCGAGCTGGCCGTCGACGGGCTGGGCGGCGGCCCCGTACCCGCGGTGTTCATACGGGCGCCGGTGGTCGAGCGGGTGGGCGACGGCGTCGAGGTGCTCGCTCGTGTCGACGACCATCCTGTTCTGTGCCGCCAGGGCCCGGTCCTGGCCGCGGCCTTCCATCCCGAGCTGTCCGACGACCTGCGGCTCCATCAACTCTTCCTGGAGGACTGACCAATGTCCGGACATTCCAAGTGGGCGACCATCAAGCACCAGAAGGGGGCTAAGGACAAGGTCCGGGCCAAGGTGTTCGCCAAGGTGCTCCGCCAGGTCGAGGTGGCGGCCCGGGAGGGCGGGGGCGACATGGCCGCCAACGCCACCCTGCGCACGATGTACCAGAAGGCGCGGGAGGCGTCGGTGCCCACCGACACCATCGAGCGGGCCATCAAGCGGGGGACGGGCGATCTCGAAGGCGTCCGCTACGAGGCGGTGAACTACGAGGGGTACGCCCCGTTGGGGGTCGCCGTGTACGTGGAGACCCTCACCGACAACCGCAACCGGACGGGGGCCGATGTGCGGGCCATCTTCTCCAAGAACGGCGGGTCGAGCGCCGAGCCGGGGGCGGTGGCGTGGCAGTTCGAGCGCAAGGCGGTGATCATCGTCCCGAAAGAGGGGGTGGCGGCCGACGAGGACGAGGTGATGATGATCGGCTTGGACGCCGGGATGGAGGACCTGGAGGACCAGGGCGACACCTGGCAGCTGACCGCGGCGCCCACCGACCTCGGCCGGCTGCGGGACGCGGTCGAGGCCGCGGGGCCCAAGGTGGTGTCGGCGGAGCTGACCATGGTCCCGACCACCACGATCGCCCTGGAGACCGAGGCGGACGCCCGCAAGGTCCTCCGCGTCGTGGACGCCCTGGAGGACCACGACGACGTCCAGGCCGTCTACGCCAACTTCGACATCCCCGACTCGGTCCTCCAGCTGGTCGAAGCCGGCGCCTGACGGTTTCCGGGCCTGCACGTACCCTGGCGGTACTCCCAGGCCCGGAGAACCATCCGCCCCCCGGCGCGCCGCGTCCGCTAGTCTCACGAACGAATGTTCGTGCTCGGGATCGACCCTGGGGTGTCGCGCTGCGGCTATGGCTGCGTGGAGGGTGGCACCGCGGGCCGGTCGCGCGCCGTGGCCGTCGGGGTGCTGACCACGCCGCCGTCGGAGCCCCTCCCGAACCGCCTGGCCGAGCTGGACACCGAGCTGCGGGGGCTCATCCGCGAGCTGCGCCCGGACGTGGTGGCGGTGGAGCGGGTGTTCTTCCAGGTCAACGCCCGCACGGCCATGTCGGTGGGCCAGGCCAGCGGGCTGGCCCTGGTGGCCGCGGCCCAGGCCGGGTGCGAGGTGGCCCAGTACACGCCGAACGAGGTCAAGTCCGCCGTGGCCGGCTACGGCTCGGCCCCGAAGGAGCAGGTGCAGCGCATGGTCCAGTCCCTCCTCGGCCTGGCCGAGGTCCCCAGCCCGCCCGACGCCGCCGACGCCCTGGCCCTGGCCCTGTGCCACCTGGCCATGGCCCCCCTCCGGGCCCGAGCCGGGGTGAAACGGTGATCGGTCGGCTGCGGGGGATGCTGGTCCACCGGTCGGCCCGGGGGGAGGTGGTGGTCGACGTGGCCGGCGTGGGGTACCGGGTGAGCGTGTCGCC
>DATJHJ010000020.1:0-10039 GCA_035494015.1 Acidimicrobiales bacterium
GGCACCCTGGCCGTGTCCGTGGTCATGGTGGTGGCGTCGCGGCTGCTGCACTTCCAGCCCGGCTACTTCTACGGCGCCCTCGCCGGTCTGGCCTTCGCCAGCGCCCTCTCGAAGCGGACCGAGGGCCAGGTCAGCGCGGCCAACTGGAGCTTCGCCCTGCTCATCAGCGTGGGCGCGTTCCTGGCCCGCACACCGGTGGCCCACGCCGCCGCCCGGCCCGGGGCCTCGGCCTGGTGGATCGGTGCGGAAGCGGGCCTTGTCCTGGTCTTCCTGTGGGGCGTCGAAGGCCTGGTCGTGGCCATGCTGCCCATGCGCTTCCTCGCCGGGCGCAAGGTGATCGAGTGGAACCGCGCCGTCTGGGGCATCCTGCTGTTCCTCGGCCTGTTCGCCACGGTCCACGTCCTGCTCAGCCCGACCAGCGGCTACGTCGGCCACACCAGTGGGGAGGTGGCCATCGGCGTGACGATCCTCTTCCTCGTCTTCGGCGCCATTTCCGTCGGCCTGTGGGCCTACTTCCGCTACCGGCCCGAACGGCTGATCCCCAGCCGAGCCCGCTGACCGGCCAGATGGCCAAGCGCGGCAACACCGCCACGCGCGGTGGCGCCGATACACTGTACGGCGGAGGGCGCGGGCCTACCACCAGCCACGCAATGCAGTTCCCCCGGCCGGCAGATCCGCTCGATGATGCGCCATATCAAAATCCAGCAACACTCCGGCGCTCGCTCTCACGGCCTTTCTCGCGCCTTGGACGACGGAGGGTCGAGCTAAGTGGGGCGCAGCGACCCGGCGGAGACCGGAGGGAAGTCCGGGCTTGGCTGGGCCCGGACGTCGTGCCGGGCGCAGCTGGTCCTCGTCCTCGCCCTCTTCGTCGTGCTGCTGCTCGGCGAATCTCCCGCCGGAGCCGCGGCCAACGACCCTTTCGCCAATGCCCAGGTCATCACGGGTTCGTCGGGCACCGTGACCGGGTCGAATGTGGACGCGACCGTCGAGATGGGCGAAGTGCCACCGGCGGATACCGGCGGCGCCTCCATCTGGTATGCCTGGACCGCGCCGACCACGGACACCTACGTCTTCACCACCTGCGGTTCCGACTTCGACACCCTGCTTGGCATCTATACGGGACCCGGGACCTCGGTCGACACCCTCACCCTCATCGCCGGGAACGACGACGGGGGGGTTCCCTGTCCCTCGGGTGGCGCCGTACCGCCCACGGGCTTCGAGAGCAGCGTCACCTTCGATGCGACCGCGGGGACCACCTACTACATCGCCATCGACGGCTTTAACCCCGGCATGGGGCCGGCTATGGGCAACACCGTGCTCAACTGGTCTGTCCTCGTGCGTCCGCCGAACGACAACTTCGCCAACGCCACGCCCATCAGCGGAATCTCGGGCTCCATCGCCGGCAGCAACGTGAACGCCTCCAAGGAGCCTGGCGAGCCCAACCATGCCGGCGACCTCGGCGGGGCCTCCATCTGGTACGTCTGGATTGCCCCCGCCAACGGTCAGTTCACCTTCAACACCTGCAGCAGCGACTTCGACACGCTCGTCGGCGTCTACACCGGCACCGCGGTCGACGGTCTCACCGAGGTGGCTTCGAACAACGACAGCTGCGGGGTCCAGAGCAGCGTGACCTTCACCGCCACCGCCGGCACCCAGTACTGGATCGCCATCGACGGTTCCACCCCCCTGCCCTGCAGCGACTGCCCCCCCGGCGGCGGCGGGCCGGCCATGGGCAACGCCGTCCTCAGCTGGGACATAACCGGGCTGGCCAGCCCGACGATCTCGACCGCCACCTCCGCCGGCAACGCGGGCCAACCGGTGCACGACGTGGCCACGATCAGCGGCGGCAACAGCCCGGCGGGGACGGTGACCTTCCAGCTCTTTGCCGACGCCACCTGCGGGGGAATGCCCGTGTTCGCCTCGACCGTCCCCGTCTCCGGCGGCAGTGCGACGTCTGCGGACACGCAATTGGCGGCCGGCACCTACTACTGGGTCGCCAGTTACAGCGGTGATCCGCTCAACGCGCCGGCTGGCCCGACGTCATGCGGAGATTCTGCAGAGACCTTGCTCGTTGGGCAGGCTGCGCCCACACTGACCACCCAGGCATCCCCCTCGGTCCAGCCCGGACAGGCCATCTCGGACACGGCCACGTTGCGTGGCGGTTTCAGCCCCACCGGCTCGATCACCTTCTCGCTCTTCGGCCCTACCGACGCCGCTTGCAGCGGTACACCGATCTTCACATCGACCAAGCCGGTCGACGGCAACGGTGCGTACCCGTCGGACCCGTTCGTCACCCCGCTCACGGGGACAGGGACGTACCGGTGGGTCGCCACCTACGCGGGCGACGCCAACAACCTCCCCGCCTCCACCGCATGTAACGACGCGACCGAGCTCGTGGCGGTGGTCTCACTGACCACGCAGGCCACGCCCCAGTCCGCGACCGTCGGCGACACGGTCGCCGACAGCGCCAACCTCGTGGGTGGGACGAGCCCTACCGGCAGCATCACCTTCCAGCTCTACGCGGACCCAGGGTGCGGGACCACGCCGGTGTTCACCAGCGCGGCGGTCCCGGTAACGGGGAACGGGGCCTATACCTCCGGCTCCTTCCTCACCACCGCGCCCGGGACCTACCACTGGGTCGCCACCTACTCGGGCGACGCCAACAACGCGGCGGTGACCACTTCGTGCACCGATCCGGCCGAGACCCTCACCGTCGCACCGTTCGTGCCTCCCACAACCACCACCAGCACGTCGACGACCACGACGCTTCCTCCCACGACGACCACGACATTGCCGCCCACGACCACGACCCTTCCGCCGACGACTACGACGACATCGACCACCACGACCCTTCCGCCCCCGACCACCACGGTCCCGCCGCCGACCACCACGGTCCCGCCGACGTCCACGACCCTTCCGCCGACGTCCACCACCGTCCCCGCGACCACCACGGTCCCGCCGCCGACCACCACGCTGCCGGCAACCACGCTGCCGCCGCCGACAACCACGCTGCCGCCGCCGACCACCACCACGCTGCCGACCACCACCACGCTGCCGACCACCACGCTGCCGCCGACGACCACCACGCTGCCGCCGACGACGACGACCATGAGCACGACGTCGACCACCACCACGTTGCCGCCGACCACGACCACCAGCTCGTCCACGACAAGCACGTCGACCACGATCACGGTCCCGCCGACCACGACGACGACATCGCCGCCCGACACGGAACCGCCGCCCGGCACCACCAGTACGTCGTCGTCCACCACGTCGTCCTCGACGACCACGTCGACGTCGACCACCACGAGCTCGACCACGCCGACGACAGTGCCGACCGTCACGACCACGCCGCCGACCACGGTGGTGCCGGTCACGACGGTGGCCCCGGTCACGACGGTGGCGCCGGTGGTCGTGGCGACGGTGCCGGCAGCGACCACGGCCACGGCGACCACCACGGCCACAGCGACCACCACGGCCACGACCGCACCGCCGGTCACAAACACGCTGCCGACCAGCACCACGGTGGCGCCGACCACCTCGACCAGCCCGACGACGACGCCGCCGACCAGCTCGACCACGCCCACGGTGCCGCCGACCACCGCGCCGCCGCTCCCGGCGAAGGTGGACGCGGTGAACCTCGACGGTGGGCGGTCAGGTCCTCCGGGGGCCGGCCTCAACGTGACCGGGGCCGGCTACCAGGGCTGCGACAACGTCTACATCTACTTCGACAAGGTCCGCATCGGGACGGACAAACCCGACGCGGCGGGCGTCATCCACGCCAACGACCTGTCCGTCCCCGGCGACGCCGGCACGGGCGTCCACCAGATCCGCGCCTCTTGCAATGCCTCGGGGTCGTCCCCCCGGGCCACGACGACGTTCACGGTCACCTCGGCCTCGGTCCATCGCCCGGCCCTGGTCACGGCCGTGCCCCTACCCGATCAGGTGTCCCTGAACCTCGGACGGCTCGGCTTCAGCGCCGCTGTCGCCATCCTCGTGTTCGTCCTGTTCGCCTTCCCCTTCGAGCTGTTCAACTCGACGGTCGAGGAGAACTACGACGAGATCAGGGGTTGGTTCCGGCTGCCGGCCCGGGCGGTAGAAGCGGGATCGAAGGCCAGCCGCACCGTCACGTTCCTCGGGCTCACACTGATCACGGCCATCGTCATCGGGTTCCTGAGTCCCGGCTTCGGGCCCAACATGACCAGCGTCGTCAGTGTGGCCGGCTTCAGCGCCGCCCTGCTCGTCATGAGCGTGGGCTTCAGCCTGCCCGCCGCGTTCTCGATCCACCGGCGCACCGGCGAGTGGGGCCGGCTCAACTTCCTCCCGGGCACCGTCCTCGTCTCGATCGTCATGGTGGCCCTGTCCAGGCTGCTCCACTGGCAGCCGGGCTACATGTACGGGGCCCTCGCCGGGCTGGCCTTCGCCAGTGCCCTCACACGGGAGGACGAGGGGCGGATCACCGCGTCGAACTGGATCTTCGCCCTGATCCTCAGCGTGGGCGCCTTCTTCCTGCGGGCGCCGGTGGCGACCGCGGCGGCGAAGCCGGGGGCGTCGGTCTGGTGGATCGGGGTCGAGGCCGCCTTGGTGCTCATCTTCCTGTGGGGGATCGAGAGCCTGGCCGTGGCCATGTTGCCGATGCGCTTCCTCGATGGGCGGAAGGTCATCGACTGGAACCGGGTCGTCTGGGCCGTGCTCCTGTTCATCGGCCTGTTCTCCACCATCCACATCCTGCTGACCCCGAGCAGCGGCTACGTCGGCCACACGACGGGCCAGATCAGCGTCGGCGTGGCCGTCCTCTTCGCCATCTTCGGCGCCATTTCGATCGGGCTCTGGTCCTACTTCCGTTTCCGCCCTGACCGCTGGAACCCCAACCGCGGGCAGGCCACGGAGGAAGACTTCCTGAACCTGTAGGCGCTACCTCCGCCCGAACCGGTAGAGCCGCAGGCTGTTGGTCACCACGGATACGCTCGACAGGGCCATGGCCCCGCCGGCCACCATCGGGTTGAGGGCGCCGGCCATGGCCAGGGGGATGGCGGCCAGGTTGTAGCCGAAGGCCCAGCCCAGGTTCTGGCGGATGGTGCGCAGCGTGCGCCGGGACAGGCTGATGGCGCCGGCGACCCCGGCCAGGTCGCCGGAGAGCAGGGTGATGTCCGACGACTCGATGGCGACGTCCGTGCCCGAGCCGATGGCGATCCCCAGGTCGGCCGCCACCAGGGCCGGGGCGTCGTTGACCCCGTCCCCCACCATGGCCACCGCCCGGCCCTCGGCCTGCAGGGCGCGCACCCGATCGACCTTGTCGGCGGGCAGGACCTCGGCCAGGACCTCGTCGATCCCGACCTGGTCGGCGATCGACGCCGCGGTGCGGCGGTTGTCGCCCGTGATCATCGCCACCCGCATTCCCATGGCCCGCAGGCGAGCGACGGCCCCCGCGGCGTCGTCCCGGACGGTGTCGGCCACGGCCAGCACGCCCCGCGCCTCGCCGTCCCAGCCGGCGTAGACCGCGGTCCGACCCTGGCCCTCGAGGCGCTCGGCCTCTGCCGCCAGGTCGCCCGGCACGGCCAGGCCGGCGTCGTCCATGAGGCGGCGGCGACCGACGTGGACGACCGTCCCCTCGACCGTGGCCCGCACGCCGTGCCCGGCCACGGCCGCGAAGTCGGTGGCGGCGAGCGTGCCGCCGTCGGCGATAGCCCGGCCCACCGGGTGCTCCGACCCTGCTTCGGCCGCCGCGGCCCAGGCCCGCAGCCGGTCGGCGTCCACGCCGGCGGCGGGGATCACGTCGGTGAGGGCCATGCGACCGGCGGTGAGGGTGCCGGTCTTGTCGAAGACGACAGTGTCGATCGTGCGCGACCGCTCCAGGACCTCCCCACCTTTGATGAGGATGCCGAGCGCCGCCCCCCGCCCCGTCCCCACCATGATGGCCGTCGGCGTGGCCAGGCCCAGGGCGCACGGGCAGGCGATGATCAGCACGGCAACGGCGGCGACCACGCCCTGGCGCGGGTCGCCGCCCAGGAGGGCCCAGCCGGCCAGGGTCAGCGCGGCCAGAACCAGGACCACCGGCACGAACACGCCCGAGATGCGGTCGGCCAAGCGCTGGACCGGTGCCTTGGAGCCCTGGGCCTGCTCGACCAGGCGAACAATCTGGGCCAGGGCGGTGGCCGAGCCGACCGCGGTGGCGCGGACGGTCAGCACGCCCTGGGCGTTGACCGTGGCCCCGGCCACCATGTCGCCCGGGTTCTTGTCGACGGGGACCGATTCGCCGGTCAGCATGGACTCGTCGACGGCCGACGACCCCTCCACCACCTCCCCGTCGACCGGGACCTTCTCGCCGGGACGGACCCGGACCAGCTGGCCCACCCGGACCTGGTTGGCCGGGACGAGGTGCTCGACGCCGTCGAGGTCGACGACGCGGGCCTCCTTGGCCCCCAGCTCCAGCAGGGCCTGGATGGCCGACCGGGCCCGACCCCGGGCCCGGGCCTCCAGGTACCGGCCCACGAGCAGGAAGGCGATGATGAGGGCGGCCGAGTCGAAGTAGTGCTCGGCGTGGTGGCCGCCGAAGACGACCTGCCAGGTCGAGAAGGTGAACGCCGACAGTGTGCCCAGCACGACGAGGGTGTCCATGCTGGCCTGGCCGTGGCGGGCCCGGGCCACCGCCTCCCGCAGGAACGGCCAGCCGGCCCAGAACTGCACGGGGATGGTGAGGCCGAGGGCGCTCCAGCGGGCCCAGGGGGTGTGCATGCCGAGCATGGACAGGGCCAGCACGGCGGCGCCGAGCACCCAGGCCACGGCCACCCGCCGCAGCCAGGCCGCCTGCAGGACGGTGCCGTCGTCGTCGGCGTCGGTGTGCCGGGGTGCCTCGGGCTCGAGGCGCTCCAGCCCGTACCCGGCCTTGGCCACCGCCGCCACCAGGTCGTCCGGGGACACCTGGGCAGGGTCGAAGGCCACCGTGGCGACCTCGGTGGCGAAGTTGACGTTGGCCTCGACCACGCCGCCCTGGCGGCCGAGCACCTTCTGCACCCGGGCCGCACACGATCCGCAGTGCATGCCGGTGATCGCGAACTCGGCCGCCTCGGTCTGCGTGGCGTCTGCGGGGTTGGCGACGGCGGTCATCGGATCGGCCCCGTGGCGACGCGGTCGTACCGCAGCGCCTCCATCAGCTCGTCGACGATCTCCTCGGTGCGCCCGGCCTGCATGGCGGCGGCGACGCACGTCTCCAGGTGGTTGCGCAGGACCAGCCGGCTCGCTCCCTCCAGGGACCCCTGGACGGCGGAGAGCTGCTTCATGACCTCCGGGCAGTACTCGCCCTCCTCGACCATGCGCAGCACGGCGTCCAGGTGGCCGCGTGCCGTCTTCAACCGGTTCAGAATGGCCTTCTCGTGCTGCGGCTTCATGGTCCCTATCCTACCCCACCCGGGGTGGGTTCGGAAGGGGTAGGGTCGGGGTGGTGAGCGGGCGCGCCAGGTGGGTGGGGACGGCGGTGGCGGCGATCGGCCTGGCCATCGGCGGGTTCGGCCTGGCCGGCCGCTCTTCCTCGCTCCGCCCCGGGCCCACGCAGATGGTCAGCGAGGATCCGGAGCAGTCGATCAACTCGAACACCTCCCCGATCGCCGTGGTCGATCCCCGGCGCCCGCAGGTCATGGTGGTGGCCGGGCGGGTCGACGCCCCCCAGCTCAACTGCACCCTCTCGGTGTCGACGACCGCGGGGGAGGCGTGGCGCCGCCTCGACCTGCCGCTCGCCCCCGCGGCCACGAACTGCTTCTGGCCCGACGTGGCGTTCGCTCCCGATGGCACGCTGTTCGTCCTCTACTCACCGACGGGGGGGCAGTACAACCTGCCGCTGGCCCTGTGGCTGCAGCGGTTCACCCCCGACAACCTGGCCCCCGACGGGCCGCCGATCAGCGTCGCCGGCGCCCTCACCTTCCAGCCCCGCCTGGCCGTGGCCGGCAACTCGGTCCTGGTGGCCTGGATCGCCGCCGCCCCGGCCCGGGCCGACAAGGCCTTGGGGTTCACCGCCCCGCCCAACCCCCTGGTCCTGGCCCGCTCCGACGACGGCGGCCGCACCTTCGGCCCGCCGGTAGCCGTCGGCGAGCCCGGGCGCCGCACCGTCCAGCCCACCCTGCTGGCCGCGCCCGGCGGGCGGGTGGTGATCGGCGCGCTCGACCTCCTCGCCGACGAGGCCTCGTACGAGACCGCCGACGGCGGCCTGCCCGGCCCGCCGCCCGCCGGGCCGTGGCGGGTGGTGGCCTGGACGTCCACCGACGGCGGGGCGACGTTCGGCCCGGCCCACGTGGTGGCCGACGGCGTGGTCCCGTTCCAGCGCGTGTTGATCGACCTCGCCGCCGCGCCGGCGTTCGCCCTCGACCCTTCGGGGGGCCGTGTCTACGCGGCATGGGAGTCGGGGGGCGACGTCGACCTGGCCCGCTCCGACGACGGCGGGGCCAGCTGGTCGCCGGCGCAGCGGGTCGGCCCGGCGGCGGGCGACCAGTTCCTCCCCGGCATCGGCGTCGCCCCTGGCGGCCGGGTCGACGTCGCCTTCTACGACCGGCCGGCCGAGGTGGCCAATGTGGTCCTGGCCTCGTCCACCGACGGGGGCCGGTCATGGACCAGCGCCACCGCCTCGGACCAGCCGTTCGACCCCCGGGTCGGCTCGTTCACCGGAGAGAACATCATGCTCGGCAGCCACGTCGCCGTCGTGTCCCAGTCGGCGGGGGCGACCGTGGTGTGGCCCGACACCGCCCGCGGCAACCGGGTCAACAACATCGTCGACCTGGCTTCGGCCACGGTCGCCTACCGCGCCGGCCGGGGGACGAAGACCTGGCTCGTCGGGCTGGCCGTCCTGCTGGTCGTGGCCGGCGCCGCCCTCGCCCTGAGGGGCGTCAGCGGCCGGCTTTGGCCTGGTTCAGGAGCTGGTCGAGGGCGTCGGCCTTGACCCCGCCGATGAGCTTGGCCGCCACCACGCCGTCCGGGCTGACGAGGTACGACTCCGGGACGCCGGACACCCCGTAGTCCAGGGCGATGCGGCCCTTCGGATCGGTCAGCATGGGCCAGGTACCGCCCTCTTTGTCCCGGAACTCCTGCACGGCCTGCGTGTTGTCGCTGTAGACGACCCCGAGGACGGTGGCGTCGCCGGCGGCGGCGTGGGCCTGGGAGAAGCTGACCAGGTCGGGGTGCTCCTGGCGGCAGGGGACGCACCAGGTGGCGAAGAAGTTGACCACCACCCACTTCCCCCGCAGTTGGCTGAGGCCGGCGGGCTGTCCGTCGACCGTGGTCGACTCGATGGGCGGGGCCGGCTTGCCCACGAGGGGCGAGCGCACGGCCCGGGTGGCCGCCGGCTCCCGGGTGGCCAGCACGGCGATGAACAGCGCCACGGGGACAGCGACCGCCACCGTGATCCAGAGGATCTTGCGGGTCCGCCGCAGCCCGGCGACGACGGGCGGCTCCGACGGATACTCGTCGGGGGCGGCGGGCGGCGTCTCCTCGGAGGAGATGTCGGTCATACGGGGGGCCATCCGTACTTGGCGAACCAGCGCTGCATGGGCTGGAAGTAACCCTGCCAGCGACCGGTCACGAACAGCAAGCCGACCACCACCAGCAAGGCCCCGCCGACGATCTCGATCCGCCGCCCGTTGCGGCGCAGCCAGCCGAGCGACCGCTGGGCCCGGTTGAACCCGAGGGCCAGGGCGACGAAGGGCACACCGAGCCCGGCGGAGTACAGGACGAGGAGAACGGCTCCCCACGCCGCCGTCCCGCTCACCGCCGCGGTGGCGTAGATGGCGGTCAGGACGGGGCCGAGGCAGGGCGCCCACCCGGCGGCGAAGGCCATCCCCATGGGGAACGCCCACGCCGTCCCCCGCGGGACCCGAGCCAGGTCGATCCGGCGCTCGCGCATGAGGAACGGGATGCGCACCACGCCCATGGTCGACAGGCCGAGGATGATGATCGGCACGCCGAACCACCGCACGATCCCGTCGCGGGCCAGGAGCACCGACCCGAGCAGCTGGACGGCGACGCCGAGGGCGGTGAAGACCAGGGTGAAGCCGCC
>DATJHJ010000021.1:0-28011 GCA_035494015.1 Acidimicrobiales bacterium
TCCCCCGAGTCGGGCGGCTCCGGCGATCAAGGTAGTGCTCGACCAGCGCCTCGCCTCTGGCCCGAAGGTGCGATGTCGGAGTGCCGATGCAAAGCCGCTCGGAGAGCTCGGCCGCCTTGGCCAGCGCCTCGTCCCTCGTACGTGCCGTCGTGTCCCGACGGCGGCCGAGCTCCAGCCACCGCAGCCTCCAGTAGCCGCCTGGTTTCATGGGTCCGTAGGCGACGACGTCGCCTTCGAATGGGATGACCTCGCGTCCGCCGTCGTCGGCGAGGCGCAGCTTCGGGACCTGTTGGGCCATGACTTGGTTGAGTCACGCTGCGAAGGGTTTGGGGGACGATTTGGGGGAAAACCCCCTGTCTTGCAGGGGGAAAGCCCTAAAACCGCAGGTCACAGGGTTGCGTTCAGAAGCGGGCGCCTGATTGCAAAGCAGGTGCTCTAGCCAACTGAGCTACGTCCCCTGGGGCGGGCTCTGGCGGCCCGTCGCGTACGACGAGACTACCGCTCGTGCCTGGAGGCACGGCTCCCCATACCCCCCTTGGCGGCGCGTGCTTGACGTTTCTGGACTCGCTTGTAGGAGCGCATGGCTCTACCGGGTATGACCTCGTACCCTCCGGCCTCGACGTAGAACACGCCTTCATCGTGGTGGGCGCCCCACGAGTACTCGCCGGTGGCCAAGACGAAGGTGCCCACCGCCGGTCTTGCGTACCAGAACCACGCCGCCGTGGTCTGGCCGTCGGCGACCCAACGAACGAGCGCCTTTGTGCCGCGGCGGGCCCGCTGGCGATGGCCCACTACCTCGCCCAGGCACTGGCAGGTGCCTCGTGGGGCCTGCAACGGGCTCATGCGTCCGCCGCGCTCCATTGCTCTCGCCGCCACTGCCGCGAGGCGAGCGTCCCGTCGTCGGCTGACTCCGAACACAGTCAAATGATACGAGAACATGTGGACCTAGTCGACCGGCGCGAGCCCCCGTCCTCGGAGCAACCGGGACCGGTACCATTCGACGCCGACGGGCGACGAGGAGGACGACATGGGCGCAGCGGAGAGCAAGGAGCTGGGGCGGCAGTTCATGGAGACGGTCATCGGCAAGGGCGACTGGGACCTGGGCGCCCAGATCGTTTCCCCCGACGTCGTCATGATCCACCCGTCGAGCCCGGAGCCGGTGGCCGGCTACGACGCGGTCAAGGGCATGCTCCTGGGGTTCCGGGCCGGCCTGCCCGACATGAGCATGACGGTCGAGGACGCCATCGGCGAGGACGACCGCGCCGTCATCCTGTGGCGGCTGCGCGCCACCCACACGGCCGACCTGTTCGGCCTCCCCCCCACCAACAAGAAGATCGAGATGCCGGGCATGAGCGTCTTCCGGGTGGCGGACGGCAAGATCGTCCACGACATCGTCTCCGAGGACACGATGGGCCTGATGCGCCAACTCGGCGTCGTCCAGTAAGCCGCCCGCCGCCAGGCCAGCCGGCAGGCGGCTTGTACCATGGACGGGATGCGGCTGCGCCCACTGCGGACCTGGTGGTGGGTGGCCGTGGTGGTCGCCGTGGTCGCCCTCAGCGCGGCCGGCGGGACGGGCCCGGCCCCTCTCCACGTGACCGACCGGGGCGTCGCCGGGGTCAGTAGCGCTGCGCCGGCCAGCAGCGCCCTCGAAGCGGTGCTGCGGGCCGAGTCGGACCGGGCCGAGAGCGCGGTGACCAGCAAGTCGGGGGCCATCGCCCGGCTGATCGTGCTCCTCTCCGCCGCCCTCGTCGGCATCGCCCTGCTCCTCGTTCTGGCCGCCCGGCGCCGGGCCCTCGGCGTGGCAGGGGCCCCACCGCTCGCCCGCCAGCGCGTGCGCGTCGGCCTACGCGCCCCTCCCTCCTCCCTGCTCGTCCAGCTCCAGCACTGACGAGATCCCGCGCTCGCGGGAACAGGAGGAATAGGACATGCCAGCCATTTCTCAGGGCTTGGGCGCGCCGGTGGCGTCGGTGGTGCTCGTGCTCGTGATCGCATTCGGCGGCCTGGCCGCCACTGTGGCCTCGGGCACCAGCCCGCAGCTCGGGCTCGACCTGCAGGGCGGGGCGTCGGTCGTGCTCCACCCGAAGACCAAGGTCCCGGCCAGCGTCCTCGACCAGGCCATCGAGATCATCAGGAACCGGGTGGACGCCCTCGGCGTGGCCGAGCCCGACATCAGCCGGCAGGGGTCGTCGATCATCGTCCAGCTGCCCGGGGTGCGGAACCGGGACCGGGCCCTGGAGGTCGTCGGCCAGACCGCCCAGCTGTTCTTCCGGCCGGTGGTGGAGACGATGGCCCCCGGCGCCGGGGCCCCGCTGTCGGAACAGAGCGCGCCCGAGGCCGAGGTCGTCCTCCCGGAGAGGGACCGGGAGGGCCGGGTCCTGGCCCACTACCGCCTCGGTCCGTCCGAGGTCACCGGCCGGGCGTTGTCGGGCGCCCGAGCCGTCGTCGACCCCACGACCGGGGGCTGGGGGGTCGAGTTCAGCCTGACGTCCAGCGGGACGCAGGACTGGAACGACATGGCGGCCAAGATCGGCCAGGGCGGCCGGGTCGCCATCGACCTCGACGGCGAGGTCAAGTCGGCGCCCACGCTTCAGACCACCAACTTCCCGGGGAAGGGCCAGATCACCGGCAACTTCAATCAGCGGGAGGCCAAAGACCTGGCCCTTGTCCTGCGCTACGGGTCGCTCCCCGTCCAGCTCGAGCCCCAGACCGTCCAGACCGTCTCGGCCAGCCTGGGCCGGGACTCGCTCCGGGCGGGGGTCATCTCGGGCCTGGTCGGGCTGGGGCTCGTCGCCCTCTACATGGTCATCTACTACCGAGCCCTGGGCCTGGTGGTGTGGTTGGGCCTGGGCGTGACGGCGGCGGTCATGTACTCCCTGGTCAGCCTGCTCGGGCGCACCAGCGGCCTGGCCCTGACGCTGGCGGGGGCGACGGGCGTCATCGTGTCGGTCGGCGTGACCGTCGACTCCTACGTGGTGTTCTTCGAACGGTTGAAGGACCAGGTGCGAGCCGGCCGGAGCGTCCGGTCGTCGGTGGCCCGAGGGTTCTCGGGCGCCTACCGCACCATCCTCGCCGCCGACCTGGCCTCGTTCATGGGGGCGGTCGTCCTCTACGTGCTCACGGTCGGATCGGTGCGCGGGTTCGCCTTCTTCCTCGCCCTGTCCACCCTGCTCGACCTGGTCATCGCCTACTTCTTCACCCGGCCGATCGTCCTGCTCCTCGCCCGCAGCCGCCTGTTCACCGAGGCCCGCTGGCTGGGCGTGGCGCGAGGCCTGGCCGCCGACAAGGGAGCCCTGTCATGACGCCCACCGCCACCCGTCCGCTGCCGTCGCTGGACCGCCTGCGCCCCCGCCGCCTGCTGGTGGCCGTACTCGCCGTCGCCGCCGTTGCCGCTCTCGCCGTCGCCGTCGCACCGTGGTTCCGGACCGAGTCCCCGGTCGCCCGCCTGACCATCGACAACCCCACCGTGTACCAGGTCAACGTGGAGGTGTCGGGGAGCGACGGCGGCTGGCTCGACCTGGGGGCCGTCGACCGGCAGGGGTCAAAGACGGTGGAGGAGGTGACGGACCAGGGGTCGCGATGGCTGTTCCGCTTCTCCTACGGCGGCGTCGACGGCGGCGAGGTCGCCCTGGCCCGCTCGGACCTGGCCGCCGGCGGCTGGCACATCACCATCCCGGCGACGGTCGGCCAGCGCCTGCACGATGCCGGCCTCGCCCCCTCGGCGGCGTGATGTGAACGCGCCCCTGTCGCACGGAAGCGGGCGGATCCGCCACGTCGCCGCTCGCCGGCGAGGGAAGGGCAAGGGCCACCGGACCCTCGGCGCCCTGGCCTCGGTCGAGGACGGAATGCACTACGCGGTGAGCTTGATGCTGGTGGCGATCAGCGGCATCGTCCTGCTGCATTCCGCCGCCGACTTCTTCCGCGGCCACGCCTCCTTTCCCGAACGGGTCACCGCCCTGGTCAACGGCGTCCTGTTCGTGATCATCGTCATGGAGATGCTGCGGACCGTCATGGCGCATTTCGACGACGCCGGCCTCCAGCTCAAGCCCTTCCTCATCATCGGGACCATCTCCGCCGTCCGGCACATCCTCACCGTGGGGGCCAAGTCGTCCCTGGGTGCGAGCGGTACCGATCCCGACTTCCGCAACGGGGAGATCGAGCTGGCCATCAACGCCGCCGTCGTCATGGTGCTGGTGATCGGCCTGGTCCTCGTCCGCCGCAGCGAGCGCAGCGGGCGGGAATCGCCCGCCCCGGCCCCACCGCCTGAGCCGGTGTGATCCCACTGCTGGCGGCGGCCCCGGCCGAGGGTTCGGTCGTCCTCGTCGAGCTCGGGGCCGTCGCCCTCGGCCTGGCCCTGCTGTCCCGGCTGGCGGCCCGCTGGGGGATGACCGCCATCCCCTTCTTCCTGCTCGCCGGCCTGGCCGTGGGCGAGGGCGGGGTGGCGCCGCTGGCGCTGAGCCACCAGTTCATCTCCCTGGGCGCCCACATCGGCGTCCTGCTCCTGCTGCTGGCCCTCGGCCTGGAGTACTCCGGGGACGAACTGCGCCGCGGGCTGCGCACGGGGGCCGTCCCCGGGGCCGTCGACGCCGCGGCCAACGCCCTCCCGGGCGTGGTGGCGGCGTGGCTGCTCGGTTGGGGCCTGGTTCCGGCGGTGCTGCTGGGTGGCGTCTGCTGGGTCAGTTCCTCAGGGGTCACGGCGAAGGTACTGAGCGATCTCGGTCGGTTGGGGAACCCCGAGACCCCGGCCGTCCTCGACCTGCTCGTGATCGAGGATCTGGCCATGGCCGTCTACCTCCCGGTGGCGGCGGCACTGGTCGTCGGCACCGGGACCCTGGCCACGCTGGGCACGGTCGGGATCGCGGTCGGCGCCGCCCTGGTCATCCTGGTCGTGGCCGTGCGGTGGGGTCACGTCCTCAGCCGGGCCCTGGCCGGCGGCTCGGACGAGTCGCTGCTGCTGTCGGTCTTCGGGCTCACCCTGCTGGTCGGCGGGCTGGCCGAGCGCCTGCAGGTGTCGGCGGCCATCGGGGCGTTCCTGGTCGGGCTGGCCGTCTCGGGCCCGGTCCAGCGGCGGGTCGGCGCGCTGGTGGGGCCACTGCGCGACCTGTTCGCCGCCACCTTCTTCCTGTTCTTCTCGTTCCAGATCCGCGCCGGCTCGCTGTTCGACGTCGCCGTGCCCGCCGCCCTGCTGGCGCTGGTCACCACGGCCACCAAGCTGGGCTCGGGCTGGGTGGCCGCCGGGCGCCAGGGCGTCGAGCGCGGCGGGCGCATCCGGGCCGGTAGCGCCCTGGTCGCTCGGGGGGAGTTCTCCATCGTCATCGCCAGCCTGGGGGCGACCACGGCCCACGGCGCCGAGCTGGGCGCCCTCGCCGCCGCCTACGTCCTGCTCACTGCCCTCGCCGGCCCCCTGCTGGCCAAGCGAGCGGGGCACGTCCGCTCGCCGGAGCGGGGGGCCGAGCTGGCACGACGCAAGTGAGCAGAAATGTACCGCTACGGTACAAATCTGCTCACTTGGCGACGGAGTAGATCAGCTGCGGGTGCCGCCTGCCCGGGCCGGAGTGGGGGCGGCGCGGGTCGGGCGGATCAGGGAAACGAACCCGGCACCGAACAGGCCCAGCCCGATCAGGCCGAGGGCGGCGGTCAGGGCGACGATGCCCGTGGAGCTCGACCCCGCAGGGACGGGGGCGCCCGCGTCAGGGGCGATCGCCGGCTTCACGACCGACTGCCCGTTGGGCCCGAGGATCTGGTACGACGCCCGGGCCGGGGTGCCGTACGTGTCGACCCCCTTGGCGTCACGCTGGGTGGCGACCAGGACGTAGTAGCCCGGCAGGCCGTCCGGCACGGTGAACGTGGCCGAGATGTTGCCGGCCGAGTCGGGGACGGCCTGGGCCAGCACGGCGCCGTCCACGCCGTTCCAGTGCAGGACGACGGGCAGGCTCGGGCCACCGTCGCGGGCGACGGCGAACGACGTCCCGGTCACGGTGACCGTGTCGCCCGCCTTCCCAGCCGTGCTCGACAGGTTGAGCGTGGCCAGGTTGGTGCAGGCGAAGGCGCCGGCGGCGACCACGACCAGGACCGCCGCCGCGGTGGCGACGGCGAGGGTTGCCTTCTTCTTCAGGCTCATGGCTCGACTCACCTCCTGGAGACGGGACTCAAATGGGCCGCAGCGGCGGCAGCCACCACGGCCAGAACTGGGTGCGGGCTCGCCGACGGGCGGCGGGCCGGGTAGGGGCGCGCATCCGCGGAGGTGGGCTCAGGCAGCCTGGCTGGCTTTGCCCTCGCCGCCGCCCTCGCCGGCACCGATGGCCTGCTGGCCACCGCCGGTGGTGATGGCCACCCGGCGGGGCTTGGCCTGCTCGGCCACGGGCAGGCGTACGGTCAGCACACCGGCGTCGTACGTCGCTTCCACGTGCTCGGCGTCCAACCCCTCCCCCAGCAGGAGCTGGCGACTGAACACGCCCTGGGGCCGCTCGGCCACGAGCACCTGCTCGCCGTCCGGGGCGGGCCACGAGCGCTCGGCCTTGACGGTCAGGACGTTGTTCTCGACGGTCACGTCGATCGACGCGGGGTCGGCGCCCGGCAGGTCGAACGTGGCGACCCAGTGGTCGCCCTGCCGGTAGGCGTCCATGGCCATGATCCGGGAATTGGAGCCGCCGGCTAGCTGCTGGGCCCACCGCTCGAAGTCCCGGAACGGATCGAATCGCATCAGCATCTCTGCGACACCTCCTTCGGTCTCTCCGGCCCGACCCTCCCGCGGTCGGGCCGACCGGGGAAACAACTGGCGGCCCGGAGCAATTCCCGATTTCAGGCCTGCTCGGCCCAGACGACCATCGACTCGAGCACCGCCCCGCCGTACGTCGTGACCATGGCCACGTCGAGGGCGTCCCGTCCCCGGCCGATGACCACCCGCCCCGTGCGGGGGACGTTGTTGCGGGGGTCGAGCGTCCACCAACGGTCTCCCAGCCAGGCTTCGAACCAGGCGCAGAAGTCCATCGGGGCGTCCGTCCGGGGCACGCCGATGTCGGGCAGGTACCCGAACACGTACCGGGCGGGGATGTTGAGGCTGCGGCAGAACGTCAGCCCAAGCTGGGCGAAGTCGCGGCACACGCCGGTCCGGCTCTGCCACACGTCGACAGCCGTGGTGGTCGGCGTGCTGGCCCCCGGTTGGAAGCGGACGTTCTCGTGGACCCAGTCGGCCACGGCCTGGACCCGGGCCCAGCCCGGTTCGACGGCGCCGAACAGCTCCCACGCCTGGTCGTGGAGCAGGTCGGACAGGCAAAACCGGCTGGGTAGCAGGTAGACCAGCGTCTCGTCGGGCAACTCCTCGATCGGCAGCTGGCGGGCGTCCTTGTCCGCCGGGTCGACGGCGGCCGACACCTCGACGGTGGCGTCGTAGCGCAGGACGTTCGCCCCCGCCGCGAGGCTGAGCCGGTCGCAGACGTTGCCGTAGGCGTCCAGGTAGGTCGACACCGGCAGGGCGGGGGCGGTCGTCCAGCTCGACGAAAGCAGCCAATGGGGCCCGTCCTGGCGGGGGCGAACCTGCCAGATGGTGGGGACGGGGCCGGGGGCCCGGTAGGCGAACTCGCAGCCGACCCGAACGTGCATGGCGTTATCTTCTCCCTCGATCATGAACGGCGGGCGCGCCGCCCTGTCACAATCCGGTGAAGATGTGGTCAGGCGGGCTGCCCGAAGAGCTGGCGCTGCGCCTCCTGGAGGTGGCCCGGGCACGGGATCTCGTGGGCGTGGGGCTCGGACCGCCGGCACAGCAGGTTGGCCCGGCGAACGATCTCACGGCGGTCCGCCAGGCTCACCTCCACCTCCACCTCCGCCGGTCCGCCAGGCTCCTCCGACATCGCCGCGCTCATGCGTTCGAACCCCCTTCGGTCGGACGAACCCTACCGGGACACCTTCCGTAGAGTCGAAGCGGTTTCCCGTCGCCCGCTAGCCTCCACGGCGGCCGATGGGTGGCGCGAGAACAGAGCTGCGGGTGCTGGGCGCCATCGCCCTCGGAGGTGGCCTCGGTGCGCCGGCCCGCTACGGGGTGGCCCTACTGGTCCACGTGTCGCCCGGCACCTTTCCCTGGGCCACGTTCTGGACCAACCTCTCGGGCAGCTTCGCCCTCGGGCTGCTCCTGGCCCTCGTGCTCGAGCGCTTCCCGCCGAGCCGCTACCTCCGGCCCTTCGCCGCCACCGGCTTCCTGGGGGCCTACACGACCTACTCGACCTTCGCGGTCGAGACGGTCCTGCTGGCGAAGGACGGCCGTGCGGTTCTGGCCGTCCTCTACTCCGGGGCCAGCCTGGTGGGAGGATTCGCCATGGCCTGGGCCGGCATCTGGGCCGGCCGGAGGCTGCCGGTGTCGTCCAGAGGAGGCAGGCGATGAGGCTCGACGGTCACCAGAAGCGGCTCACGATCTTCATCGGCGAATCCGATCGCCATGGCCACACCCCGCTGGCCACGGAGATCGTGCAGCGAGCCCACCGGGCCGGCCTGGCCGGGGCGTCGGTGTTCCGCGGCGTCGAGGGCTACGGAGCCTCCAACCACATCCACACCACCCGGATCCTGTCGCTGTCGGACGATCTGCCCATGGCCATCGTGATCGTCGACCGGGACGAGGCCATCCAGGCCTTCCTCCCCCAGCTCGACGAGCTCATCGAGGAGGGCTTGGTCATCCTCGACGATGTCGAGGTCGTCAAGTACGTCGGGCGGCCCAAGGGGAGGAAATGAGCCCCCTGGCCTGGGTCGCGTTCGTCGGCGCCGGCGCGGTCGGTGCCCCGGTCCGCTACCTGGTCGACGGGTTCGTGTCCGACCGCGTCGAGGGCGCGTTCCCCTGGGGCACGTTCGTGATCAACGTCACCGGGTCCCTGCTGCTGGGCCTGCTCACCGGCCTGTCGCTCTACCACGCCTTCCCGAGGACACCTCGCGTCGTGCTGGGGACGGGGTTCTGCGGGGCGTACACCACGTTCTCCACCTTCAGCTTCGAGACCATCCGCCTCCTGGAGGAGGGCGCGGTCGACGAGGCCCTGCGGAACGGCTTCGGGACACTGGTGACCTGCGCGGCGGCCGCCGCCGCCGGACTGGCCCTCGCCGCCATCTGAACCAGCGCGCATGAGATCCGGCCCGGCTGGGGATCTGTGCAAGGTGACGGACGTCCGAGGAGGAATCGCGTGACCCAGCTGACGGTGCCGAACCCGCAGGATCTGCAGGGGCAGACCCTCATCGACGCTCGTGGGGAGGGCATCGGCGTCATCGAGGGGGTCTACCTGGACAACGCCACCCGGGCCCCGGAGTGGGCCGCGGTGCGGATCGGGCCGAGCACCCTCGCCCTCGTGCCCCTGGCCGAGGCATCGCCGGCCTCCGGCGGCGTCCGGGTCGACTACCCCCGCGACAAGGTGATCGGCGCCCCGCTGCACCTGAACGCGCTGGACAACGAGGTCACCGAGGACACGGAGGAACGGCTCTACGCCTACTACGGGGGCGGGAGCAACGGGTCGACGTCGACCTCGAACGGTCGCGCCGCCGAGGTGGCGTCGACGGCCACGGAGGAGGCCGCCGAGGTGGCGGCGACCGCCAAGGACGAGGCCGCGGACGTGGCGGCCACGGCCAAGGACGAGGCGGCCGAGGTGGCTGCGACCGCCAAGGACGAGGCCGCAGGGGTGGTGACCGCAGCCAAGGAGGAGGCTGTTGCGGTCGTCGGGCTGGCCAAGGAGGAGGGCGCCGAGGTGGTCTCCGTGGCCGCCGACGAAGCTCGCGATCTCGTCGACACCACCCGTTCCGAGCTCGAGACCCAGGCCGAGGCCCAGCTGGCCCAGCTGGCCGAGACCCTGCACCGCACCGCCGGGCAGGCCCTGGCCCTGGCCCGCGGCAATGTCGACCAGGCCGGCCCGCTGGGGGACCTGGTCGGGCGGGCCGGCCACGAGCTGCAGGCGGTGGCCGAGGGCATCGAGGAGCGGGGCTCGCAGGGGCTGCTCCAGGACGCCCAGCGGGTCGTGCGCCAGCGGCCGCGGGCCGCCATCTTCGGCACTGCGGTGGCGGTCGTGGCCGGGGCCCGCCTGATGGGAACGCCGGCCGGCGAGCGCATCAAGGAGAAGCTGGCCCCGCTGCGCGAGCAGGCCATCGAGGCCGGGCGCACCGCCGCCGAGGAGCTCAAGCCCATCGCCGAGCGGCGGGCCGAGCAGGCCAAGGCGGTGGTTACCTCCGCCGCCGACCAGGTCAAGCAGGAGGCCCAGGGCCGCGCCGAGGACGTCAAGGGCACGGCGAAGCGGTCGGCCCGGACGGTCAAGGGGACGGCGGAGCAGTCGGCCCGGGCGGTCAAGGTCACCGCCAAGCAATCCGGCACCGCGGTGAAACAGACGACCCGACGGGCGGCGCGGACGGCCGCCCCGGTGACGTAGGCGGCCACGTCGGTGCCAGGTCGGCTGAGCCGTGTGATCGTCCCTGCCCTGGCCTGGGCGGTCGCCGGGGCGGTCGCCGTCAGTCGCAGCCGGCGTAGGTGGAACAAGGTCATCCCGGCCACCAGCTCGCCGGTCGACCTCACCTCCCGCGCCGTCCTCGCCCGGCCCGAGCCGCAGTTCCCCCCCGCGCGTGCCGGTGTCGACCCCGGGCCGGCCCCGGGCGAGGAGGAGCCGATACCCCCGCAAACCGGGGAGGGGCCGGGTCCCGATTCGCCCCTCGAGCTGCCGCCGCCCGACTGGAAGGCCAGCATCAAGCGGGCGGCGAAGGAGTTCAAGGAGGACCGGGCCACCCTGACCGGCGCCGGCATGGCCTTCTACTGGTTCCTCGCCGTGTTCCCCGCCCTGGTCGCCGCGGTGGGCGTGCTGGGGCTGATCGACGTCACCCCCACCACCGTCGAGTCGATCACCGGCAAGATCACCTCGGCCATGCCCGGCGGGTCCGGCCAGCTCCTGGTCGACGCGGTGAGGAACTCCGCCGACCAGTCGGGAGGCGCGTCCCTCCTGGCCACCCTCGCCGGCGTCGCCGTGGCCCTGTGGAGCGCGTCGGCCGGCATGGTCGGGATGCAGCTGGGGCTCGACGTGGCCTACGACGTCGAGTCCGACCGCACGTTCGTCAAGAAGCGCCTGGTGGCCTTCGAGCTGCTGGCCGCCATGCTCGTCCTGGGCGGCGTGGCCACCGCCCTCATCGTCTTCGGGGCTCCCCTCGGCAACGCCCTGCGGGACAACCTGCCCTTCGGGAGCGCCTTCGTCCTGCTGTGGACCGTCGTCCGCTGGGTGCTCGGCCTGGTCGCCCTCATCGGCCTGTTCGCCACCATTTACTACTTGGGCCCCAACCGGGACTCGCCGAGGTGGGTGTGGGTCAGCCCGGGCGGCATCCTCGCCGCCGCCATCTGGCTGGTCGCCTCCCTCGGGTTCTCCATCTACGTGGCCAGCTTCGGCAAGTACGCCCAGACCTACGGGGCCCTGGCCGGCGTGGTCGTCCTGCTGTTCTGGCTGTACCTCACCGCCCTGGCCATCGTCCTCGGCGGGGAGCTGAACGCCGAGCTGGAGCGCCAGACGGCGGCCCGCAAGGGCGAGATCCCGGCCCAGCCGTAGCTCGGACGTCGGTGGGGCCGCCTACCCTGGCGGGGTGCCCGAGATGCCCGAGATGCAGGCCCTGGCCGAGCGGCTGGAGGTCGCCGTCGGCGGGGCCCCGTTCCACTCGGCCGTCGCCCTGCAGTTCTCGGCCCTGAAGACGTTCGCCCCGGCGCCGGAGAGCCTGGCCGGGCGGGCGCTGGCGTCCGTGGGCCGACGGGGGAAGTACCTGGTCCTCGACTTCGACGGGCCGCGCATCCTCGTGCACCTGTCGCAGGGCGGCCGGGTGGACGTGGAGGACCCCCCGAAGTCGACCCGGCCGAAGTTCGGCGTGGTCCGGTTCCGCTTCGGCGACGACCGCCCGGCGGTGCTGGTCAAGGAGTTCGGCACCGAGCGCAAAGCCGGCTGGTGGGTGCTGGCGCCGGGCGACGAAGGCCCGCTGGCCGGCCTGGGCCCGGAGCCGTTTTCCGAGGCGTTCGAGGAGCTGGTCATGACCGGCACCGACGGGCGCCGCATCCACACCATGCTGCGCCAACAGTCCGTCGTGGCCGGGATCGGCCGGGGCTACACCGACGACAGCCTGCACCGCGCCCGGCTGTCGCCCTACGCGTCCTTGGGCTCGCTCGATAGGGAACAACGCCGGGCGTTGGTCGACGGGGTGCGCGCCGTGCTCACCGAGGGACTGGAAGTCGAGCGGCGTCGGACCGGCGGGCTGCCGACCAAGGTGGGCGACCACTGGGTCGTGCACGGTCGCTCGGGCACGCCCTGCCCGGTGTGCGGGACCGAGCTGCGGCGAGTGTCGTACGAGTCCTACGAGGTCACGTACTGCCCGGCCTGCCAGACGGGCGGCAAGATCCTGGCCGACCGCCGCCTTTCACGCTTGGTGCGCTGAGGCGCCCGCCCCTTCGAAGATGGCGGCCTTGACGCCCCGGTCGGCCAGGGCGGCGAGGAAGGGGCCGGGGTCGGCCAGTGAGGCCAACCCGGCCGCGCCCGTCCTGGTCAAGCGGCCGTCGGCGGCCCATCGGGCGGCCATAGCCGCCACCGCTCCGGCCGCCACCGCCGGCCGGTCGACCGCACCGAGGACCCGGTCGGCCTGGACCTGACCCTGCCGGCCCCGGACCTCGACCCGCAACGCGCCCAACGTCCCCTCCGGATGGGGGCGGCGGAGCATGGGCAGGTGGGCGGTCAGCCGGTCCCGCCGGTTCGCCCCCACCCGGGCGGTGATGCGGGCGGCATTGGGGAAGGCCTCGGCCAGGATCACCGGCTCGGGCAGGGCGGCGCGGTAGCAGTCGACCCCGCCGATCGGGTCGGGGAACCAGATCAACGCCCGCCCTGACTGGCCCCGCCGCCGCTGCCAGGTCCCGTTGGCGCTCTCGACGGCCGGGCCCTGGAGGGCGACGTGGTGTTGCCGGGCGCACGCCGGGCCGCCGGTTCCCACCTTGGCCACGTGGATCTCCACGACCTCCTCGAAGCTGCGGGCGGCGTGGGCGGCGAGCAGGCAGGACAGGCCGGGCGCGAACCCGGCCCCGACGACGATGTGCCGGTTGCGCTCACGGGCCTCGGCGTCCATGCCCAGCAGGGCCCGGACGTCGTCCACGTCGTCGGACACCGACACCACCGACGCGCCCGCGTCGATGGCGGCCTCGGCCGCGCCTCGGTGGCCGGCCGGCGTGGCGATGATGACCACGTCGGCCTCCCGGACAGCGTCGCGCAGGTCCGCCGCTGCCGTCGCCGGCGGCCCGAGGGACGCCACGACGGCCTCCAGCCGCCCCCGATGGGAGTCGAGGATGGCGACCCGCTCGGTCTCGCCGAGGAACAACAGCTGGCGGGCGGCCCGCGCTCCGACCGCCCCCGCCCCGACCACCGCGGCCCGCACCGCTACTTCAGTTCCGGGCCGGTGAGCTCGCGCCAGCCCCCCTGCTGGAGCGGGACGGGCCCACCCCGGCGCAGCCGCACCGCGGCGCCGGCGATGCCGGCCAGCACGAGGGCGAGCACGCCCCGGCGGATGGCCCTCACTTGTGTGGGGCTAGCTGGAATCGAACCAGCGACCTCACCCTTATCAGGGGTGCGCTCTAACCGACTGAGCTATAGCCCCGGGAGCCGTCATGACCACCGAGGCAGTCTACGGGCGAACACCGGCGGCGGCGAACGCAACGCCCAGGCGCGTCGATGAGTGCAGAGACACGGCGTGGCCGTTCTAGCCTTCCTGAGGCACTCGTCGGGCTAGCTCCCACACGAGCTCGGGCTCGAACCCGCCCGTCTCGCCGTACCCCCACTCCAGGCGATCGAGGAGCTGGTCGGTCGATAGGTGGCTCCATCGTCTGTCCACGACAACGTCGGTGTCGGTGCGGTCGAGCGCTCGGTCGCTGCTCATCCCAACACCCTATGCCGGGGCGCGAACCGGGTACCGTGCGGACGTCCCTTTCGCGGAGGAGAGCCGCCTGCGCAGGCCAGCACGTGTCGTCCGCGTCGCTCCGCTCGATATCCGTCGTGACCGTCTCCAGGATCTGCAGCGCATCTTCGATGGACCTGTCCACGTCATCGCGATTTCCTCAACCGATCCGACCCTCGTCCATGCCGCGGCATTGTCAACCGCTGCTGACGCCATCGTGATCGACGTCGTCGCACCCCTGCAGCTCGCCGCCCTCATCGGTGGTCTCCGTTCGCACGTGTTGCTTCGTCCGACGTTCGACCAGCTGCGTACCAGCCGTGGGGAACTCCAGCCGGTCTTCGTGGGGTATGCCCATCTCTCGGCGGACGGGAGCTGGACTCTGCTCGACGACGGGGCACTGACGATCGACGAGAGGGTGGCGCCGACGGCGCTGGGGACGCCAGCGGGGGTTTGAACTTAAATCGAGTCGTACCTGCCGAGATCGCCGCGACCCGCTCGCGTCGACCGCCCAGACGGGGCGGGCCCTTCCTCACGGCGTCGCGGCCAGGAGCGGGCTGCGGTTCAACCCGCCCCCGGGGACCGGTCCCGGGCAGCCCAGCCCACGGCCGCGACGACGCGCACCTTCCCATCCATCCGACATGGCAAACGATGCGGTGATCCGCCGAGGCGCAAGCTCACGCCCAAGCTCGTCCTCGCGCCCGGCGACAGCCTTGCGTTCTCCACCGATGGTGTCACGGGGCCCGCCGGGGCGCCGAGGAGCTCGGCGTCGCCCGATCTCCCATGCGGAGCGTCTCATCGGCGGTGAAATCTCGCCCCAATGAACCGGCGGCCGGATAAGATTTGGTGTTCGATAGCGCGCGCTCGTCCGCGTGCGCCATCCGACAAGCAGCTGTTGCCCCGGACCCCGGCGACGCCCCCGTGGACGACGCGCTGGGAGGTCCCGAGTTGGCAGACAACGCAGCCTCTCGTTCGACCACTGCGGCGACGCCGCATCGCAACGCAGAACGAAGGAGAGATCGATGGCCGTTCATAGCAACCCTATCGCCGCTGTAGAGGATGACTGGCGGGCCCTGGCCGCATGCCGCAGCGTCGACGCCAACCTCTTTTTCCCGAACGGGAACAGCGGGCCCGCTCTCGCTCAGCTCCAGGCGGCCAAGGCTTTCTGTAGAGCCTGCCCGGTGCAGTGCGCCTGCCTGAACTTCGCCATCGAGACCAATCAAGAGGACGGCATCTGGGGGGGCAAGGACGAAACTGAGCGCCGCCGGCTTCGCCGTGAGTGGCGCCGGACCCAAGCGGGTCGGGCGACGGCTGCCGTGTGAGGGCGAATGAGCTGCATCCACCCCTCAGAAACCCCGCCTGACCACGACGGGACGCCGCACACCTCGCTGCCAGGGCTCCGGAGGCGTGCCGGGCGAGGGGGCAGCCTCGGAATGGGTGTCACATCTCCGCGTACCTGGCCGCGGCCAGGGAGTAGACGCCGAAGGCCAACACCCCGCCCGCCACCAGGACGAGCAGCCACGGGCCCATGGGCGTGTGGGCAAAGGCCTTGAGGATGCCGTCGAGGCCCTTGGCCTTGTTGGGGTCGAAGGCGAGCGCAGCCTGGAGGACGAAGACACCTGCGGCGGCGATGATCAGCGCACGGGCGGTCAGTCCCACCTTGGCAAGGGTGTCGATGCGGCGGCGAACGGAGCGACTGACGAGGCGGAGCGTGACCTCCCGCTTGCCCGACAGGGCCCGCCACGCCAGCGCGGCGCCGGTAACGACCACTGCGGCTCCGAAGAGGCCGACCATGGCCCGGCCGAAGCTGTGCGCCATGATCCTGCTGGTCAAGTCGACCGGGGACTGGTCCCCACCCGCCGATCCCGATGAGCCCAGGGCCAGCGCGATGGTGCTGGCGCAGAAGAAGCCGTAGGACACGCCGCTTGCCAGCGCGATCACCCGCTTGCTCGTCTTGTCCGACCCGGCCCAGGTCGCCCCACCCATGGCCGCGATCATCAGCTTCCACACGGCGTAGGCCCCGAAGCCGACTGCCAGCCCCGCCAGCAGGATGTGCCCAGAGGGCTGGCGGACGACGGTCTGCAGCGCCCCCTGCTTGTCGGTCGTGCCGTTGGACTGGCCGAACGCGACTTTGGCGGCCAGATAGGCCAAGAGGATGTAGAGCACGCCCCGGGCACCCAGCCCGAGACGGCCCAGTCTCGCCATCCAGACGCTACGGGCCGCCCGCGTGGCGCTGCGTCGCGCTCCCCGGCGTGCTGTGGCGGTCGAGGTCATGGCTGGATCCCTTTGGGCCGCCCGAGCCGCACCAAGGACTGGAGATCGACCACGTCGAAGTCGTGGACCAGGCCGTCGGGCTCGGCCGAATCGCCGATGACGGGAGGGCTGGCGTCCTCGTGGAGATGCAAGAGCATGGGCTCGTTCAACAGCAGCAGGTTCAACAGGATGAACGGTCCCATGCCGTTGCGCAGGTGGTCGGCGGCTCGTTCGCCGCTTGTGAGCTGCTCCTCGGCGCGAACGGCAGGGTGTCCCTGCCACCGTGTCGCCCACGGGCCGCGGCGCGGCTCGGCGTCGGGTCCGTCGCGTGTCGACGCCGAGTTGTGTTCAGTCCCACTCATTGAGGCGGTCGTCCTGTCGTGGCTCGACGGAGGTCGTGACTCCGGCAGCGACCCTCTATATGACGTCGCGCTCGCGGACGACCGTCTCGCTGGTCCCGACTATTGCCGCCCGTCGTCCGGTCCTTCCGAAGCCACCCCAGCTCGCCCAGAACGCGATCGATAGGACTGCACCGATGATGCCGACGATCATCAGCACCATCCCTGCCGTGCCGACGTTGAAGCCGTTGCCTTTTACCGTGACCGCAAAGCGCATGATTGCGCCCGCTGTGATCATCAACATGCTGACGACGATGCCCATGGGGCTTCCTTCTTCCCTTGTAGTGCGCCTCGCATGATGCGGACGCGCGCGTCGCTCACGTTCGGAGCGAGAGTTTGAGCGATTAGTTTCAGAGCGCCCTGACAAGAATGACGATGAGAACGATCACGAGGATCGTTCCGAGGCCGATGTACATAGAACTCCTTTCGGTACCGGCTAGCGCCACGGAGCTACCGCGTCGGACTCAGCGATCATGGGCGCGGGTACCTCAACGACCATGGGGGGAGCGGAGAGGTCGGCCGCTCCACGGAGCGTGACGACCGCGGCCCCGCCGTCGGCGGAGACGAAGGCGCCCAGCGCCGCGCTTGAAACAGTCGGCCGCGAGAACTCGGTGACCGTCATCGGCTGCCCTTCCCTGGAGTGCTACACACGGGCGCTGACTGCGCTACCAGGGTCCGGAGCAACGCTCCCGGAGAGTGCCGTCGTGAGCGGCAGAGTCCGACACGGCAAGGGAAACACCCCCGTGTCACCACTCATCGTACTCCTGCTCCAGCCGAAGTGCTCTCACATGGCTCGATCGAACCCTGGATCCGTCGGATGTAGATGAACCGACGGCAGGGGCGCGGTCGCGCCGGCCGGACGGGCCGGGCCGGTCGGCCAGGCGGCGGGCGGCGTGGTAGTTGTGGTGGTGCGCCCCGCACCGTCCGAAGCCCTACTCGATCGACAAGGACACACCTATGGCGGCCGATGACGGCTCGACGCCTCAGGCACCGAACGGCGAGGGAGTCCCGGCGCCGCCGGGCCCGGAGGCATCCCGGTTACTGCACGAGGCGGGGGAGAATGCCGACCGGATGCGGCGGTTAGCCGAGCAGGACGCGGTCCGAATTCGCTACGAGGGCCTGGCGGCATGGGAGGCCGAGGCGGGACAGCTCCGGGGGGCAGCGGAGGAGCAAGCGGACGAACTGCGGGCGCGGGGCCACGGCGATGCCGATCAGATAATCGAGCAGGCGTGGGCGGCCGCCGAGGACAGCAAGGCGCGGGCCCGGGCCGAGGCCGAGCAGCTTCTGGCCGACGCGGCGTCGAGAGCGGAAGCGGTGGTCGCCGCCGGCCATGCCGACGCCGAGTCCATCATCGAGGAGGCCTGGGCCGACTTCGAGCAGCGCGCCGCGGCCGAGACGGCCCGCCGCCAAGCCGAGGCTGAGCAACGCCCGGCCGAGCTGCACGACCAGGTCTTGTTCGCCGCGCGGGCCGAGGCCGACGAGGAGGCGGCGCGAGTGAGGGCGGCCGCCGTGGACGCGGAGCGTGACCGGATCGAGCAGGACGTCCGCCAGGCGGCTGAGGAGCGGGCGGCGGGACTGGCGGCTGCCGCGCAGGCGGAGGCGGAGCGCCTCGTCAAGGTCGCCCTTCAAGAGCAGGCCGAACAGATCGCCGTCGGATGGGCGGCCTTCGAGCGGGAGCTGTTGGCGGCGGCAGCCGAACGCCAGGCGGCCGCCGAGGCATCCGCCGCGGCGGCGGGAGAGGCCGCCCGACGGGAGGCGTCGGAGGAGGCGGCTCGGATCCTCGACGAGGCCCGGGCGGATGCGGCGAGGACCCGGGAGCAGGCTGCGGCGGAGCGGGAGCAGCGGCTGGGGGATGCCGAGGAGCAGGGGCGCCAGATCATCGCTGCAGCCCGAGCCGCGGCCGAGGACCAGGCCCGCCGAGCCATCGACGCCGCTGCCGCGGAAGCCGCCGGCCGGTCCGAGGACGCGCTTCGGGAAGCGCGGGCCGAGGCCGAGAGGATCCTCGACCAGGCCCGGGCGGCGGCGACCGGGGAGGCCGCCGCCATCCGGGCCCGGGCCGAAGCCGAGGCCGCCGAGCGAGGGCGCCAGGAAGCGGCGGCCATCGTCGCCGCGGCCGGGGAGCAGAGCGCACAGGCGGCGGCGGAAGAGGCGAGCCGGATCCTCGGGCGCGCTCGGCTGGAGGCGCAGCAAGCGCTGGACGCCGCCTTGGTCCCAGTCAAGGACGAGGCGGAGCGAGTCAGGAAGGCGGCGGTCGAGGACGCCCGCGCCGCGGCCGCCGGGGAGACGGCACGAGTCGTGCAGGAGGCCCACGCCCAAGCGGCGCAGATCCTGGAGGAGGCCCGGCTGGCCGCGGACCGCGAGGTGGCGGCGACCCGGGCCGACGTCAGCACCCAGGTCGCCCGGTACTGGGAGGACGCCAAGGAGCGGGCGGCGGCCGAGACGGCCCGGGTGGTCGCCGACGCATCGGCCCGGGCCGCCGCCGTGGTCGAGACGGCGCGGCAGAAGAGCATCCGCATGGTCGAGGAAGCACGCCAGCGCGGTGCGGCGGCAGCAGCCGAGGCCCAGGCCCAGGTGATGGCCGAGGCGCGCGCGGCAGCTGAAGAGGCCCGGGCCGCCGGGACACCCTCTGTCCCCGGGCCGCCGGCCGACGCCTAGCCCGCCGGCCCGTCGACCTCGCTCAGCAGCACCAGCGAGCGGGCTTCCACCACCACGGACTCACCGGCCTGGACCAGCTCGATGTCGTCGAGCCACTCGGCCTGCGAGGTCGACATCTCCTTGCGCCACGACCGGCCGAAGCGCTCCCCGGGGAGGGTGAACTTCACCGGTTCCCAGTGGGCGTTGAACAGCATGAGAAGGGACTGGTCGACGATGTGGCGCCCCTGGCTGTCGGGCGAGGAGATGCCGCGCCCGTTGAGGAACACGGCGAGCGAGCGAGCGAAATCCTCGTGCCACTGGTGGTCGCTCATCTCCGTCCCCGCGCAGTCGAGCCACACGATGTCCTCGACGCCCGAGCCGCGGATGGGCCGGCCTTGGAACCAGCGGCGGCGGCGCAGGACCGGGTGGGCGACTCGGAAGTCCATGAGGCGGCGGGTGAAGCCCAGCAGGGCCAGGTTCTCGTCCCGCAGGCTCCAGTCGTACCAGGAGATCTCGTTGTCCTGGCAGTAGGCGTTGTTGTTGCCCCGCTGGGTGCGGCCCATCTCGTCGCCGCCGAGCAGCATGGGCACGCCCTGGGACAGGAACAGGGTGCTGAGGAAGTTCCGCCGCTGGCGGATGCGGATCTGGCGGACCTCTTGGTCGTCTGTCTCGCCCTCGGCCCCGCAGTTCCACGACCGGTTGTGGCTCTCGCCGTCCCGGTTGCCCTCGCCGTTGGCCTCGTTGTGGCGCTCGTTGTAGGAGACCAAGTCGTTGAGGGTGAACCCGTCGTGGGCGGTGACGAAGTTGATGCTGGCCGACGGGCGGCGCAGGTCGCCCTGGTACAGGTCGGGGCTGCCGCTGAGGCGGTTGGCGAACTCGGCCAGCGAGGCCGGCTCGCCCCGCCAGAAGTCGCGCACCGTGTCCCGGTAGCGGCCGTTCCACTCGGACCACAGGGGCGGGAAGTTCCCGACCTGGTAGCCCCCCTCGCCCACGTCCCACGGCTCGGCGATCAACTTGACCTGGTTGATGACGGGGTCCTGCTGGATCACGTCGAAGAACCCGGACAGCCGGTCGACGTCGTGCAGCTCGCGTGCCAGCGTGGAGGCGAGGTCGAACCGGAACCCGTCGACGTGCATCTCGGTCACCCAGTACCGCAGGCTGTCCATCAGCAGGTGCAGCACGTACGGCATGCGCATGTTGAGCGTGTTGCCGGTGCCGGTGTAGTCCATGTAGTAGCGGGGGTTGTCGGCCACCAGCCGGTAGTAGTCGTCGTTGTCGACGCCCCGGAACGACAACGTGGGCCCCATCTGGTTGCCCTCGGCGGTGTGGTTGTAGACCACGTCGAGGATGACCTCGATCCCCGCTTCGTGGAGGGCCTTGACCATGGCCTTGAACTCCTGGACCTGTTCGCCGTTGCGTCCGCTGGCCGAGTACCCGCTGTAGGGGGCGAAGTACCCGATGGAGTTGTAGCCCCAGTAGTTGCGCAGGCCCCGGTCGGCCAGCACCTGGTCGTGGAGGAAGTGGTGGACGGGCAACAGCTCGATGGCGGTGACGCCGAGCAGGTGGAGGTGCTCGATGGCATCCGGGGTGGCCAGGCCCGCGTACGTCCCCCGGAGCTTGCGGGCGATGCCAGGGTGGAGCTTGGTGAAGCCCCGGACGTGGGCCTCGTAGATCATGGTGTGGTGCCACGGGGTGCGGGGGTGGTGGTCGTCGCCCCAGTCGAACTCGTCGTGGATCACGACCGAGCGGGGCACGAACGGGCTGCTGTCGGCGTCGTTGAAGCTCAGGTCGGCGTCGGCGTGGCCCCAGCGGTAGCCGTAGACCGCTTCGTCCCAGTTGACGTCGCCGGTGATGGCCTTGGCATAGGGGTCGAGCAGGAGCTTGGACGGGTTGAACCGCTGGCCCCGCTCCGGGTCGAACGGCCCGTGGACCCGGTAGCCGTAGCGGGTCCCGGGGCCGACGCCGGGCAGGTAGCAGTGCCAGCAGGCGGCGGTGATCTCCGTGAGCCGGACCCGCTCCTCCGCGCCCGACTCGTCGAACAGGCACAGCTCGACGCGGGTGGCGCTGTCGGTGTAGAGCGAGAAGTTGGTGCCCCGCCCGTCGTAGACCGCTCCCAGCGGGAACGCGAAGCCGGGCCAGGGGACGCGTGCCATAGCCGGGTTAAGCTACTTCCCCGCTACGGCCAGACGGACACTTCGCCCAGCTGGGCCAGGCTCGACGAGGATCGCACCCGGATGAAACGCACCGGCGGGCCGGTGAGGGGGGTCACCGCCAGGTAGGGCTTCACGCTCGAGCCGGCGAGTGTCCACGGGTTGCCGCTGACGGAGGTCTCGACCTTGCAGTCGCCGCTGCAGCCGTGGACGACGACGAGCGCCGGGACCTGGGGGGGGACGAGCTCCACGGTGATCTCCTGGGTGGCGGGCCCAGGGGTCGGCGGCGGGTTCAAGTCGCCGTCGGTGACCGTGCACGGGGCCGGAAGGCACGGCGCGCCGCGGGAAGGGGGCCCCCCGCCGTACGGGCCGTAGTCGACCCGGGCGGACTGGTGGGTCACGCGGAAGGTCGTCCCCCCGCTCTCGACGTTGGTGTCGGACTCGACGACCGCCTTGCCCTGGACGTCCTCCAGCACCCGAGGGTCGATCGACACCTGGCCCTTACCCTCCGCCACCCAGGCGGACTGGGGGCCGTCCCCGTTGTAGTACACCACCCGCTCGGTGGCGGTCGGGTCGAACGGCGGCCACTGCGCCCGCACGGCCCGGTTGTTCGACAGCTCGAGCTTGGGCGCCCATAGCCGGAGGTCGGGGACGGCGACCTCGTCGTGCTGGATGGAGAACCGGGCGCTGACCGAGGGCCCGCCACCTGCCGCCTCGGCGGCCAGGTGGAAGGTGGACGCGTTCCCGACCGACCCCTGCGTGTCGCGTCCCGTGAGGCGGATCGTGTAGGCCCCGTCCGGCCGGGCCGTGACCCGGTGGGCCTTGGCGCAGATGGTCGGCGCGGCGGGGACGAGGCAGATGGTGCCCAAGGTGGCCGCGGCCGCCACCAGGCCCACCAACGCCTCGCCCAGGTCGGCCTCCTTCACCAGCACGACGTTGGCCCCGCCGAGCGGGGCTCCGTCGGCGCCCTGCACCTTCCCGGTCACGGTGATGGCCGCGTTGGGGTCGACCTTGCTGACCGTGCAGGCCACGCCCAGCACGAGGGCGAGGACCGCGGCGGCGGTCGCCGTCGAACGGGGGCGTCGGAAGATCACGAGCGACAGTAAACCGGTGACGCCGGCCTCCGCGTGGCCGACGGACCAGCCCCGCCGGCGGACGGGCTACTGCTCGACGTAGACCGCCAACGGCGGGAGGACGCCGTGCTTTTCCATGACCGCCCCCAGTTCGGCAGGCGGCGACGCCAGAGCGGCCATCAGGCCGGTGGCGTCATCGACCTCGGCGGTGATGGCAACGGTGTTGCTCCCATCCTGGGCCACGTGATCCACGGGATTGCGTGCTCCCATGCCCGTGATGGCGTCCGCCCGCTCGGCCTTGAACTCCAGCCACTTGGCCACGTCGACGACATTGTGGGTGATGACGACCTTGGGCATCCGCGTCTCCTTCGCTAGAAAGCTGCCCACTTCATAGCCCACCGGGGTCGTCTCAGGGGAGTGGGCGGACCTCGACGTAGACCTTGATGGCCCCGGGGGCGCCGAGCAGCTCCAGGGCCTTGGGCGCCTCGTCCAGGCCGTGGACCGGGTGGGTCATGAGCCGGGCGGGCCAGCCCGGCCAGCGGGCCTGGGCCATGGCCAGGTCGCGCACGCCGGACTCGAAGTCCGCCCGGCTGGCGTTGACCGTGCCGACCATGACCTTGTTGCCGAGGACGAAGCCCAGATTGAGCACGTCGGAAGGGACCTCGGACGTCCGGTTGCCGCCGGTGACGCTGGACAGGACGAGCACGCCGTTGCGGCCGAGCACGCCCATGGCCTCGAAGACCAGGGGCGAGAAACCGGTGGCTTCGAACATGAGGTCGAAGGGGCCGTGGGCCGCGGCGGCGTCGGCCAGGCTCGTCTCCTGCGTGCTCACGTAGCGGGCCCCGAGGCCCTCGGCCAGCTCGGAGTTGAGGTACGGCGGGTGCTCGCGGCCGAACACGGTGACGTCGAGCCCCCGCAGGCGCATGACCATGGTGGCCAGCAGGCCGATGGTGCCGGCGCCCAGCACGGCGGCCTTCCTTGGCTGCCACACCTTGACCCGCCGCTGGATCTCGAAGGCCTGGGCGATCCCCTTCTCCACCACGGTGGTCGGCTCCAGCAGCACGCCGATCTCCCGCAGGCCGCCGGGGACCAGGACCAGCCGGTTGACGTTCTCCACGTACGACTCCGTGAGGAACCCGTGGACCAAGTTGATCCCGTGCTCGTGGTAGCTGTCGTCGGTGGTGAAGTCGGGGAGGTCGACCTGGTCGTAGATGCTGTCGCCCGCCTGGCGCACGATCGACACCACGTAGTCGCCCGGGGAGAGCTCGGTCACGTTCGGGCCGACCTCGGTGATGATCCCGAACCCCTCGTGGCCGAGGACCAGGTAGTCGTAGCCGGGCGGCGGGCCGCCGTACTCGCCGGCGTTGATCTCCTTGTCCGTACCGTCCAGCCCGACCCGCAGGATGTCGACCTTGACCCCCCGCCCGCCCGGGACGGCGTCGATCGACGGCTCCGGATGGTCGTCGATGACCCGGGCACTGTTCGGGGTGCGGGGAATGACGGTGAGCGCTTTCATGAATGCCTCCTCAATCGCCGGTGGCCGCTGGGCGCCGCCGGAGGCGGCTCCCCTCGGGTGCCGGCGAAACTCACAGTGGGTAAGCCTCCAACAGGCGGAGCCAGACTTCGCTGACCGTGGGGAACGAGGGAACAGCGTGCCAGAGGCGGTCGAGGGTGACCTCGCCGACGATGGCGATGGTGGCCGAATGGAGCAGCTCGGCCATCCCCGGGCCGGTGAAGGTGGCGCCGACCACCACCCGGCGGGCCTGGTCGACCACGAGCTGGCTGGTGCCCTTGACCCCTTCGCCGAGCAGGTAGGCGCCGGAGACGTCGCCGGTGGGGAAGGTGACGACCCGGACGTCGATCCCCGCCGCTCGGGCCTGGGCCTCGGTGGGGCCGACCGCGCACACCTGGGGGTCGGTGAAGGTGACCCGGGGGACGGGCGCGGTGGCGGCGATGCCCGGCTTGCCCAGGATGACGTCGGCGGCCAGGCGGGCCTGGTACTTGCCCATGTGGGTGAGCAGGGCCCGGCCGTTGCAGTCGCCCACCGCGTAGAGCCAGCCCCCGGGGACGCCGGTGGCCCGCAGCTGGTCGTCGACCTCGACGTAGCGGCCGGGCTGCAGGCCGACGGTGTCCAGGCCGATGTCGCCGGTCGACGGGCGACGGCCCACGGCCACCAGGATCTCGTCGGCCACGATCTCCCGCCCGTCCTCCAGCGTGCCGGTGACGGCCCCGTTGCGCCGCGCCGCGGTCAGCTTCACCCCGGTGACGACCCGGATCCCCTCGGCCTCGAAGGCGGCCTGGACCTCGTCGCCGGCGAAGGGCTCCTCGTTGGGCAGCAGGCGCTCGGCGGCCTCGACGACGGTGACCTCCTCCGACCCCAGCCGGCGGATGGCCTGGGCCATCTCCGCCCCGATGGCCCCGCCGCCCAGGACCAGCAGCCGCCGGGGGATCTCCTTGGCCGACGTGACCGACCGGTTGTCCCAGGGTTGGGACTCGCGCAGGCCGGGGATGGGCGGGATCGCCGCGCTCGTCCCGGTGGCCAGGACCACGGCGACGTTGGCGGTGAGGCGGCGCCCGTCGACGTCGACCACGCGCTCGCCGGCCAGCCGGCCGGCTCCCCGGACCAGCTCGATCTTGTGGTCCGCCAGCCATCCCGCGGCGCCGGTGTCGTCCCAGTTGCTGGTCATGTAGTCGCGCCGGGCCAGGGCGGCGGCGACGTCGATATGGCCGGTCACCGCCGCGGCCGCGCCCGGCACCCGCCGGGCGGCGGCGATCACGTCGCCCGGCCGCAGCAGGGCCTTGGACGGGACGCAGCCCCAGTACGAGCACTCCCCGCCGACCAGCTCCCGCTCCACGATGGCGACGGAAAGGCCGCCGTCGGCGCACCGCCCGGCCACGTTCTCCCCCGCCGGCCCGGCCCCGATCACCACCACGTCCACATCCACATTGGTCGCTGCGCTGGGGGTGGGGCTCACTTCGACCCCTTGCGGGCGATGAGGTCGGCGACGAGGCCGGTCCAGCCGGTCTGGTGGGAGGCGCCGATGCCCTTGCCGGTGTCGCCGTGGAAGTACTCGTGGAACGGGATCATGCCGTGGAGGGCGGGGTCGGATTGGAAGCGCTCGATGTCGCCGAAGACGGGGCGGCGGCCCGAGTCGTCGTCCAGGAAGATGGCGATCAGGCGCTGGCTCAGCTCGTCGGCCACCTGGTCGAGGGTCAGGCGGTGGCCGGAGCCGGCCGGGTGCTCGACGGTGACGTCGTCGCCGAAGTAGCGGCCGAACCGGCGCAGGGCCTCGACCACCAGGTAGTTGACGGGGAACCAGATCGGGCCCCGCCAGTTGGAGTTCCCGCCGAACAGGCCGCTGGTCGACTCCCCCGGCTCGTAGTCGACGCTGCACACCATCCCGCCGATGGTGGTCTCGAAGGGGTGCTCCCGGTGACTGGCGGCCACGGCCCGCAGGCCGTGGGGGGAGAGGAACTCCTCGGTGTCGAGCATGGTGGCCAGGATGCGCTCCAGTCGCTCGGGGCCGACGATCGACAGCAGCCGGCCCTCGTGGGCGCCTAACCGGTGGGCGTGGACCACGTTGTCCACGAACTGGGGCTTGTTGCGCTCGAACCAGCGGAAGTGGCCGGCGAAGTAGGGCAGGCGGTCCAACGTCGCCTGGCCGAGGGTGGTGGTGGCGCACAGGGGCAGGAGCCCGACCATGGACCGCACCCGCAGCGGTACCCGCTCGCCCGTGGTCAGGGCCAGGACGTCGTAGTAGAAGCCGTCCTCCTCGTTCCACAGGCCGCGGTCGTTGATGGCGGTGGCGATGTAGGTGAAGTGCTCGAAGAACTTGGTCGCCATGTCCTCGTACGACGGGTCGTGGTCGGTGAGGACGAGGGCGATCTCCAGCAGGTTCAGGCAGTACATCGCCATCCACGACGTGCCGTCGGACTGCTCCAGCCGGCCGTCGACCGGCAGCTGGGCCGACCGGTCGATGGGCCCGATGTTGTCGAGGCCGAGGAAGCCGCCCTCGAACACGTTGTTGCCGGCCGCGTCCTTGCGGTTCACCCACCAGGTGAAGTTGAGGAGCAGCTTGTGCAGGATGCGCTCGAGGAAGTGGAAGTCGGTCCCGCCGCTGATCTCGAACACCCGCAGGGCGGCCCAGGCGTGGACGGGGGGGTTGACGTCGGAGAAGTTCCACTCGTAGGCCGGCAGCTGGCCGTTGGGGTGCATGTACCACTCGCGGCACATGAGCAGGAGCTGGTCCTTGGCGAAGTCGGGGTCGACGTGGGCCAGGGCCACGCAGTGGAAGGCCAGGTCCCAGGCCGCGAACCACGGGTACTCCCACTTGTCCGGCATGGAGATGACGTCGGCGTTGTTCAGGTGGCGCCAGTCCGCGTTGCGGACATGGCGGCGGGACTCGGGCGGGGTGGGGCCGGCGGGGTCGCCGTCGAGCCAGCGTTCGACGTCGTAGTGGAAGAACTGCTTCGACCACAGCATGCCAGCGAAGGCCTGGCGCATGACCGCGGCCTCGTCCGGCGACACGCCGGCGGGGGTGAGGGCGGCGTAGAACGCGTCGGCCTCCTTGGCGCGAGCGGCCAGGATGTCGGCCGCCGCGGCGGGGTCGTCCCCGGCGGTGGACAGGCGCAGCACGATCTCGGCGGTCTGGCCGGCGGGAACGCTCAGGCGGTAGCGCAGGGCGGCCTTGGTCCCCGTGGCGTCGGGGTTGACCGAGGGTTCGCCGTGCAGGACGTGGCGGGCGATGCCGTCCTTGGGGTAGGGGGTCGACCCGGGTACGCCCCACAGCCGCTCGGCATTCGACTCGTTCTCGCAGAACAGCAGCTCGGGTTGGCCGTCGCCGGTGAGCGTCATGCGCCCGAGGCCGTGGTGCTCGGCGACGACCCGTCCGTCCTTGCCGGTGAGCACGGGCCGACGATCGTCGAGCCCCCAGGACCAGGTGTTGCGGAACCACAGGGTGGGCAGGACGTCGATCGTCGCCTCGTCGGGCCCGGCGTTGCGCACCGACAGCCGCACGCAGAGGTCGTCGGGCCCGGCCTTGGCGTAGTCGGCGGTGATGTCCCAGTACCGGTCGCCGTCGAGGACGCCGGTGTCGACCAGCTCGTACTCCGGCTCGGACCGGGTGCGCCGTTGGCTCTCCTCCACCAGCGCGGCGTAGGGGAACTCGGCCTGCGGGTAGAGCCACCGCCAGCGCATGAAGGAGTGCGTCGGGGTCGAGTCGAGGTACCACCAGTACTCCTTGGCGTCCTCGCCGTGGTTGCCCTCCTCACCCGACAGGCCGAAGATCCGCTCCTTCAGGATCGGGTCCCGCCCGTTCCAGAAGGCGAAGCCGAAGCACAGGGTCTGGGCGTCGTCGCACACGGCGGCGAGGCCGTCCTCGTTCCAGCGGTAGACCCGGGAACGGGCCTCGTCGTGGGGGAACCACCCCCACACGTCGCCGTCGGGGCTGTAGTCCTCCCGTACGGTTCCCCAGGCCCGTTCGGCGACGTAGGGCCCCCACCGCTTCCACGCTCGGGGATCGGAGGCGAGGCGGGACTTCTCGGTCCCGGGGGCCCGGGGGTGTCCCCCGGAAGGATCAGTAGCCACCGGTGCGG
>DATJHJ010000022.1:0-9968 GCA_035494015.1 Acidimicrobiales bacterium
CAGCAGCCGCCCCTGGAGTTCGGGAACGTGGAGCCCATCGAGCTCCAGACCGAGATGGAGCAGTCGTACCTCATCTACGCGCTGTCCACCATCACGGCCCGCGCCCTGCCCGACGCGCGCGACGGCCTGAAGCCGGTCCACCGCCGGATCCTCTGGGACATGTTCGACCAGGGCTTCCGCCCCGACCGCACCATGGTCAAGTGCGCCCGCATCACCGGCCACGTCATGGGCCAGTACCACCCCCACGGCAACCAGGCCATCTACGACGCCCTGGTCCGCATGGCCCAACCCTTCAGCCTCCGCCACCCGCTCATCGACTTCCACGGCAACTACGGCTCGCCCGAGTTCGAAGCGGCGGCCGAGCGCTACACCGAGTCCCGCCTCAGCCAGTTGGCCATGCAGATGCTGGCGGGGATCGACGAGGACACGGTCGACTTCGTGGACAACTACTCGGGGGACTTCACCGAGCCGAGCGTCCTCCCCAGCCGCTTCCCCAACCTGTTGGTGAACGGGAGCCAGGGGATCGCGGTGGCCATGGCCACCAACATCCCGCCCCACAACCTGGCCGAGATCATCGATGCCACCCTCCACCTCATCGACCACCCCGAAGCCACCCCCGACGACCTCATGCAGTTCGTGAAGGGACCGGACTTTCCCACCGGCGCCTACATCCTGGGGAGGGCCGGGATCATGGACGCCTACCGCACCGGCCGGGGCTCCATCCGCATGCGGGCCAAGGCGGAGATCGTCGAGGGCAAGACCACCACCGAGATCCACGTCACCGAGCTGCCCTACCAGGTCAGCGTGTCGTCGGTGGCGTCGAAGGTGGCCGAGCTGGTCGACTCCCGCCAGATCGAGGGCATCCGCGACATCAAGAACCTGTCGTCGGGCGAGGACACCAAGCTGGTCGTCTACCTGAAGCGGGACGCCAACGCCTCGGTCGTGCTGAACAACCTGTTCAAGCACACGCCACTGCAGACCAACTTCGGGGTGAACATGGTCGCCCTGTGCGACGGCGTGCCCCGCACCCTGAACCTGGCCCAGGCGCTCACGTACTACATCGCCCACCAGGTCGAGGTCATCACCCGGCGGTCCCAG
This sequence comes from Acidimicrobiales bacterium, assembly GCA_035494015.1. Classification (GTDB taxonomy): domain Bacteria; phylum Actinomycetota; class Acidimicrobiia; order Acidimicrobiales; family AC-14; genus CADCTB01. Next base: position 1,099 of record DATJHJ010000022.1, read on the forward strand.
TCCCGGCTGCGCAAGGCCCAGGACCGGGCCCACATCGTCGAAGGCCTGATCAAGGCCCTCGACATGATCGACGCCATCATCGCCCTGATCCGGGGCTCCGAGGACCGGGCCGCGGCCCGCACGGGCCTGATGGACGCCCCCTTCGAGTTCAGCGAGATCCAGGCCAACCACATCCTGGACATGCAGCTCGTGCGCCTCACCCGGCTGGGCCGGTCCGCCCTGGAGACCGAGCTGGCCGAGCTGCGGGAGACCATCGCCGGGCTGGAGGCCATCCTCGCCGACGACGGCAGGCTGCGCCAGGTCATCAAGGACGAGATGGGCGAGATCAGGAACAAGCACGCCCAGCCCCGCCGAGCCGAGATCACCTACGACCCGGGCGACATCGACATCCTGGACCTGATCGACGACGAGGAGCTCGTCGTCACCATGACCCGGGCGGGCTACATCAAGACGGTGGCGGCCGACGCCTTCCGCACCCAGGGGCGGGGCGGCCGGGGCGTGGCCGGCGCCCGCCTGCGCGACAACGACTACGTCGAGCGGATCATCCATACCACCGCCCACGCCTTCCTGCTCTTCTTCTCCAACCGCGGCCGGGTGTACCGGCTGAAGGCCCACGAGATCCCCATGAAGGACCGCACGGCCCGGGGCACGGCCATCGTCAACCTGCTGTCGCTGGCCCCTGACGAGCGCATCCAGGCCATCATCGACACCCGGGACTACGAGACCAGCCGGTTCCTGTTCTTCGTGACCCGCAAGGGCACGGTCAAGAAGACCCGCTTCACCGAGTACGACTCGTCCCGCCGGGACGGGCTGATCGCCATCAGCCTCCGTGACGACGACGAGCTGGTCCGGGTCCTGCAGACCGGTGGTAGCGACGACATCTTCATGGTGAGCCGCTCGGGCACCACCATCCGGTTCTCCGAGGACGAGGTCCGGCCCACCGGCCGGTCGGCCCAGGGCGTGATCGGCATGCGCCTGCGCCCGGGCGACGAAGTGGTGAGCTGCGACGTGACCCGGGACGACGCCGACCTCCTGCTCGTCACCGACACCGGCTACGGCAAGCGCACCAAACTCGACAAGTACCCCCGCAAGGGCCGGGGGACCATGGGCGTCATCGGCATCCGCCTGGTCCGCAACCGGGGGTTTGTCGTCGCCGCCCTCATGGTCGGCCTGGAGGACGAGATCCTCGTCATCACCTCGGCCGGCGTCACCATCCGGGTGCCGGTCCGCAGCATCTCCTCGCAGGGCCGCGACGCCACCGGCGTCCGCATCATGAACCTCGACGAGGGCCAGACGGTCGCCGCCGTCGCCCCCGTCCTCTCCGTCGACGACTAACCCCACGTTTGGTCAATTCGCGGCCCTATTCGGCCCCCAATTGACCAAACGCTCCGCCTCTTCCCCCTCCTGAGCTGACCACCGTCCCCGGGAGGGGCACATGCACACGCATCACCGCACCGAGCGGGGCTCGATCCTGCCGTTCGTCGCCCTGGCCATGGTCCTGGCCGGGGTCTCCATCGTCCTGCTGGCCCGGGTGGGCGGGGCGGCCACCGCCCGGGCCGGGGCCCGCAACGCGGCCGACGCCGCCGCCTTGGCCGGGGCCGCCGAGGGCCGGGACGCCGCCGTCGCCTTGGCCGAGGCCAACGGGGCCGAGCTGCTCTCCTACCAGGACATCGGCATGGACACCCTGGTCCGGGTCCGCCTGGGCCCGGCCGAGGCCACCGGCCGGGCCCGTCGCAGCGGCGACCGGGGCGGGGCGGGCGGCAGCGGCAGCGGGTCGGCCAAGGGGCTGGCCCCGGCCATGCGGGCGGCCCTGGCCCGGGCCGAGCAGCTCCTCGGCCGGCCGGTGCCGATCACCTCCGGCTTCCGGTCGACCGAAAAGCAGGCCGCCCTCTACGCCAACCGGGCCGCCAACCCCTATCCCGTCGCCGCCCCCGGCAGCTCCATGCACGAGAAGGGCCTGGCCATCGACGTCCCCGCCGACTTCGTCCCCACCCTGCTCGCGGTGGCGTCCAGGGCGGGCCTGTGCCACCCCTATCCCGTCGACGATCCCATCCACTTCGAGGTGTGCCAAGGCGGTGGCTAGCCTCTCCAGCGGTGCGGCTGCGGGACCTCGAGTACGTCAGGACCGCCCTCAGGCGGGACCTGATCGCTCCGGGGCTACCCCGGGGTCAGCAACATCACCTCCGCATCCCATCGCCTGCGCCGGCCTGCCCCCAAAGGCAGAACCGCGCACGCACGACCGGACAGGTCGGGGACCGCGGCCGCACCGTGACATGAGAATCAGCACATGAAGCAGGAGGCGGCGGTGGCCGCCGGCCTGGCCGGGGCGTTCCTGGCCGGGGAGTGGGGCCCGCCGGCCATGGCCCGCCGGGGCCAGGCGTGCCTGGGCGACCGGCGGCGCTGGCTGTTCCACCTGGCCGCCGCGGCCCGGGCCGGCTTCCCCCGTGCCCCGACCGACGCCCCCCTTGCGCTGGCCAGCTTCCTGGCCGCCTGCCCGGAGCTCACCGGCACCGTCGCCCGGGACCGGGCCGCCGGTCGCCCCCTGCCGAGCGTCCGGCGGTGGTTCACGTCGCCCACCACCATGGGCCCTACGCCGTGGCCGGTCCCCGCGCTGCCGACCCTGGCCGACCTGCAGGACTTCCTGGGACTGGACACCGGGAGCCTGGCCTGGTTCGCCGACGCCCGGGGGTGGGAGCGGACCGTCGCCGACGAGGCCCTGCGCCACTACCGCTACCGGTGGAGCCCCAAGGCGGCGGGCGGGGCCCGGCTCATCGAGGAACCCAAGGGCGTCCTCAAGCACTTCCAGCGTCGGATCCTCCGCGACGTCCTCGACGCCATCCCGGCCCACGACGCGGCCCACGGCTTCCGCCGCCAGCGGTCCGTTCTGACCAACGCCGCCCACCACGCCGGCCACGCGGCCGTCCTGCGCTTCGACCTGGAGTCGTTCTTCGCCTCCGTCCCGGCCGGGCGGGTGTTCGGCCTGTTCCGCACCGCCGGCTACCCCGAGCCGGTGGCCCACACCATGACCGCCCTGGTCACCAACGTCGTCCCGGTGACGGTGTGGCGGGCGGCACCCAAGGGCCCCGACCTCGCCGCCCACCATCGCCTCGGCCGCCACCTGGCCACACCGCACCTGCCCCAAGGGGCGCCCACCTCGCCGGCGATGGCCAACCTGGTCGCCTACCGCCTCGACCGCCGGCTCCACGGCCTGGCGGAGGCCATTGGCGCCCGGTACACCCGCTACGCCGACGACCTCACCTTCTCCGGCCCCCACCGCCTGTGGCGGCGGGCGCCCGAGCTCAGCCGGCTAGTGGCGGCGATCGTGGCCGAGGAGGGGTTCCGGCTGCGGGACGACAAGACCAGCCGGCGGGCGGCGGGGGAGCGGCAGCTGGTCACCGGGCTGGTGGTCAACGTCCGGCCAAACGTCCGCCGCCACGACTACGACAACCTCCGGGCCATCGTCCACAACGCGGCTCGTGACGGCGCCCCGGCCGAAGACCGGGCCCACCTCTCGGGGCGCATCGCCTGGCTCGAGCACGTCCACGCGACCCACGGGGCGAAGGTCCGTGCCGAGTTCGACAGGATTAGCTGGAGGGCCTGACGAGGGTAGGTAGCCCGGAAGCGACTACCGTCGAGGCAACACTCGGCATGATAAGGAGCCCCGTGGTCCAGGGACGGCGCGTCCGTCTGGTCGTACGCAGAGTCGAGCCGTGGACGGTGTTGAAGTTCTCCGTCCTCCTGTTCGCCACCCTGTACCTGGTCATCCTGGTGGCCGGGCTGGTCCTGTGGGCGGCGGCCACGGCCACCGGCGTGCGCGGCAACGTCGAGAAGTTCATCGGTGACCTGATCGCCTCGGACGACTTCCACCTCCTGGGCGGGACGGTGGTCCGGGCGTCGGTGCTGGGCGGCGCCGTGCTCGTGCTGCTGGGCACGGGGGCGAACGTGCTCTTCGCCGTGCTCTACAACCTCATCAGCGACGTGGTGGGCGGCATCATCGTGGTGTTCGAGGAGCGGCCGACCCGCCGGCGCTCCGGGCGCCCAGCCCGCCCGCCGGTGAAGCTCGAGCCGGCGCAGAAGCCGGAGGCGCTGCGCTCGGCTCGGCAACGGGTCCGCCGCCTCGCCTCGCCCGGCGCGGCGGCACCGTCGGCGCCCGAGCCCGACCCGCTCGACCCCGACGGCGTCCCCGTCCCGGACGCCGAGCCGGTCGACGTGACCCGCCCCTCGGACTAGGCCGCCTCAGCCGGCAAGTCGGCGGCAAGCCGCTGGCAAGGGGGCCAGGAGACGCTGCCCGGGAACCCCACCCGAGCAGGAGGCTCCGATGACCGCCAGAGCGACCACCCCCACCCCGTCCCGTCGCACCGCCGTCGTGGTCGGCGCCAGCATGGCCGGGCTCAGTGCCGCCGCCGTCCTGGCGTCGCGGTTCGAGTCCGTGGTCCTGGTCGAGCGCGACGAAGTGACCGGCGAACCCCGGGATCGCAAGGGTGTCCCCCAGGGCCGCCACGCCCACGGCCTGCTCCCGGCCGGGCTCCAGCGGCTGGAAGGCTGGTTCCCCGGCCTCACCGACGAGCTGGTGGCCGACGGCGCCCACTACCTGGACCTGGGCAACGACGCCCTCTGGTACCAGGGCGGCTACCGCCGCCGCTTCCCGACCGGCTTCTCCGGCCCCCTGGCCTCCCGGGCCCTGCTGGAGCACCACGTCCGCCGCCGGGCCCTGGCCCTGGCGAACGTCAGCCTGCGCTCCGGGGCCGGGGTCACCGGCCTGACCGCCACCGCCGACAACCGGCAGGTGACCGGAGTCGTCCTGGACGACGGGACGACGCTGGCCGCCGACCTGGTGGTCGACACGTCAGGGCGGGCCGGCCGCTCGCTGAGGTGGCTGGAGGAGCTGGGCTACGCGGCCCCGCCCACGTCCGAGGTGAAGGTCGACGTGGCCTACTCCAGCCGGGTGGTGCGCTGGGACGGTCCCCGCGACTGGGCCTTCGCCCTGGTCCTGGCCGGCCCGCCCACCGGGCGCCAGGGCGTGGCCTTCCCCCTGGAGGGCGACCGCTGGATCGTCACCCTGGCCGGCATGCACGGCGATCGTCCGCCCACCGACGACGCCGGCATGCTGGCCTTCGCCCGCAGCCTCCCGTCGCCCGAGATCGCCCAGGTGCTGGAGACGTGCACGCCCCTGGCCGACGTGGTGACCCACCGCCTGCCGTCGAACCAGCGCCGCCACCTCGACCGCCTCCGCCGGGCGCCGGGCGGCCTGGTCCTGCTGGGCGACTCGGTGTGCAGCTTCAACCCCACGTACGGCCAGGGCATGTCCACGGCCGCCCTGCAGGCCGAGGCCCTCGGTCGGGCCCTCGACCGGTCGAGCGGGCTCGACGGCCGGTTCGTCAAGGCCTTCTACAAGCGGGCCGCCAAGGCCATCAACCCGGCCTGGATGCTGACCACAGGTGCCGATTTCGCCCTCCCGGCCACCACCGGCCCGAAGCCGCCGGGGACCGACCTGCTCAACAACCGCTACATGCCCCGGGTGTTCCTCGCCACCCAGGTGTCGGACGACGTGTGCCGTCGCTTCATCGAGGTGTCGGCCCTGCTCAAGCCCCCGCCCGCCCTGCTGACGCCGGCCATGATCGTCAAGGTCCTCGTCGCCTCCCGCCGGGCCCGCCGAACCGTCGCCCCCGTACCCGCCCCTACCGCTCAGCCCACGACCGCGGCCGCGGCCTGATCCTCGACGAGCAGGACGCGCACGGTTTTAGCCAACGCCTCGTACGCAGTCCCGTCGAGGCCGTGGTCGATGCGCGACCGGGCGGCCCGCCGCCCGGCCCGCGCCGGGGCCACCACCTCCAGGAGGCCGGCCGGCCCGCACATCGACAGCACCAGACCGGTCCGCACGTCGAGCGGGCCGGTGGTCGCCGCCGCCTCCCGCAGCCTGGCCACCACGCCGTCCCGCGCCGCCTCGTCCAGCACCGGGTGCGACGGGCGCACCCCACCCGTGGCCGGGCCCAGGATCCCGGCGGCCACCAGCCCGGCGGCGACCGCGTCCCAGGTCCCCTGGCCCAGCCGATGCCGCAAGCCCCGGTCCATGTGCGACAGGATCGCCTTCGTCTTCGGCCCCCGCGCCGCCGCGACTTCGGCGGCGGCGGCCAGGACCGGCCCGTCCCCGCCGTCGAGCGTCAGCTCGGCCACCAGCAGCCCGGCCAAGCACGCGTTCAACGCCGGCCGCGCCCCAGTGCCGTGCCGCCCCCGGTCCGCGTCGACGGCCACCAGCACCAACTCCTCCGCCAGAAGCACACAGCCAGCTTAGGGAGCGCGCAGGGCCCAGTAGGCGGCGGCGGTCGCCCCGCTGTTGGCGGCGACGTGGACCAGCGCGGGCGCCAGCACGCCACCGGTGGCCTGGCGCAGCTCCCACAGCGCCCCGCCCACCATCGCGGTAACTGCCACCACGCCGAGCAGGGCCGCCGCCGACCGCCGCAGGCCGTTGACCTCCAGCGTACGGGCCGCCGGCAGCACGTGCCACAGCCCGAACAGGGCGCAGGAAGCCAGGGGCGACACCAGCGTGGGCAGCACGCCCCGGAACGCCACTTCCTCGAGGACGACGGTGCCGAGGGGGATGCGGACGAGGGCCCGCCACGCCGTGCCCCGGGCGTCCACGCCTTCCATGCGACGGTCGGCGAGCACGGGCCGGGCCGCGGGGGCGACGGCCACCAAGCCGACGGCGGCCAGGACCATCAACGCGGCCGCTATGCCATCGAGCGGGCGCCCGACGACCGGCACCCGCCCACCCAGGGCGACGAGCACGCCCGCGGTGGCCAGGTTGGCGGGGACGTACCAGCGGTCCTTCGCCCACAGGTTTGTGAGCAGGTTGTGGACGACGAGGAGGGCGACGACGGCTACGCCGTTCGTAGCAGCCCCCACGCCACCGCCAGCAGCCCGGTGCCAGCCACCGGCAGGCCGAACGGCATGCCGTGGTTCACGAACCCGGTCTTGGCCAGGACCGACATCCCGGCGGCGACCAGCAGGGCGGCGGCCACCGCCCGCCCGGTCGACGGGGCGGGCGGCACGACCCGCCGCAGCTCGACCCGGGCGAAGGCGGCCACCAGCGGGACCACGGCGGCGGCCAGCAACAACAACCACACCGGCCGCCACGCCCACCACGCCGCCGAGCCGGTCGCGGGCTGGGGCATCCAACCGGTGGGCAGGGTGGCGGCGGCCACGATCACCAGGGCGGTCAGGTGCCAGAGGAAGACGGTCATGGCCATGCCGTTGGCCGCCACCACCGCGGCCCAGGCCCGGGGCCGGGCCAGCCACCGGTCGACGGCGGGCCGCAGCAGCAGGGCGACGGCGAACTGCCAGGTGGCCAGGGACACGATGGCCAGCGACGGCGGGAACATGTTGGAGCGGGCCTCGCCCACCCCACCGACCATCGAGTGGGGGTAGCCGGCGAGCTGGGTGAGCACGACCAGCGCCCCGAGCCCGGCCGCGGCCAGCACGGCCAGCCGGCCCCGCGACCACGGCGTGAACGTCCCCTGGCGCCACGCCACCCCGAGCTGGTGGGCGAACAGCCACACCAGGCCCAGGTTGGCCCAACCGATCAGCGGGGCCCCGAAGGTCCACCGGGCCAGGTCGACGGCGGCCACTGCCCCAGCCAGGCCCAGCACCACAGCCGGCCCCCACCGCCGCTGGGCCGCCACCATCACCGGCGCCACCGCGACGACCACGACGTAGACGGCCAGGAACCACAGCGGCTGGGCGATGGAGCGGGCCCGCAGGCCGGCGGGGTCGATCCCGGCGACGGTCAACCCGACGACCACCCCCGACCACACGGCGGCGAAGGCCAGGACCGGCCGGACCAGCCGGGCCAGGCGGCTGCCGAGCCAGGTGCCGTACGGCGTGGCGTCCCGGGTGGCCGCCGTCCACGAGGCGGTGTTGGAGAAGCCGCCCACGATGAAGAAGACCGGCATGATCTGGAAGATCCAGGTGAGCCACTGGGTGGCGGGCGCCGCCTCCAGCACGTTGCCGGCCACCAGGTGACCGTCCCGCCACTGCACCGCGGCCATGAGCCAGTGGCCGAACATCACCACGGCCAGGGAGAACACCCGCAGGAAGTCGACGTAGCGCTCGCGCCGGGCCGGGGTGGCGGCGGCGACCTGACCGGGCCGGAGGGCGGCGGTGGGGAGGGTCAAGGTTGTCATGTGCTGATGGTCACCCCGGGACGGTCCCCGACCCACCAGGGCCAGCCCTCAAAGACCCCTGGGGCCACCCCCCAAACCGCCTCGAAGCCCTTCCCACCGGACGCCGGCGGGCGCAGCATCGGCGCCATGACAACCAACCTCGCCTCCGTCCTCCGCCGCTCCGCCGCCTCGTTCCCGGCCAAGACCGCCGTGGTCGCCAGCGACACGGAGCTGGACTACGCCACCGTCGACACCCTCGCCCGCATGTTCGCCGGTGCCCTGCGCGACCTCGGCGTGCGCCCGGGCGAGCACGTGGCCCTGGTCCTGCCCAACGTGCCCCAGTTCACCGTGGCCTACTTCGGCTGCCACTACGCCGGGAACCCGGTCGTCCCCCTCAACGTGCTGCTGACCGCCGACGAGCTGGCCTACCACCTGGCCGACTCGGAGTCGGTCGCCGTCGTGGCCTGGGACCTGTTCCTCCCCGCGGTCCAGGAGGCCGCCGCCCGCACGCCCGGTGTTCGCCGGATCCTCGTGGCCACGGCCGACCTGGGCGACCTCTCTGCCCCCGCCGGCACCGACAACCTCACGGCCGTGGTCGCCGCCGCGACACCAGTCGACGTCCCTCACCCCACGTCGCCCGACGACACCGCCGTCGTCCTCTACACCTCCGGCACCACGGGTCGAGCCAAGGGGGCGGAGCTGACCCACGCC
>DATJHJ010000023.1:0-55455 GCA_035494015.1 Acidimicrobiales bacterium
GGGGCCGCCGCTGGGCGCGCCGGGACGGGTGAAGCCACCGGCGCCGGGGGCGCCGAAGCCACCGGGGCGGGCGCCACCGGGACCGCCGCCCGGACGGGGCGGGCCGCCGGGGCGCTGGCCGCCGGCACCGGCACCGCCGCCGGGACGGGGACCGCCGCCGGGCCGGGCGCCGGCGCCGAAGCCCGAGGGCCGCGAGGCGCCGCCCTGCGGGGCGGACGGGCGGGGGCCGAGGCCGGGCGGCGGCGGGATGGGCTTGCCGCTGGCCGACCGGGGCGGGCCGCCGGGACGCATGCCCGGCGGGGGCGGGATGGCCCGGCCGGTGGCGGAACGGGGCGCGCCAGGCGCGGGCGGGGCACCCGGCCCGGCGCCGGGGCCGGCCGCGGCGGGGGCCGCCGGGGGGGTGGCGGCGGGCTGCGGGGGGCTGAGGTGCAACGGCGGGGCGGGGCGGCTGGACGGCGGGGGGCCAGCCGGGCGGCTTGGCGCCGGCGCTGATGGCGCCGACGGCGCGGGGGCTGACGCCGCGGGAGCCGAGGCGGCGGGCGCCGACGCCGCCGCCGCCGGGCGAGCCGGCAGGGGCTGGGGTGCCGGCGGGGCGGGCGGCGGCCCCGCGGACGCCGGCGTGGTCGGCACCGAGGCGGCGGCCGCCGCGGCCGGCCGCTGGACCGACGGCGGGGGCGGGAGGCGGCGGGCCGGCGGCGGGGTGGACGGCGACCCGGGCTCACCCTGCTCGCTGGCCGGGCGGCTGGTGATCAGCCGGTGCTCGGGGTCGGCCGGCCGGCTGGTGTCGGGGAGCTCGGCCGCCGCCGGTGCGGAGCCGTCGGGGGCGGCGTCGGCCACCGGCCCGGGCCCGGGCGAGGCGACGGCCGGCTCGGGGCGGCGGCCGCCCCGCGAGCGGGGCGCGGGCTCGGGCTCGCTGGGAGAGACGTCGCGGCGCAGGCCGTCTCGGTCAGCCTTGCGGCGGACGCGGTCGGCCTGGGCGTCCTCGATGCTCGAGGAGTGGCTCTTGACGCCGATGCCGAGCGCGTCGCACAGGTCGAGCGTCTCCTTGTTGGTGAGCCCGAGCTCTCGTCCCAGCTCGTAGACCCGAATCCTCTGTGCCAACTGCGGCTTCCGTCCTTTCCCGGCTTGCGCCGGTACCTTCCTTCTGCGGCGGTTCTCCGCCTGAACTGCCTCTGTGCCGGCTGCCCACCGGCGTGGTTGGTGGCGGCCGTGCCGGCCGTCAGCCCTCTATCCTCCCACGACTGGGACCGCTGGTCCTCAGCCCTTCCACCGCGTCGGCCCTGATCGGGGTGCGCAGGGCCCGGTCGAAGGCCTGGCGGCGTGCCGCGGCATCGACGCAGGCCGGCGAGCCGGCGCACAGCCACGCCCCCCGCCCCGGCCGGTTGCGGCCCACGGCCAGGCCGCCGCCGGGCTCGGCCACCACCCGGACCAGCTGGTCCGGCGGCGCCACCCGGCGGCACCCCACGCAGGTCCGGGCCGGCGCTATGCGCTCTCCTGGGCCTGGGCCTGCGCCGCCGGGGCCGGCGAGGCGGCGGTGCCGGCCTGCTCGCCTCCCGGCGGGGTCGGCGGGGTCGAGTACTCCTGGGCCGACACGCCCTCGCCGCCCTCGGCCGGTTGCCAGACCATCTCGCCGGCGTCGTTGGTGACCCACTCGCCCTCGGCCCACTCCTCGCCGGCGTAGCCCGCCTCCTCCTCGGCCAGCTGGCTCTCGCTCTTGATGTCGACCCGCCAGCCGGTCAGCCGGGCGGCCAGGCGGGCGTTCTGGCCCTCCTTGCCGATGGCCAGCGACAGCTGGTAGTCGGGGACGATCACCTCGGCGGTGCCGGTCTCCTCGTCGATCCGGACCTCCTTGACCTTGGCCGGCGACAGGGCCTTCATCACGAACTCGGACGGGTCCTCGGAGTACGGGACGATGTCGACCTTCTCACCCCGCAGCTCGTTGACCACCATGCGGACGCGGGCCCCCCGAGCGCCCACGCAGGCGCCCACCGGGTCGACGTTGTGGTCGTTGGACCACACGGCGATCTTGGTCCGGTGGCCCGGCTCGCGAGCCACGGCCTTGAGCTCGACCACCCCGTCGGCGATCTCGGGCACCTCGAGCACGAACAGCTGCTTGATGAGCCCCGGGTGGGTCCGGCTGACCACGATCTGGGGGCCCTTGGTGGTCTTGCGCACCTCCACGATGTAGGCCTTCAGCCGGGCCCCGTGCTCGTAGCGCTCGTAGGGGACCTGCTCGGCCTGGGGCAGCAGGGCTTCCACCCGGCCCAGGTCCAGGAGCGTGTAGCGCTGGTCGTTCTGCTGGATGATGCCGGTGACGATGTCGCCCTCGCGGCCGGCGTACTCCTCGTACTTCATCTCCCGCTCGGCCTCGCGGATGCGCTGGAGGATGACCTGCTTGGCCGTCTGGGCCGCGATACGGCCGAAGTCGTCCGGGGTGTCCTCCCACTCCCGCACCACGTTGCCGTCCTCGTCCAGTTCCTGGGCGTAGACGTGCATCTCCCCGGTGTCGGGGTCGATGGTGACGAAGGCCTCCTCGGCCGCCTTGGGCATGCGCTTGTACGCCGACACCAGGGCGTTGGCCAAGGCCTCGAGCAGGGTGTCGACGGACACCCCCTTCTCGCGCTCGATCACCTGGAGGGCTTCCATGAGTTCGAAATTGGCAGCAGTCATGATGCTCGTCCCATCTTCTTCTTCTGCGATGTCCCCTTGCCGGCCGGACGGCCGGGCGCAGGCCACACGAAAACGGTGCGGGCCCGCTCGATGTCGGCGTAGGCCAGCCGCCGGCCGGCCACCACCACGCCGTCGTCGTCCGCCGCCTCCAGGATCCCGGCCAGGCGGCGCTCCCCCTCCACGCCGGGCTTGGCCTTGACCGCCACCTCGGTGCCCACGAACCGGCGGAAGTGGGCCGGCGTGCGCAACGGCCGCTCGACCCCCGGGCTCGACACCTCCAGGCCGCTGGTGTCGCCGATCAGGTCGTTGCCGTCCAGCAGGTCGTTCACCAGCCGGGTGGCCTCGGTGATGGCGTTCAGGTCGACCCCGCCGTCGCGGTCGATCGTCACCCGCAGGACCGGGCCCTGGCGCTCGACGTCCACCAGCTCGAACCCGTGGTCGGAGAGGGGACCGCCGACCACCGAGCGGACGCGTTCGTTCGCGTGCTGGTCGGTCACCTCACTCCTCCTTCTTCCTTGGCGAAACAAAAGCGTGGGCACTGCCCACGCTCGGTCACCACCCAATGTCGACGACAGATTCGCCGTCCATTGTAGCCACGGCCACCACCCAAGCGTGGTCAGTCAGCTCTCGTCCGGGTTCTCCCAGTCGACATCCGGCCCGTCCGGCACCTCCCGGCGCACCAGGCGTTCGGGATGCTCCTGGGCGTTCCGAATGGCAGCCAGGATGTCCGGCCGTTCCATGAGACGCAGGACGTGCGCCGGCACCACCGCGGCCGGCGTGAAGATCATCGTCCCGTCGCGCTCGGTCCGGACGAGATAGCGGCGATCGGGGCATGCCGGTCCGCAGTGAAGATGACGAGTGGCTCATCCTGTGGCTACCCGGCCCAGGAGACGACGAGATCACGGTCGTGGACGTCGGTCCCACCCCCTGACGCATCACAAGCGGCCATGCTGTCGGCGTGGAACAGCCGACGCCGCGGGACGAGCTGGTCGCCAACGGGCGCGGGCTCGGGCTGGTGGCCCGGTCGTCGCCCGGGCTGGCCGCCGCCCTGCTGGCCTGCACGGTGGTCGCCGGCGGCGCGCCGGCCCTGGCCGTGGGGGCCACCGGGCAGTTCCTGGGCCGCCTGCCCGAGGCCATCCGCCTGGGCAGCGGCTCCCCCGCCGGCCATCAGGTCCGGGGCGCCCTGGTGCTCATCGCCGTGGCGGTGTTCGTCAGCCAGATCGTCGGGCCCATCCAGAACTCGGTCCTGTTCGGGCTGCAGCGGCGGTTCGAGGCCTACCTGTCCCGCCGGCTCATGGCGGCCACGGTCGCCCTGCCCGGCCTGGCCTACTTCGAGGACCCCGAGTTCCGCGACGAGCTCTCGGTCGCCCACTGGATCGGGTTCGGCCCGGTCCACACCCTGCAGTTCGTCACCCAGGTGTTCCAGTCGGGCTCGCAGCTGCTGGCCATGGCCGCGGTGGCGGCCGAGTACGCCGGCTGGGTCCCGGTGCTGGTGCTCGTCTCCGCCCTGCCCGGCGGGATCGCGTCCTGGCGCTTCGAGTCCATCACCGGGCTGGCCCGCTGGCGGCGCTCGGAGGACACCCGCCGGGCCGACTACTACCGCAACCTGGCCGTCATGCGCGAACCGGGCAAGGAGCTGCGGGTCTTCGGCCTCGCCCCGTGGGCCCGGGCCCGCCAGTCCCTCCACTGGCTGGCCGGGATCAAGGAGATGCTGGCCCTGCGGCGCAAGGGCCTGCTGGCCGTCCTGTGGCTCCACGCCCTGGCCGTGGCCGGCCTGGCCGCCGCCTACGTGATCATGCTGCGCAGCACGATCGCCGGCCACACGTCGGTCGGTCGCTTCACCGCCGCCTCCATCGCCGCCGTGGGCCTGTCGACCAGCATCGTCATGCTGTTCCGCCAGGCGGCCCAGGCCCGCCGCAGCAGCTTCTACCTGCCGTCGGCCATGCGGGTCCTGGATCTGGCCAAGGCCGAGCCCCGCCTCGACGTCGCCGGCACCCGCCCGGCCCGCCAGCTCACCCGCACCGGCATCCGCTTCGAGGACGTGACCTTCGCCTACCCCGGGACGCGGCGGACGATCCTGGACCACCTCGACCTGGACATCGAGGCCGGGACCTCGGTCGCCCTGGTCGGCGAGAACGGGGCGGGCAAGACCACCCTGGTCAAGCTGCTGTGCCGGTTCTACGACCCGACCGGCGGCCGGATCACCCTGGACGGGGTCGACATCCGCGAGCTGGACCTGGTCGACCTGCGCAGCCGGATGGCGGTGATCTTCCAGGACTTCGTCCACTACCAGCTGCCGGCCCGCGACAACGTGGGCTTCGGCGCCCTGGAGGTGGCCGACCAGGAGCCCCTCCTGCGCGAGGCCGCCGCCCGGGTCGGCATCCTGGACCAGCTCGAAGCCCTGCCCCAGGGGTGGGACACGCCGCTGGCCCGGGAGTTCGGCGGGGTCGACCTGTCGGGCGGCGAGTGGCAGCGGGTGGCCCTGGCCCGGGCCATGATGGCCGAGGTGGGCCGCGACGCCGACCTGCTCGTCCTCGACGAGCCCACCGCCAGCCTCGACGTCCGGGTCGAGAACGAGCTGTACGGCCACTTCGCCGAGCTCAGCCGGGGCCGGACCACCCTGCTGGTGTCCCACCGCTTCTCGACCGTCCGCATGGCCGGGCGCATCGTGCTCCTCGCCGATGGCCGGGTGGTCGAGGACGGGACCCATGAGGAGCTGGTGGCCGCCGGCGGCCGGTACGCCGAGCTGTACGAGGTCCAGGCGTCGCACTACCGGCTGACGGGGTCGCTGGAATGACGGCGGCGGCCACGGCCACCCCGCCCCGCAACCCCGGGCTGCGGGCCACCGTCGCCCGCTCGGTCCGGGTCTACCGGGTCATCCTGGGCCTGGCCTTCGACGCCGCCCGGGCCAAGGCCGTCGCCCTGTTCGGCGCCGCCGCCCTGTTCGGGATGTTCGGGGCCGTCACCGGGCTGGTGACCAAGCTGGTCGTCGATGCCCTGTCGAGCGGGCACCCGGGGCGGGCCATGGGCGTCGGCGTCCTGTACCTGGTCCTGACCGGGGCCGGCGCCCTGCTCGACGACCTGTCCACCCTGCTCCAGTCGGACCTGGGCGAGCAGACCAGCCAGGCCGTCGAGCAGAAGCTGATGGCCGTGGCCTCGGCCGCCGCCGGGCTCGAGCACCTGGAGCGCCCGGAGTACGCCGACAAGGTCAAGCTGGTCCGGGACCGCAGCTTCATCCCCTACTTCGCCTTCACCAACCTCAACTCCTTCTCGTCGATCGTGTTCGGGCTGGCCGCCGCCGTCGTCCTGCTCGGCTTCGTCCACCCGCTGCTGATCCTGCTCCCGGTCGTCGTCGCCCCCGGGGTGGCCCTGCAGTTCAACGCCTACCGCAAGCACTTCATGCGCCACGACTCGGTCGCCCTCGACGAGCGGCTGGCCCGCCACTACCTGGAGCTGGCCACCGAGCCGGGGCCGGCCAAGGAGATCCGCCTGTTCGGCCTGGGCCCCCACCTCATCGAGCGGCACCGCGTCCTCACCGAGGCCTACAACGGGATGCTGTTCCGCGACCAGCTCCGGCGGACCTGGGCGGGGATCACCGCCGGCGGCCTGTACGGGGCCGGGTTGGCCGGCGCCATCGGCTTCGTCGGCTGGCTGGCCCTCGATCGGCGGGCCACCTTCGGCGACGTGGCCCTCACCGTCCAGGTGGCCCGCATGGCCATCGGCCAGGTCCAGAGCGCGGCCCGCCAGGCGGCCTGGCTGGCCGAGCTGTCCTTCACCGGCGAGCGCTACCTGTGGCTGCTCGACTACCGCCCGAACGTGGTGGCCAAGCCGGCGGGCCAGGCCGTCCCCGCGCCGGAGCGGATCCGCACCGGCATCGCCTTCGACCACGTCTCCTTCACCTACCCGGGCACGGACGCCCCGGTCCTGACCGACGTCTCCCTGTTCCTCCCCGCGGGCACGACCGTCGCCCTGGTGGGCGAGAACGGGGCGGGCAAGACCAGCCTGGTCAAGCTCCTCTGCCGCTTCTACGACCCCACCGCCGGCCGGGTCACGGTCGACGGGGTCGACCTGCGCGATCTCGACCTCGACGGCTGGCGAGAGCGCACCGGCGCCGCCTTCCAGGACTTCGTCCACTTCCAGCTGGTGGCCAGCGAGGCGGTCGGCGTGGGCGACCTGCCCGCGGTCGAGGATCTGGAGCGGGTGGGGGCGTCGGCCCGCCAGGCCGGGGCCGACCGGGTGATCGACCGCCTCCCCGACGGCATGTCGACCCAGCTCGGCCGGTGGTTCAAGGACGGGGTCGACCTGTCCGAGGGCGAGTGGCAGCGGGTCGCCCTGGCCCGGGGCCTGATGCGCCCCGCGCCGGCCCTGCTCGTCCTCGACGAGCCCACCGCCAGCCTCGACCCCCGGGCCGAGCACGAGGTGTTCGCCACCTTCGCCGCCATGTCCCGCCGGGACGGGACGGGGGGCTCCGGCTCCGGCTCGGGCCCGGTCACCATCCTCGTCTCCCACCGGTTCTCGACCGTCCGGATGGCCGACCTCATCGTCGTCCTCCACGACGGCCGGATCGAGGAGCAGGGCTCCCACGACGAGCTGCTGGCCGCCGGTGGCCGCTACGCCCAGCTCTTCCGCATGCAGGCGTCCCGCTACTGATCGATCCCTGTTTGGCTCAAGGTCGCCCGCGCCGTGCCGATGAGGCAACGAGATGGCGTTCAAGGAGCCGTTCCAACGCGTGCTCGCCGGGGCCCAGGCGGACCAGCCGTGGGCGTACGAGCGGCTGTACCGGGACCTGTCGCCGGCGGTCTGCGGCTACCTGCGCCTGCGGGGGGCATCTGACCCCGAGGACCTGACCAGCGAGGTCTTCCTCGGCGCCTTCCGGGGCATCCGCTCCTTCTACGGCGACGAGGCCGGCTTCCGGTCCTGGGTCTTCACCATCGCCCAGCGCCGCCTCACCGACGAGCGGCGGGCCAACGGCCGCCGGCCGCCCCGGGCGGATGAGGATCTCCCCGAGCGGGCCGGGGGCGATGTGGAGGAGGAGGCCCTGCGCCGCCTGTCGGCCGACCGGGTCCGCTCGCTGTGCGCCGGCCTGGCCCCCGACCAGGGCGACGTCCTGCTCCTGCGCCTGGTGTCGGGCCTGACCGTGGAGGCCGTCGCCGGCGTCCTCGGCAAGACCGAGGGGGCGGTCAAGGCCCTCCAGCGCCGAGGCCTGGGCGCCCTGCGCCGGAAACTTGAGCTCGAGGGCGTACCCCTTTGAGCCGTTCCTCCGATTTCTCCGGTGAGATGCCTCACGAAGACGACGCCTTCCCGGCGCAGTTCGCCGAGGAGGTCCGCTTCGCCGTCAGCGGTCCGCCGCCCGTGCCCTCTCCGGCACTGGCGGCCGTGCTGGCCGGAGGCATCTCAGCCCAACCAACCGCAGTACATCCAAACGACAAGGGCGACCTGCTGGTGACAGCAGCAAGCAACGTCCACGGGCCTGCATCGCAGGCGGCCGGACTACCGAACTGGAGGAACGAAAGAGAGATGTCCGTTTCAGGAGGAGTGTTCAGCGGCCTGCTGGCCAAGGTCGCCGGGATCGGCACCGCGGCCAAGGCCGCCCTGGCCACGGCCACCGCGGTGACGACCATCGGGCTGGCCGGCGCCGCCGCCGGCGTGCTGCCCGGCCCGGCCCAGACCCTGGTGGCGACGGCCGTCAACGCCGCCACCCCGTTCCAGCTACCCGGCGCCGACGGTGCGACCGGCGGGGCCCCGCAGGCCACCGGCCCGCTCCCGCACGTCGACCCGCCGGCGGTGTCCGTGCCCTCGATCCCGTCACTGCCCGCCCCGCCCCCGGTGTCGGTGGCCGCCTCGGCCAAGGCGGGGTCGTCGACCGCATCGGCGGGAGCCAACGCCGCCGTGTCGCCCGCCGCCGCCCCGGCGCTGCCCACCCCGCCCGGCGTGCCGACCCTGCCGTCGCTGCCCGGCCTGCCCGCCCCCGTCGCCGGCCTGGTCAAGAACCTGCCCGCCTGCGTCACGAACCTGGTCCCCGCGGCCGGCGGCGTCCCCGACCCGGCGAAGCTGGCCACCCAGATCCAAGCCTGCATCCCCCAGGTGCTGGCCGCGGCCAACCTGCCCACCGACGTCGCCAAGTGCGTCGCCTCGGTCCTGGGCAGCATCGGCGGGGCCAGCGGGATGAGCGCCGGCAGCGTGCCCGGCATTGGCAGCCTGAACGTCTCCGCCTGCGTGCCCCTCGACGCCACCAAGTGCGTGAGCAACGCCATGGGCGCCGTCGGCAACCTGCCCGGCCTGCCCAGCGGCGTCCCCGGCATCGGCAGCCTGCCCGGCCTGAGCAACCTGCCCGGCCTGAGCAGCATCCCGGGCCTGGCCAACGTGGCCGGCTGCGTGCCCATGGACGTGAGCAAGTGCATCACCTCGATCACCGGGGCCCTGTCCAGCCTGCCCGCCTCTGGCGGGGCGCCCAAGCTCGACCTGTCGGCCTGCATGCCGACGGGCGTGGCCGGTGGTGCCATCCCCGGGCTCAGCGGGCTCCCCGGCCTGAGCGGCGCCCTGCCCTTCTTCGGCAAGTAGCCGCACCGCTCCCGGGAGCGCGTCCGGCCCCTGCGACGACCGTCGCAGGGGCCGGGCGCGTTTCGGGCACGATTGGGCGATGGCGACCCCCGTCTACCTGGAAGTCGGCAGCAAGAAGACGTTCGCCTGCTCCCTCGACTGGCCGGGCTGGTGCCGTTCCGGCAAGACCGAGGAGGCGGCGCTCGAGGCCCTGGCCGCCTACGCCGACCGCTACCGGCCGGTGGCCGAGGAGGCCGGGGTGCGGTTCCCCACGTCGGCCGCCGAGCAGTTCGACGTGGTCGAGCGGGTCAAGGGCAATCCCACCACCGACTTCGGCGCCCCCGGCGTCCCTGCCGTAGCCGACGACCAGCCCCTGACCAAGGCCCAGGCCGAGCGCCTGGCCACCCTGGTGGCCGCGGCCTGGACCGTGTTCGAGCAGGTGGCGGCCGGGGCACGGGCCGAGTTGCGCAAGGGCCCGCGGGGCGGCGGTCGGGACCGGGACAAGATGGTCGCCCACGTCCTCGACGCCGAGGGGGCCTACTTCGGCAAGGTCGGCGTGAAGGACGGGGGGCGGGATGCCTTCCTGGACGCCCTCCGGGCCGCCCGCCAACCCCAGCCCGAGCTCAAGACCAAGAGCTGGCCGTGGCGCTACGCCGCCCGCCGGGTGGCCTGGCACGCCCTCGACCACGCCTGGGAGATGCAGGACCGCAGCGGCTGAGCAGATCGGGTGCACCCAGCGTCGTGAATTCGCCGGATCCGGGCGAAATCACGACGCCCTGTGCACCCGGACGGCGGTGATGTTGAGGCGGACGTAGTCGATGGTGGCGTCGGGCAGGCGGGCGGCCACGGCCCGGACGAACCCGGCCTGCTCCGCCGCCGGCAGCCGGTCGAGGTGGGACCGCAGGACGACGGTGGCCAGGAACGTCTCCAGCGGCTCGCCCGGCTCGAACCGGGTGGGCTCGTCGTGCAGCCAGACGTCCACGTCGACGAAGCCGGCGGCGGCCAGCCGGGCGCTGGTCTCCTCCGGGGTGGCGAAGGTCCACGGGCCAGGCCAGTTCTCGCCCAGGTCGGCCACCGCCCGCAGGACCGAGGCGATGTTCCCGGCCCCGCCGCACTGGGCCACCAGCCGCCCGCCCGGGCGCAGGACGCCGGCCAGGTTGGCGAACAGGGCGTCGTGGTCGGGGACCCAGTGCAGGGCGGCGGTGGACAGGATGGCGTCGACCGGCTCCTCGACGGGCACGGCCCGACCCAGGTCGCACTCGACGTAGCGCACCCGGTCGCCGAAGCGTTCCAGCCGGCGGCGGGCCTCGGCCAGCATCGACGGGGCGGCGTCGGCGGCGATCACCCGGCCCTCGGGCAGCCGCTCCAGCAGCCGCTCCGTCACCCGACCGCTGCCACAGCCGGCGTCGAGCACCGTCTCGTGGCCCTCCAGGGGCAGCCGGTCCAGCACGTCGCTCCCCCACCGGGCCTGGGGGTCGGCGATGCGGTCGTAGGTGGACGCGTCCCAGTCGTGGGCGGCTATTCGAGCTCCTTGTGGATCAGCTCCACCCGCTGGGCCACCGCGTTGGGGTCGTCGCCCTGCTCGGCCAGCATGGCCTGGCGGTCCCGCTCCGCCTCCTCGACCGCACCGGTGTCGGCGGCGGCGATGCGAGCCTCGGCCCCCTCGGCCACCAGCCGCTCGGCCTCCTCGACCAGGGCCTCCACCATCTGGGCCTCGGGCACGACCCGGATCATCTGGCCCTTCACGAACAGGTGGCCCTTGCCGTTGCCGGCGGCGATGCCCAAATCCGCGGTGCGGGCCTCTCCGGGGCCGTTGACCACGCACCCCATGACCGCCACCTGGATGGGCAGCTGGCGCTCGGCCAGGGCGGCCTCGGCTTCCTTGGCCACCCGGATCACGTCGACCTCGGCCCGCCCGCACGACGGGCAGGCGATCAGGTCGACGGTCTTGCGGGCCCGCAGGCCCAGGGCCTCCAGCAGCTGGCGCCCGGCCCGGGCCTCTTCCACCGGGTCGGCGGTCAGCGAGAAGCGGATGGTGTCGCCGATGCCCTCGGCCAGCAGGGTGGCGATCCCGGCCGTGGCCTTGATGAGCCCGGCCGGCGGCGGCCCGGCCTCGGTCACCCCCAGGTGCAAGGGGTGGTCGGTCACTGCCGACAGCTGCCGGTAGGCCTCGATCATGAGCGGGACGTTCGACGCCTTGACGGAGATCTTCACGTCGTCGAAGCCGACCTCGTCGAAATAGGCCAGCTCCCGCTGGGCCGACGCCACCAGGGCCTCCGGCGTGGCCCCGCCGTACGTGTCGGCGATGTCCTTGTCCAGGGAGCCGGCGTTGACCCCGATGCGGATGGGCACCCCCCGGTCCTTGGCCTCCCGGGCCACCAGCTTGATGTGCTCGGGGTTGCGGATGTTGCCCGGGTTGAGGCGCAGGCAGGCCACCCCGGCGTCGAGGGCGGCCAGGGCCAGGCGGTACTGGAAGTGGATGTCGGCCACCAGCGGGACGGGCGACCGGGGCACGATGGCCGCCAGCCCCTCGGCCGCCTCCGCCTCGTTGCAGGTACAGCGCACGATGTCCGCTCCCGCCGCGGCCAGGGCGTAGATCTGGGCCAGGGTGCCCTCGACGTCCGCCGTCTTGGTGATGGTCATGGACTGGACGGAGACGGGCGCGTCGCCGCCCACGGCCACGGAGCCGACGTGGATCTGCCGCGTCGGTCTCCGGGCCGGGAGCAGTCCCACTACTGGAAGGGGTTCGCCATCGGTCGCACGATGTCGAGGTAGATCGACGACACGCCGATCAGGACGAGGACCACGATGACGGCGGCGGCGATGGGCATCATCTTGCCCACGTCGGCCTGGTACCGGCGACCGGCCCGCGAGCGGATGCGCTCATAGGTGGCGATGGCCACGTGCCCGCCGTCGAGGGGCAGCAACGGGACCAGGTTGAACACCCCGATGAAGATGTTCAGCAGGACGAGCAGGTAGACGACGTTGAAGGCGCCGCTCTCGGCCGCCTGCCCGGCGATGCGGGCCACGCCGACCACGGAGATGAACCGCTGGTCGTCGGCCTGGGGGTCGGCCGACTTCTTGCCGCTGTTGGTCAGCTGCCCGGCGTAGTTCTTGAGCGAGCCGGGCGAGAACACCGAGCCCAGGCCGGTCACGGAACCGGCGGTCAGCCGCCACATCTGGGTCCCGGCGTGGGGCACGGCGGACAGCGGGTTCATGCGCTCCACCGCGGGCTTCGAGCCGATCCCGATGAAGCCGCGGGTCTCTCCGTTGCGGGTCACGTCGGCCGGCGTGGCCGTCAGCTGGATCTGGGCGCCGTCGCGCTCGACGACGAAGGCGACGGGCTTGCCCGCGTTCTGGCGGATGTAGGGCGGGATGTCCTCCCAGCGGGCGATGGGCTGGCCGTCGACCGACACGATCCGGTCGCCCACCTTGAAGCCGGCGGCCTGGGCCGGGCTGGCCCCCGTGTCGAGCCGGCTGATCTCGCCGATGGTCAGGGTCGACTTGTCGTAGTTCGGCACCCCGATGGCCGCGAACAGCAGCACCAGCAGGGTGAAGGCGATCACGAAGTGGGTGACGATGCCGGCCAGGGCCACGGCCATGCGCTTGGGGTACGACTGCTGGCGGTAGGTCCGGGGCTCGTCCTCGGGATCGATGTCCTTCTCGAGGTTGCTCATCCCGATGATCTTCACGTAGCCGCCCATGGGGATGGCCTTGATGCCGTACTCGGTCTCGCCCCGGCGGATGGACCACAGGCGGGGGCCGAAGCCGAAGAAGTACTCCGTGGCCTTCATGCCGCACGCCTTGGCCACGACGAAGTGGCCGGTCTCGTGGAGCATGACGGTGGCCATCATGGCCAGCAGGAAGGCGACGACCGGGAAGCTCCCGTTGAGCAGGGAGAGGACGATCACGCCGGCGAAGATGGCGACGAGCATGACGAGCTTGCGCCTTTCGGCGCCGTGCACATCAGGGTCGGGGATCACCATGGGGTCCAACGTCGGGGTCGGGCTGGTCTGGGTCAAGCTGCTGCGCTCCGTTCTACGACCCGCCTTGCTTGTTCCCGCGCAAGCCGGTCCGCGTCAAGAACAACGTCGACGCTCACCGGGTTCGTTCCATGATGCCGCACCAGGGTCTGTTTGACTACATCGGCAATCGAATTCCACGAGATGAGTCCTTCCAGGAACGCGGCCACGGCAATCTCGTTGGCCGCGTTCAGCCATGCGGGGGCGGTACCCCCTTCCCGCCCCGCCTCGTACGCCAGGTCGAGGCACGGGAAGGCCTGGCGATCGGGGGCCTCGAACTCCAGCCGGGGCACCGCCGTCCAGTCCAGGGCGCCGAAGGGCACCGCCCCCCGGTCCGGGTAGGCCAGGGCGTAGGAGATGGGCAGGCGCATGTCGGGGACGGAGAGCTGGGCGACCGTGGACCCGTCGGTGAACTCCACCATGGAGTGGACGATCGACTGGGGGTGGACGACCACGTCGATCTGGTCGTACCCCGCGCCGAACAGCTCGTGGGCCTCGATCACTTCCAGTCCCTTGTTCATGAGGGTCGAGCTGTCCACGGTGATCTTCGGCCCCATGGACCACGTGGGGTGGGCGAGGGCGTCGGCGACGGTGACCCCCGCCAGGTCGGCCGCGGTGCGGCCCCGGAACGGTCCCCCGCTGGCCGTCAGCACGATCCGGGCCAGCCGGCCGGATCCCCCGGCGCCGGTGGCAAGGAGGCACTGGTGGACGGCGGCGTGCTCGGAGTCCACCGGCACGATCTCCGCCCCCGGGGTGGCCCGCGCCCGCTGGACGACGGGCCCGCCGGCGATGAGCGACTCCTTGTTGGCCAGGGCCAGGCGCTTTCCCGCTTCCAGGGCGGCGAGCGTCACCGGGAGGCCGGCGAAGCCCACCACCCCGTTGACCACCACGTCGGCCAGCCGGGCCACCGCGGCCAGGGCGTCCGGGCCGGCCCACACCTCGGTGCCGGGCGGGACCCGGGCCTCGAGCTCGGCGGCCAACGACTCGTCGGCAATGGCCACGACCTGGGGCCGCACCGCGCCGGCCTGGGCGGCCAGGAGGTCCACCGAGCGGCCGGCGGCCAGCGCCACCACCTGGTACCGCTCGGGCTCCGAGGCCACGACGTCGAGGGTCTGGGTGCCGATCGAGCCGGTGGACCCGACGACACTGATCGTCTTCAGAACCAGCCTGTCCTCAGGAGAAGAGCACCCGGGCGAGGTAATACGTGGCGGGGATGACGAACAGCAGGGCGTCGACCCGGTCGAGGATCCCCCCGTGGCCCGGCAGGATCTTGCCCATGTCCTTCACGCCCAGGTCCCGCTTGATCATGGACTCGCACAGGTCGCCGAGGGGGGCGGCCACGGCCACGACCACGCCGAGCCAGAACGCCTTGCCGGCGTCCCAGGGGTGGATGGCCCGGACGATGAGCAGGCTGACGAACACCGACGCCAGCACCCCGCCGACCAGGCCCTCGAAGGTCTTGTTCGGGGACAGTTCCGGGGCCAGCGGCGTCTTGCCCATGTACTTGCCGACCAGGTAGGCCCCGATGTCGTGGCCCGCGGTGGCGATCACCGCGCCCAGCAGCAGCCCGACGCCCTGACCTTTTTGGACCCGGAGGAACAGCGAGGCGAAGCTGGCCAGGAACCCGACGTAGACGAAGGCGAACAGCGTCACCGCGATGTTCATGGTCGGCTTGGCGTGGACCACGCCGGCCAGGTACCAGAGGAAGCTGAAGATGGTCAGCAGGGTGAGCACGAGCGGGAAGGCGGTCTCGCCCTTCCAGTAGGCGCCGAGCACCATGGCCGCGCAGGCCACCAGGCCGAGCAGGGTGGCCGGCTGGTAGCCGCGGGTGCGCAGGCCCTGGAACAGCTCGGCCGCGGCCAGGGTGACCACGGCCAGGACCAGCACGACGAGGGCGCGGGGCCCGATCATGGCCGCGATGAGCAGCACGCCGGCGGCCACGATGCCGGTGATCACCCGGGTCGACAGGTCGCTGGCTCCGCCACCCATCCCGTTCCCACCACCACCGGCCGGGCCGACGGGGGCGCCGGGCCCGGTGCCCGGCCCGCCCCGACCCACGTCCTTGCGAGGGGCGCGGCCGCGAGCCGAGGGACGAGCCTGGGTGGCGGTCCCGCGGCCGCGGCTGGCGGCCACGGGGACGGGCGCCGGGGGGGCGGACGCGGCATCGTCGAAGGCGAAGATATCGGCGTCGTCATCGGCGGCGGGCTGGTCGCGGAGGGCGCCGAGGCGGGCCTCGCGATCGTCGAGGACGGTGTCCGAGAAGTCCGCTTCGTCCCAGTCCGCCGGCTGGTCGCGCCAGCGGGGGCCGGTGGACAGGGCCGACCAGGCGCTCAGCTCCTCGTCGGGCGGCGGCGCCGCCGGGGCGGCGTCGCCCAGGATGATCGGCACCTCGCCGGTCGGCGGCTCCGTCCAGTGGGGCAGCGACATCGTGCCGGACGTCTCGGCCGGGGTGGGGGCGTCGGCGGCGCCCACCTCGTCGCCCTCGCCGCCCGGCTCGTCGAAGAAGTCCCACGACCCTCGCTCGCCCACCTGGCCCCTTCCGCTGGCAGTGCCGGTCAACCGGTCCCAATCGGAGGCGACCGGCGACGAGCCCGAATCTGGAAGGGACAGGCTACGCCCTCGCCGGCCCGCCGGCGCCGGGCCGATCCCGCCGCCGAGCCCCGACGCCACGGCCCACTCCCCGGAGATGGGGTCGGACGTGAGCGGGCGGTCCGGGGTGACCTGGCGCAACTCGGGCTCGGGGCCGGCGGGAACCGCCTCGCCCCCCTCGGCCGCCCCGGCCGCCGGCCGGGACTGGGCCTCCGCCTCGGCCCTGGCCGCGGCGGCGACCAGCTCCTCGAACCGCCCGGGAGGGGCGGTGGCCACGACCGGCGGGTCCCAGGGCGCGCTCGGGTCGTCGGCGGCCAGGGGCCGGGCGTCGAACGTGTCGGACCACAGCCCCGCTGATCCCCGCCCGGCGAAGGACGGCTCGGGCGCGGCCGGCGGGGGCGGGGGCGGGGGCGGCGGGGGGTCGGGGACGACGACCGCGGGCTTGGCCACCGCGGCCGGGTCGGAGCCGGGAAAGCGCAGGGGCGGCTGGGGCCCGGGCGGCGGCTGGGGCTTGTCCCCGAAGCGGGGGGCGTCGTCGGGTACCCGCGGCGAGACCTGGCCGGCCTCGATGGCCGCGGCCGCCTCCTCGGCCCCGATGATGCGCACCCCCTCGGCCGGGGGGCGGGGGCCGCGGGCCAGGCCCGACCACGCCGGGCCGGGGTCGGTGGAGAGCGGATCCTCGTGCCCTGTGTCTGTTGTCCGGTCGTCGGTCTGGAAATCGTCCAAAAGTGGGACCTCCCTGAAAGGTTTCGAGAGCCAGCCGGCCTAGACCTCGAGCAGCTCCTGCTCCTTGCGCCCCAGCATCCGGTCGATCTCGGCGACGTACTCGTGGGTGAGCTTCTCCAGCTCCTTCTCGGCCCGGTCGAGCTCGTCGACCGAGATGTCGCCGTCCTTCTCGAAGGCTTCGAGCTCGTGGCGGGCCGCCCGGCGGAGGTTGCGGATGGCCACCCTGCCGTCCTCGGCCTTGTGCTTGACCACCTTCACCAGTTCCTTGCGCCGATCGGTCGTGAGCTGCGGGAACACCAGGCGTATCACTTGGCCGTCGTTCGATGGGGTGATACCCAGGTCCGAGTTCTGGATGGCCTTCTCGATGGCCTTCATCGAGCTCTTGTCGTACGGGGCGACCACCAGCACGCGCGGCTCGGGCACGTTGAACCCGGCGAGCTGCTGGAGCTGGACCTCGGCGCCGTAGTAGTCGACCTTCAGCTTCTCCACCAGGGCCGGCGTGGCCCGCCCCGTGCGGACGGAGCTGAAGTCGGACTGGGTGTGGGTCACCGCCTTGGCCATCTTGTCCGCGGTCTCGAGCAGGACGTCCTCGACCGTCGAGTCGCCACCGGTGGCCCCGGGCGTCATGACACCAGCGTACCGATCGGCTCGCCCTCGAGGGCGCGACGGATGTTGCCGGCCCCCATGAGGTCGAAGACGACGATGGGCAGCTTGTTGTCCATGCAGAACGTTATGGCGGTGGAGTCCATGATCTTCAACCCCCGGCTCAACACCTCGAGGTAGGCCACCTCGGCGAACTTCACCGCCGCAGGGTTCAGCTTCGGGTCGTCGTCGTACACCCCGTCGACCCCGGAGTGCGTCCCCTTCAGGATGGCCCCGGCACCGATCTCCGCCGCCCGCAGGGCGGCGGTGGTGTCGGTGGTGAAGAACGGGTTGCCCGTCCCCCCGGCCAGGATGACCACCCGCCCCTTCTCCAGGTGGCGGGTGGCCCGGCGGCGGATGTACGGCTCGGCCACCTGGGCCATCTGGATGGCGGTCATGACCCGGGTGGGCTCGCCGATGTGTTCGAGGGCGTCCTGGAGGGCCAGGCCGTTGATCACCGTGGCCAGCATGCCCATGGTGTCGGCCTGGGCCCGGTCCATGCCCGCACCGGCCCCGGCCATACCCCGCCAGATGTTGCCGCCGCCGACGACGATGGCGATCTCGGTCCCCAGGTCGGCCCGGACCTCGGCCACCTCCCCGGCGATGCGGGCCACGACCGCCCCGTCGATCCCGTAGCCGATGGTGGTGTCGGCGAACGCCTCCCCGGACAGCTTGAGGACGACCCGACCCCACCGTTCGCGCACGGGCCTCCCTACCGGCCGATCGAGACCTGGGCGAACCGGGTCAGCCTGGCCCCGGCGTCGCTCAGAAGCTTGCCCACGCTGATCTTGTTGTCCTTGACGAAGTCCTGGTCGAGCAGGACGTGCTCCTTGAAGAAGCCGTTCAGCCGGCCCTCCACGATCTTGGGCAGGGCGGCCTCGGGCTTGCCCTCGTTCCGGCTGATGGTCTCGAGCACCGCCCGCTCCTCCGCCACCCGCTCGGCCGGCACCTCGTCGCGCGACCGGTACTGGGGCTTGGCGAAGGCGATGTGGTGGCAGATCTCCTTGGCCAGGCCTTCGTCGCCCCCCTCCAGCTCGACCAGGACGCCGATCACGCCCCAGCCGCTCGGCTTGTGGACGTAGGTGCCGAGCACGGCCTCGGCGGGGGCCTCGAACCGGACCACCCGGCCCACGGCGATGTTCTCCTTGAGGGTGATGCGCAGGTCGTCGACCTCGTCCTGGTGGGCGGCGACGGCCCCCTCGCCCTCGATGACCACGGCCTGGGCCAGCTTCTCCAGCAGGGCGTTGAACTCGGGCGACTTGGCCACGAAGTCGGTCTCGGAGTTGAGCTCGACGATGGCCGCGGTCTGGCCCTGGCGGGCGACGGTGACCGCCCCCTGCTCGTTGGCCCGGTCGGCCCGCTCGGCCGCCTTGCTCAGGCCCTTCTCCCGCAGCCAGGTCACCGCCTTGTCGAAGTCGCCGTCGTTCTCGGTGAGGGCGCGCTTGGCGTCCATCATCCCCACGCCGGTGGCCTTGCGCAGGGCCTGCACGTCCTTGGCGCCGAACTCGGCCATCTCAGGCGTCCCCCGGCACGGCGGACGTGGCGTCGTCGGTGTCGGTGGTGGAGGTGTCGGTGGCGACCGCGGCGACCGGCTCGGCCGGCTCGGCCGCTTCCGCGGCCGGGGCTGGGGCCGGGCTTGAAGCGCTTTCGGGCGGGGCGGCGGCGTCACCGGGCCCGGCCTCCGCCGCGGGCTCGGCCCGGCGGGCGGCGGCGAGCCGGGCCTCGCGCTCCTGGGCCTGCAAGGCGGCCTGGCGGCGGGCCTCAGCCTGCTGCTGGGTCCGGCGGGCCTCGGCCTCGGGGTCCACCGGAGTGGGCGCGGCGGGCGCCGACTGACGGCCGCCGGCGGTCGGCGCCTTCGGGTTGCGGCGGGAGGCGATGAACTTGCCTTCCTCGACCGCGTCGGAGATCACCCGGCACATGAGCGTGCCGGCCCGGATGGCGTCGTCGTTGCCGGGGATGACGTACTGGATCAAATCGGGGTCGCAGTTCGTGTCGACCACGGCGACGATCGGCATCCCGAGCTTGTTGGCCTCGGTGACGGCGATGTGCTCCTTCTTGGTGTCGATGATGAACACCGCATCGGGCATGCGGTTCAGGCCCCGGATGCCGCCCAGGTTGCGCTGGAGCTTCTCGAGCTCGCGGCTGAGGATGAGCGCCTCCTTCTTGGGCATGGCCTCGAAGTCGCCCGCCTCCTTCATCCGCTCGTACTCCTGCATCTTCTTCACCCGGGCGCTGATGGTCTGGAAGTTGGTCAGCATCCCGCCCAGCCAGCGCTCGTTCACGTACGGCATGCCGCACTTGTTGGCCGCGTTGGCGATCGGGTCCTGGGTCTGCTTCTTGGTCCCGACGAAGAGGATCGTCCCCCCGTCGGCGGCCAGATCCCGGACGAACGTGTAGGCCGACTCGATCCGGACCAGGGTCTGGTTCAGGTCGATGATGTAGATCCCGTTGCGCTCGCCGAAGATGAACCGCTTCATCTTGGGGTTCCAGCGCCGGGTCTGGTGACCGAAATGAACCCCGGCCTCCAGCAGTTGCTTCATGGTGACGACAGCCACGCGACTCTCCTCTCCCATCGGTTGGCGAACCCTGCCGCCGCGCCCCGCGAGGGGCGACCGTGGGACGGCGGGCAGGGTGGGTGGGGCCGCCCCGGAGGAGGCGGCTGCGCCACTCTATCGCTAGCCTCGCCCGGTCGAGGCCGGACAGGAGAGGGGACCGCCGTGAGAGTCGATTTCTGGTTCCACCCCGGTTGCCCCTGGACCTGGGTGACGTCACGATGGCTCCTCGAGGTCGCCCCGCAACGCGATCTCGACGTCCACTGGCGCAGCTTCAGCCTCACCCTGCTGAACGGCTGCGCCGACGTCCCCCGGGCCTACCGGGACCGGGCCGAAGGCGCCCACGACGTGCTGCGGGTGGTGGAGGCGGCCCGGGAGGCGGGCGAGCCCCAGACCGCGATCGGGGACTTCTACACCGGGTGCGGCCGCGAGCTGTTCCAGGGCGCCTGGCCCCTCCATGTTCCTGACACGCTGGCCCAGGCGGGCATGGACCGCGCCCTGGCCTTCGCCTTCTCCGACTCGCGCTGGGACCGGGTCATCGAGGCGTCCATGCTGGAGGCCGCCGAGCTGTGCGGGTCGACCGCGGCGTCGCCGACGATCGCCATGGAGAGCGCGCCCGGCCGGGCCTTCTTCGGGCCGGTCCTGTCCCACAAGCCCGAGGGCCAGGCTGGGCTCGACCTCTGGGACGCCTTCGCCACCATGGCCACCGCGGGGGCCCTGTACGAGATCAAGCGGGACCGGATCGACGGCCTGCAGCTCCCCGCCGAATGAGGTCACCACCGCGGGGTGGCCTGCACCGTGTTCACCGCCGCGCCCCGGGTCGCCGCCACCAGCAGCCCGCCGGGCCCCGCCGCCAGCCCGCTGATCCGGCCGGGCGCCTGCCGGAGCTCGGTCTGCCTTGTTGGCCCGGCCAGCAGCATGCGCCCGTCGTCGAGCGGGAACGCGAAGCTGTTCCCGCCCGGGGCCACGACCGGCCCGCCGCGGACGGCGGCGCCGTCGCTCCGCACCTGCCAGGTCCGCCCCCCGGTGCCGGTGTCGAGCAGGTCGAGGCCGCCGAGCCGGTGGGCGGTCAGCACCGTCCCCGGCCCGACGGCCACCGGGGGCACCTCGGGCGACCCCGCCCCCTCGACGGCTGCCCGCCATCGCTCCTTGCCGTCGGCCAGTGCCAGCCCGTGGGCGGCGAGGTCCCCGGCCACCACCACGGCCAGCCCGTCCGGCGTCAGGCCCGGCGCGCTGACGCCGCCCGGCGGCAGCGGTACGGACCAGCGCTTGCGGCCGCTGGCACCGTCGACGGCCACCGCTCCCGCACCCTGGCGCTGGTCCTGCTCCCACGTGACGACGACCAGCCCGGCGGGGTCAGCCGCGGGAGGCCCGATCGCCGCCCCGCCGAGGGGCAGCGTCCACGCCACCTTCCCGGTGGCGAGGTCGAGGGCCACCAGGGTGCCTTCCCACGTCGAGGTCACGGCCAGGCGGCCGACGACCACCGGCGTGTTCGGGCGCGCCTGTAAGGGCGTATCCCAGACCTTGGTCCCGTCGGCCCGGCGGAAGGCGGCCATGCCGTCGTCGGTGGCGGCCAGCACCAGGTCATCGGTCAGCCGGGGGGCGACGTCACGCAGCCCGAGCCGGGCGACGTCCCACACCGGCGAACCGCCGGCGTCGAGCAGGACAAGGTGCTCGTGGCCGTAGGTGAAGGTCACGTCCCGTTCGTCCGCCGCCGGCATCCCTGTCGATGCGGGGGCCGGGGCGGGCCACAGCCAGGTCACGGGGCCATCGTGGCCCTTGTCGCCGCCGGCCGCGGCGGCGGGCCCGGTCCCCGCGGCACTCGGCGGCGAAGCCGAGCGGCAGGCGACGGACAGCCCGGCGAGCAGGGCCAGGGCGGCGGTGAGGCGGAAGGAGCGGGTCATGACGCGTCGTACCTCGTGGGGATCGTGGGGTCGGGAGTTTCGAGGCCGTCGTCCAGGTAGTGGCCGCCGGCCCAGGCGAGGGCGCCGATCGTCTCCTCGCCGCCGCGTATGAGGTCGGACACGGCGAAGTCGGCGAGGGCGTCGGTGAGGCCCTGGCACGTGGGCTTCATGCCGGCCAGGCCGAGGGCGACCTCGCGCTGGGCCTCCGGCGAGCCGGGCAGGTCCGAATGCTCGTGGACGATGCCGGGAACCGAGACGATGACGTTGTTGGCCCCGTCCAGGTGGGTGACGCCGGCCGGGACGATGGCGTCCTGGCGGGCCCCGATGGAGGTGACCTTGAGCCCCGCCGGGAGGGGGCGGCTGTTCAGCCGGTGCATGAACTCGGACTCCTCCGCCATCTGCTGGATGGACGTGCCGGCGGGGTCCACCGCGTTCGGCAAGACCACGTGCGCGGCCGTCTCCACCCCCTCCCCGACGTTGGTGTGGCCGAACATGGTGAGGGCGGTGGCCCCGGGAGCGCCCTGGTTCGGGCTGCCGAGCATGATGAGGGAGGCCACGCCCGGCAGCCGGGGGTCGCCGGCGTCGACTTCGTCGGTGAGCGCCGTTCGGGCCACGATGCCGCCCTGGCTGTGGGCGATCACGTCGATCGGGACCCCCGGGTGGGCGGCCTGGATCCGCTGGAGGAGCTCCCGCAGCCGCCGGGCGGAGACGCGGATGTCCTGGGTGGTGTCCGTCGGCTTGTAGCCGGACTCCGCAATCGTTCCCCCGTTGTAGGAGAACCGGACGACATCGGCGGGGTCGTAACCGAGGGCGGCGGCGTCGAGCTGGTCGACCGAGGCCGCCTCGTCGCTGCGGGAGCCCAACCCGGCCACCTTCACGAGGATGTGCCGCTCCTGCAGTCGCGGCGCGGCGACGTCGGCGGGGGTGCAGTCGGCGCGAGCGTCGTACCAAGCCTTCACCGCCTGGGCGAACCGCAGGAGGTGGGTGCTGGGCTGGAGCTCGTGGGCGTAATGGACGGCACCCCGAACCTCGTCGAGCGTCTCGGCGATGCCGGAGGCCGCCGCGTCCCGGGCCCATTCGGCCGCGTCCGCGCCCGCGCCCAGCACGGCGCCGCCGATGGCTTTGACGAAGCGCTGGAGGGCGGACCGCTCCACCGCCTCGCTGGCCGGGCGCCGCTGCTCGTCGGGGACGAGGTGGACCTCGGGTGGGCCGCCGCCGAACAGCAGGGCGGGATCCAGGTAGGCGTCGCCGGCCCGGGCTCCGAAGTGGAAGTGGTCGGTGGCGGTGCCCACCACCTGGCCCTGGCGGACCTTGTCCCCCCGGTGGACGGCGATGGTCTGCAGGAAGGAGTAGCTGGTGCGGATGCCGTCGGCATGGAGGACGACGACGTGCAGGCTGCCGCCCACCTGGCCGGCGAAGACCACCTCCCCGTCGGCGGAGGCGCTGACCGGGGCACCGGGGGCGGTGGCGTACTCCAACCCCCGGTTGCCGGCGTTCCAGTCCTCCGGCGGGGGGCGGAACTGGTCGACGATGGGTGCGTCGACCGGCGGTCGGTAGGCGACGGCGGCCGGGCCGGCGCCGGCCGCGATGGGCGCCGCCACGGCAGAGACGAGCGCGGCGAGCGTGGCCAGCACGACGGCCAACCGGCGCATGTGCACCCCCAGGGACGGAGAAACCGCTGGGGGGAAGGGCCGCCGGGCGCCGCCGCAAAGGTCAGGCGCGTCGAACTACACGGAATGTAGCAGCAGGGGTGAGACAGCGCCAGAGGCTATTTCGCGCCTCTGGAAACGCTACGGGGCTACGCCGGCTCCCGCTGGGGCTCGGCCAGCTTGGAGCGGAGCTGGATCACGGCCTTGGTGTGGATCTGGCAGATGCGGCTCTCGGTCACACCGAGGATGCCGCCGATCTCGCCCAGGGTCAGGCCCTCGTAGTAGTAGAGGGTCAGCACGATCTACTCCCGCTCGGGGAGGCGGTTGAGGGCCTGGGCCAGGATCTGCTTGGTCTCCTCGACCTCGAACGCCCCCACCGGGCCCAGGCCGGAGTCGGGGATGGTGTCGCCGAGCGTGACCGACTCGGTCCGGTCGGCGCCCACAGAGACCGTCTCCTCCAGGGCCACCAGCCCGAAGAAGCTGATCTGGGTGAAGACGTCCTGCAGCTCCTCCTCGGTGGTCCCCAGCTCCTCGGCCACCTCGGCATCGGTGGGGGTGCGCAACAGCTCGTGCTCGAGCTTGGTGTAGGCCTTCTCCACCGCCCGCGCCTTGGCCCGCAGCGAGCGGGGCACCCAGTCGATGGTGCGCAGCTCGTCGATGATCGAGCCCCGGATCCGGGACATGGCGTAGGTCTCGAACTTGTTCCCCCGCGCCGGCTCGAACTTGTTGATGGCGTCGATGAGGCCGAACATGCCGTAGCTGACCAGGTCGGCCTGCTCGATGCTGTTGGGCAGGCCGGCGGAGAGTCGACCGGCGACGTACTTCACCAACGGCGAGTAGTGCAGGACCAGGCGGTTCCGCAGGTCGAGCGAACCGCTGGCCTTGAAGTCGTCCCAGAGCTCGGTGATGGCGGACGTTTGGGGTTCCACGCGGTTCCTACGCTCGGGGATGAGTGGCTTCGTACACCGTACGCAACCGCTCCTTGCTGACGTGAGTGTACAACTGGGTGGTCGCCAAATCGGCGTGGCCCAGCAGCTCCTGGACCGCCCGCAGGTCGGCGCCCCCGTCGAGGAGGTGGGTGGCGTAGGTGTGGCGCAGCGCATGGGGGTGGGTGGGCGACGTGGCCCGCCGGTCCAGGATGCGCCGGACGTCCCTCGGCGTGAGCCGCTTCCCCCGCCGGTTGAGGAACAGGGCGTCCGCCGGCGTCTCGCGGCCGGCGACCGCCGCCCGGCCCCGGTCGACCCAATCGCGCACCGCGTCAACGGACGTCTCGCTCATCGGGAGCTGGCGCTGCTTGGCCCCCTTGCCCCACACGAGCAGCTGGGCGCGAGCCAGGTCGACGTCGGCCGGGCGCAGGCCGCACAGCTCCCCGACCCGCAGCCCGCTCCCGTAGAGCAGCTCCACCACGGCCCGGTCCCGCCGCTCTACGGGATCGGTCGTCGCCCCGGTGTCGGCCGGCAGCAGGGCGTCGAGCTCGTCGGCCTTCAGGACGTGGGGCAGGCGGCCCTCGCCCCGTGGCGCGGCGAGCCGGCGGGAGGGGTCGGTGGGGATCGCGCCGGTCCGGCGGAGCCAGCCGAAGTACCGGCGCAGGGCGGCCGCCTTGCGGGCCACCGAGCGGCGGGCCAGGCGGCGGGTGGACAGGTAGGCGAGGTAGCGGCGCAGGACGACGTGGTCCACGGCCGCCGGCCCGGCGAGGCGGGCCCGCTCGGCCCAGGTCACGAAGTCGGCCACGTCCCGGCCGTAGGCCGCGACCGTGTTGGCCGACAGCGACGACAGCGAGCGCAGGAACGCCTCCTGCTCCCAGCCCATGGTCCGCCACGCTACCTCGGGTCCTCATGGCGTCACCTGCTCCCACCACCCGGCCCGCTCGGCCACCCACCCGCCGGCCTGCAACCGGGCCAGGGCCACGCTGACCTGCCCCGGGCCCCACGCGGTCCGGGCGCACAGGTCGTCGAACGTGGCCGCCTCCCACCCGAGGGCCTCCAGCACCGGCGCCTCCTCCGGCCCGGGCGGGGGCCGCCGATCGGCCCGGCTGCCCCCGCTCTCCCCGGCGGTGGACAGGCCGAGGGCGACCAGCACGTCCAGCGCATCGCGGACCGGGTGGCAGCCGTCGGCGATCAGGCTGTTCGGGTACGACGAGACCGGGCTGCGGACCGAGCCCGGCACGGCCATGACCTGGCGGTCCCTGGCCGCCGCCGCGTCCACGGTGTGGCGCGACCCGCCCTTGTCCGGCGACTCCACCACCACGACGACCTCGGACAGGGCGGCGATGACCCGGTTGCGTACCGGGAAGCGCCAGGGCTCCGGCCTGGCCCGCAAGGGCGCCTCGCTGAGGAGCAGGCCGCTGGCGGCCACGTCGTCCCAGAGGGCGGCATGGCTGCGGGGGTAGACGACGTCCAGCCCGCTGCCGACGACGCCCACCGGCGGCCCACCGGGGCCAGCCGACAGCGCACCCCGGTGGGCGGCACCGTCGATCCCCAGGGCCAGGCCCGACACCACCCGCACCCCCTCGGCGGCGAGGTCCCGGCCCAGCTCGTAGGCCACGTCCCGCCCGTAGCGGCTGGCCCGCCGGGTACCGACGATGCCGACCCGGCGACCGGCGAGCGCACCGGCGTCGCCCCGGGCGAACAGGACCGCCGGAGGGTCCAGGTCGGCGGCCAGCTCCGGCGGGAACCCGGCCGAGCCGGGGAGGAGCACCGCCACTCCCGCCCGGACGTGGGCCTCCCACACCGCGGGCACCAGCAGGCGCCGGGCCGCGGCCCGCCACAGGGCGGCGACGCCGGCCGGATCGGGCCGGCAGGCGCCCGCCACCCGCCCCGCCGAGCAGCCCGCCCCTGCCGCCACCCGGGCCCACGCCTCCTCCGGTGCCCAGGCCGCCAGCACCGCCCGCAGCCGGGCCGGGCCCATGGCCGGCAGGCAGGCCAACGCCGCCGCATAGGCCTCGGGCGGCAGCCCGCCTCCCGGGCCGGTCATGCCGCTGCCTCACCGGGGGCGAGGTCGGCCCGGAGGCTCAGGGCCAGGCAGACGTGGTCCTCGCCGAGCGGGCCGGTGGCCCCGGCCAGGTCGGCGATGGTGCGGGCCACCCGCCGTACCCGGTGCAGGCCCCGGGCGCTCAGGGCGCCGGCCCGCAGCCGCCGCTCGAGGAGCCGGCCGGCGGCCGGCTGCAGGGGCGCCAGCGCGTCGAGCCGGGCGGCGGGCAGCTCGGCGTTGCACCGGATGCCCCGCTCCCTGGCCAGCGCCCGGGCCGCCTCCACCCGGGCCGCCACCGCCGCGGTGGCCTCCCCCGGCGGCCCGGCCAGGACCGCCCCGGCATCCGGCCGGCTGACCACCACCCGAAGGTCGAACCGGTCGAGCAGCGGGCCCGACAACCGCCGGTTGTAGCGCCGGCGCGCCGCGGGTGGGCAGGGGCAGGACCGGTCCGGCCCCCCTTCCCCGCACGGGCAGGGGTTGGTGGCGCCGACCAGCAGGAAGCGGGCCGGGAAGGCCACGCTGGCCCGGGCCCGGCACACCCGGACGACCCCTTCCTCCAGGGGCTGGCGCAGGGCGTCGAGCACGCCGGCCGGGAACTCGGCCATCTCGTCGAGGAACAGCACCCCGCAGTGGCTGAGGCTGATCTCGCCCGGGCGCATGTACCCGGTGCCGCCGCCGATCAGCGACACGGCCGACGCCCCGTGGTGGGGGGCCCGGAACGGCGCCCGGGTGACGAGGCCGCCGGGCGGCAGGGCGACAGCGGCGGCCGAGTGGACTCTGGTCACGGCCAGGGCGTCGTCGCCGTCGAGGGGCGGGAGCAGGCCCGGAAGGCGGCGGGCCAGCATGGTCTTGCCCGCCCCGGGTGGCCCCGACAGCAGCAGGTGGTGGCCGCCGGCGGCGCTGATCTCCACCGCGGCCCGGCCGACGGCCTGGCCCCGCACGTCGGCCAGGTCGGGGCCGGGCACCTCGGCCGGGGCGGGCGCAGCCCGGGGCGGGTCGGGCCAGGGCGCGGCGCCCTCCAGGGCCCCCACCAGCTCCGACAGCGAGCCCGCCACCCGGACCTTGTGGCGGCCCACCACGCTGGCCTCGGCGAAGCAGTCCGGCGGCACGACCACGACCGGCGTCGACAGGGCGGCGACGAGCGGGACCATCCCGGGCACCCGCCGGATGGACCCGTCGAGCCCGAGCTCGCCGAGGAACCCGCACCCGGCGACGGCCTCCGATTCGAGCTGGCCGGAGGCCACCAGCAGGCCCACGGCAATGGCCAGGTCGAGCCCGGGGCCGCCCTTGCGCACGCCGGTGGGGGCCAGGTTGACCGTCACCCGCTTGAGCGACCAGGTCAGCCCGCTCGACAGCAGGGCGGCCCGGACCCGGTCCCGCGACTCCCGGCAGGCGGCGTCGGGCAGGCCGACCACGGTGTAGGACGGCAAGCCGTTGGAGACGTGGACCTCGACGGACACCGGGGTGCCCTCGACACCCAACAGCGTGGCGGACGGGACGATGGCGATCACAGGCTTCCTCTCACCGCGATGACGACGGGGTGAGGGCCGTGACGCCGGCCGCTCGAGCGAGCGACACCGAGCCTACAAGGACCCTGGGACAGTTGGGTCGGTCAGCCGCCCGAGCGCCGGCGGCGCCACTCCTCCCAGCGCTGCTCCTGCGTCGCCTCCGGCTCCTGCCGAGGTCTCGGCGCCGCGGCGGCCACCGGCGCCGCCGCCGGCGCCGTCACCACCCGTTCACGCGGCCCGGCCCGGCGCCCGCGCCCGGCCAGCAGCACGCCCAGCACCAGCCCGTACACCCCGAACGACAGGGCGTACCACTCGGGCGTGAACCCCTTCTCCGTGACCAGGGGCT
The DNA here is from genome assembly GCA_035494015.1 of Acidimicrobiales bacterium. Taxonomy (GTDB): domain Bacteria; phylum Actinomycetota; class Acidimicrobiia; order Acidimicrobiales; family AC-14; genus CADCTB01. The sequence continues at coordinate 28,119 of DATJHJ010000023.1, forward strand.
GGACGAGGGGCAGCAGGAAGTACTGGAGGGCGGCCCAGCCGGTGAGGGCGAACAGCACCCCCGCCAGCGCCACCCGCCAGGGCGCCTCGGCCCGCACGAGCACGGCGAACACCACGCCCAGCACAACGGTCAGCACCACGAGCACGGCCACGCCGAGCAGGAAGGCGGGCAGCGAGAACTCGAGGATGTCGGCCACCGGCTTGCGCCCGGCCACCAGCGTGGCCAGCACGCGCGGCGGGGCGTGCCAGGGCAGGTCGAGGGCCGGGGCGGCGACGAACATGGTGAACGCACCCATCACCAGGCCGGCGACCAGCCCGGCCAAGGCCCCCTCCGCCGGCCGCCGGCCCCGGCCGGCGCCGATCACCCCGACGGCCACGAAGGCGATGGCGAGCACCAGCACGCCGATCAGGGCGTAGAGGAGGCTGATCCCACCGGGGAACCCGCGCTCGGCCTTCCCGGGCCGGACCCGCCACACCACCCCGGAGTCCTCCTCCAGCACGAGCCCCTTCTCGCTGACCCGGGCGATGCCCCAGTCGGTGATGTACATGTTCCCGTCGGGGCCGAAGGCCACGTCCGAGGGGTGCTCGAGGCCGCCCGCGCTGTGGCGCGACGCCTGGCCGGGCGTGTCGTTGACGACGTAGTCCTCGGCCCGGCCGGTGTTCGTGTCCAGCCGCACGACCTTCACGCCCTGCGGGCGGTCGACGGTGCCCGTGGCCGGGGTGAAGTCGCCGAACAGGGCCACGTACGCGGTCGACGGCGGCCCCCACCGCCCGCCGGGCGAGAAGGCGAAGCCGTTGGTCGCCTCGTGGGGCCGGAACTTGGCGATGGGCTTGGGCGGCGTCTCGGTCGGGTGGTTGGCGATCAGGAACTTGGGCTGCGGCTTGTTCGGGACCTGGAAGCGCTGGTCGGTGACCGGCACGTCGCAGGCGAAGTCGGGCCACCCGTACCAGGCGTTGGGCTCGATCTTGTAGAAGCAGTCCCAGGCGTCGTCGATCGGGCGCGACCCCCGGGCGTCGAAGCCGTGCATGGTGACGTACAGGCCGCCGTCAGGACCGATCTCCAGGCCGTACGGGTTGCGCAGGCCCCATGCCACCACCTCGAGGTTGGAGCCGTCCGGGCGCGCCCGCAGGATGGCCCCGTCGCACTTCACATTGCCCGGGATCCGGGTGCCCGGCCGCACTTCGGTCCCGTACGGCGAGTAGGGGCTGGTCCGCTCCCGCTCGGGGCTGTTCCCGAGCGGGTTCTCCGAGTCGAACACGGCGTCGGTCAACTGGATGTCGCGGCAGGGCACGTCGTGGACGTCGCGCTTGTCCGGGTCGGTGAGCCACCCGAACACGGCGTTGTCCGGCCCGACCACGCCCGAGTTCGTCACCGTCCCTACCGACAGGTACAGGAAGCCGTCCTTGAACACCATCTCGTCGGCCTGGTGGTCGCCCTGCCCGGGGAGGCCGGTGATGATGTCGCGGAGCCGGCCACCGTCCTCGACGATCGACACGGTTCCGGCGTGGGCGACGTAGATCTTCCCGTCGTTGAACGCCACCGACGTCAGCGGCTTCTCCGTCCCGAAGGCGGCGTCGTCGACCAGGACGGTCTTGTGCCCGTCCTTCTCGATGCGGGTGACCCGGGCCCGGCCACCGCCGCGGTAGCCCGACTCGGCGATCAGCATGCGGCCCTGGTCGTCGAAGGTCACCATGGTGGGCGCGGCAAGGTCCTTCACCGCGGCCTCGATCCGCAGCCCCTTCGGCACGTCGATGTCGGCCGGCCGGAGCGGACGGGCCTCGGCGCAGCCCACCAGGACGGCGCCCAGGAGCGCAGCCACCGCCAGCAGGCGGCCCCTCCCACCGACGGCGACCCCCGGCTGCGATTTCAATCGCGCCTCCCGAACACGATGCGGGGCGACCGGCGGGCAGTGGCGCAGGAGGTCGGGCCGGTCCTCGGCATTGGCGTGGCCAGTGCTACCCAGGGAGATGCGGGTTGAACACAGGGAAGGGCGCGCCGTGGGCTGGACGTGGCATGGGTGGGGAACCCAGAATCCCGGCGTGGGCTTCAACCCGTTCCGCCAGCAGCGCCGCCGACCCACGGACTACGTGATGGTGGCCGCCGCCTTCGCCGTCGTCGCCGTGCTCATCGTCTGGGCTGCGCTGCCCCGATGAGGATCGCGGTGGCATCCGATCACGCCGGGTACCGGCTCAAGGGAGTGGTCGCCGCCCACCTGGCCGAGGGCGGCCACGAGGTCGTCGACCTGGGAACAGATTCCGAGGAGTCGGTCGACTACCCCCCGTTCTGCGCCGCCTGCGGCCGGGCCGTGGTCGACGGCCAGGTCGACTTCGGCATCGTCATCGGGGGCAGCGGGCAGGGCGAGCAGATCGCGGCCAACAAGGTCAACGGCGTGCGCGCCGCCCTGTGCCACGACGAGTTCACCGCCCGCCTGGCCCGCCAGCACAACAACGCCAACGTCCTCGCCTTCGGGGCCCGGGTCCTGGCCGACGCCTACGCCCTGCGGGTCGTCGACCTGTTCCTGTCGACGGAGTTCGAGGGCGGGCGCCACCAGCCCCGGATCGAGCAGCTGGCCGCCATCGAGCAGCAGGAGTGCGAAAAGCGGGGCGCCCCGCCCGCTTAGAACGCGCCTTCCAGGACCTCGATCTCGCCGGCCAGCACGGACGCCACGTCGAAGCGGATTTCGGTCGGGTGCAGGGGGGCGTCCTCCAGCCACTGGGCGGCCAGGTGGCGCAGGCGGGCCTGCTTGGTGCGGGTGACGGCCTCCGCCGGGGTGCCGAAGGCGTCGGAGGTGCGGGTCTTGACCTCGCAGAACACGAAGGTGCGGCCGCGACGCAGGATCAGGTCCAGCTCACCGGCCCGGCACCGCCAGTTCCGCTCGACCACGTCGTAGCCGTGCTCGACGTACCACGCCGCCACCGCCGCCTCGCCGCCGGCCCCCAGCGCCCGGCGCGCCTGCGTCAAGAGTCGGTGCGGATTTTCTCGATGTTCACGTCCTTGAACGTGACGATCTTCACCGACGACACGAACCGGGCCGGTCCGGGCCGGTAGATGTCCCAGACCCAGGCGTCCCGCAGCTCCAGCTCGAGGTGGCTGCGACCGCCCGCGGCCCCGTCCTCGTCGTGGACCTGCATGTCGACCTTGTTGGCCAGGTAGAACCGGCGCTCGGTCTCCACCACGTAGCCGAAGAGGGGCAGGACGTCGCGGTACTCCTTGTACAGCTGGAGCTCCATCTCCGTCTCGTAGCGCTCGAGATCCTCTTCAGACATGCCCTCACTGTACGTACTACAGGAACGATGTGTGACCCAGGGGCCAGACCCGGATGAAGGCCCGACCGACCACCGTCTTCTCCGGGACGGGGCCGAAGACCCGGCTGTCGGCCGAGTTGCCCCGGTTGTCGCCCATCACCCACAGGGTCTTCGGGGGCACGACGACGGCGGAGAAGTCCGAGGTCACCACGCCCTTCGGCAGGTAGGGCTCGACCAGCTCCCGGCCGTCGACCAGGACCTTGCCGCCGTGGCCCTCCACCCGCTCCCCGGGCAGGCCCACCACCCGCTTGATGTACTCGTCGGTGGAGGGGGCGGCCAGCCCGATCGACTGGACCACGCTGCGCACCACCCGCTCCGGGAGCGGCGACGAGTCGGGGGCCTTCCCACCCGGGGCGTCGAAGACCACGATGTCGCCCCGGTGGGGGTCGTGGAGCCGGAAGGCCACCTTCGACACCACCACCCGGTCGTTGATCTGCAGCTGGGGCAGCATCGACCCCGACGGGATGTAATAGGCCTGGGCGAAGAAGGACTTCACCACCACGGCGATGACCAGGGCGGTGACCACCAGCACGACCAGTTCCCGGACGACCTGGAGGGGCGACGGCCGCGCCGCCTCTGGCTCGGCTTGCTCCGGCGCGGCGGTCACGCCGGTGTCGCCAACCGTCACCTGGCGGTGCGCTTCTCCTTGATCTTGGCCTTCTTCCCGATGCGGTCGCGCAGGTAGTAGAGCTTGGCCCGCCGCACGTCGCCGAAGCGGTCGACCTCGATCTTGGCCAGGATCGGCGAGTGCACCGGGAACGTCCGCTCCACGCCGACGCCGAAGCTGACCTTGCGCACCGTGAACGTCTCGCGCACCCCGGAGCCCTGGCGGCGGATGACCACGCCCTGGAACACCTGCACCCGCTCGCGGTTCCCCTCCACCACCCGTACGTGGACCTTGAGCGTGTCGCCCGGGCCGAATTGGGGGATGTCGTCGCGCAGGCTGTCGCGATCGACGAGGTCGGTGGGGTTCATGGCGCGCTCGACTCCTGCGACGGGTCTTCCGGGGACGGCCCACGATACTCGTCCCGCCGAACCTCCTCCAGCAGCGACGATTCCTCCGCGCTCAGCCCGCCCCGGGCCTCGACCAGATCGGGCCGCCGCGCCACCGTTCGGGCGACCGATTGGGCCCGGCGCCACCGGGCCACCCGCCCGTGGTCGCCGGAGCGGAGCACCTCCGGCACGACCCAGCCCCGGAAGTCGGCCGGCCGCGTGTACTGGGGGTGCTCGAGCAGCCCGTCGACGAAGGACTCCTCCCCCGCCGATGCAACGTGGCCCATGACCCCCGGGACCAGCCGCGTCACCGCCTCGACGACGACGAAGGCGGCCGCCTCGCCCCCGGCCAGCACGTAGTCGCCGATGGACAGCTCGCCGTCGACGAGGTGGCGGCGCACCCGCTCGTCGACCCCCTCGTAGCGCCCGCACAGCAGCGAGAACCCGTCGCCCGCGGCCAGCTCGGCGGCGACTGACTGGTCGAAGCGGCGGCCGCCGGGGTCGAGCAGGAGCAGGGGCCGGGGCGGGCGGACCTCCTCGACGGCGCGGAACACCGGCTCGGGCATCAGCACCATGCCCGCCCCGCCGCCGAAGGGCGTGTCGTCCAGGGAGCGGTGGCGGTCGGTGGTGTAGGCCCGGAGGTCGTGGACCCGGACGTCGACCACGCCCCGCTCCCGGGCCCGCCCCAGCAGGCTGGCCGACAGCGGCGCCTCCAGGATCTGGGGCAGGGCGGTGAAGACGTGTATTTCCATCCGGCTCCCAGTGTGTCTACAGCCCGCGCACACAAATGCCGATACCGGGGATCATCCCTACGGCGAGAGGATCCTCGTGCGGGCCCCAGTCACCATCCTGCTTTCTTCAGTCGCGCTTGCCGCCGCGCTCACCGCGTGCGGTGGGGGCGGTCCGAGCAAAGCGACCTTCGTCACCAAGGCCGACGGCAGCTGCGCGGCCGGGAACGCCGCCATCGCCGGGGTGACCAAGCCCACCAACCCCACCCAGATCGGCGCCGGGGCGGCCACCGCGGCCAGCACCATCGACGGCCAGGTCAGCGCCTTGCGGGCCCTCAAGCCGCGAGGCTCGGACACGCAGCAGTTCGCCGGGGTGGTCAGCGCCATCGCCGACGTGAGCGGCCCGGCAAAGGCCCTCCAGGACGCGGCGGGAAAGAACGACGATGCCGCCATCGGCAAGGCCGCCGTCGACCTGCAGTCCAAGGTCGACACCGCCGCCACCCAGGGCCAGGCTTTCGGGCTGACCCAGTGCGGGGTGGGTCTCAAGCCCGCCGTGGGCAACCTGTTCGACGGCACGAAGTCGGTGGTCAAGGCCGGCTTCGTGACCAAGGCCGAGGCCCTGTGCCGGGCGGCCAACACCAAGATCAACGCCATCGCCACCCCGGGGAGCACCCTCGCCTCCGTCAGCAAGTACTTCGACGCCGTCATGGTCATATCCAACAAGCTGGCCGCCGACCTCAAGGCCCTGCCCACGCCTCCCGGCGACGAAGGGGCGGTCAACGAGTTCAACGCCGCCTTCGACGCCCTGAACGCCAAGGGCAAGGACACCGCGGCCGCGGCCAAGGCCAACAACGCCAAGCTGGTGGTCGCCCTCTCCGACGAGCTCGACGTGGCCGGGACGGCCCTCAACGCCAAGCTGGACGCCTACGGGCTCAAGGTGTGCGGGACGACCGGCTCATGAGCGCCGTCCCGACGTTGAAGCGGCTGACCGCCACCGGCGCAGCCGCAGTGGCGCTGGCCGCGGCCCTGACCGCCTGCGGCGGCGGGGTGAGCAAGCCGTCCTTCGTGGCCAAGGCCGACGGGGCGTGCGCCGCCGGCAACGGGGCCCTCGCCGGCGTGACCAAGCCGACCAACCAACCCGAGCTGGCCACGGCGGCGGGCACGATCGCGTCGACCGTCGACGCCCAGGCCGCCGCCCTGGGGGCCATCAAGGCGCCGAAGGCCGACAAGGCCCTGGTCGCCGGCGTCGTTGCCGCCCTGGCCGCCGTGCCGGGGCCGGCCCGGGCCCTCCAGGAGGCGGCGGGCAAGACCGACGACGCCGCCACCGGCCAGGCGGCCAGCGACCTGCGGGGCAAGGTGGACGCCGCCGCCGTGCAGGCCAAGGCCTACGGGCTGAACGGCTGCGGCGCCGGCCTCCAGGCCCCGATCGGCACCATCCTCGACGGCGGCCGTACCGTGCTCAAGGCCGCCTTCGTGGCCAAGGCCGAGAGCCTGTGCACGACGGCCAACCGCAAGGCCGACGCCCTGGCCTCGCCCACATCGCTGGCCACCGAGGCCAAGTACATGGCCGCCTACGTCCCCATCGAGGAGAAGCTGTTCAACGACATCAAGGCCCTCCCCAAGCCCCCGGGCGACGAGAGCCCCGTCTCCGACATGCTCGCCGCCCAGGACCAGGTGATCGCCAAGGACAAGGAGATCCTGGCCGCGGCCCAGAAGGGGAACAACTCCCTGTTCGGCCGCCTCAACGACGAGGAGGCCCCCCTGATCACCGCGGCCAACTCCAAGTTCGACGCCTACGGCCTGCGCGCCTGCGGCACCCTCAGCGATTTCTGATCATTTGGCGGCGGGCACCCGGGTGCTTCGCACCGCGCCCGCCGCGTGCCGGTGGGGGCCCCTGCCCCACCGGCGGCGCGCAACCTGCGTGCTTCGCACCGCGCCCGCCGCGTGCCGGTGGGGCCCCTGACGGGGTTTGGCAGATCCGGCGCGCCAGGGCGCGGCGGATCTGCCAAACGATCGGCGGCTGCCTGACCGGCGCGTCCGGCGCGTGCCGACCGCGACCTCCGGACAGGGCGCGATAGGCCAGAGTGGAGGGGGTGGGCGTCGCCATCACCCTCCGGGGGCTCAGCCACACCTATCGGACAGACGACGGCCCCCTGACGGTGCTGGGCGGGCTGGACCTCGACGTCCCCGACGGGGGGTACGCGGCCGTCACCGGGCCGTCGGGGGCGGGCAAGACGACGCTGCTCGCCCTCCTCGGCGGCCTGGAGCAGCCCCAGAGCGGGGCCATCGAGGTCGGCGGGCAGGATCTGACCGCGCTGAGCGGCGACGGGCTGGCCGCCTACCGGCGGGCCACCGTGGGGTTCGTCTTCCAGCACTTCGGCCTGCTGGAGACCCTGACCGCGGCCCAGAACGTGGAGCTGGCCGGGACCCTGGCCGGGACCAGCCCGGCCCAGCGGCGGGCCCGGGCCCTGGAGCTGCTCGCCGCCGTGGGCCTGGCCGAGCGGGCCGCCCACCGCCCGTCGCGGCTGTCGGGGGGCGAGCGCCAGCGGGTCGCCATCGCCCGCGCCCTGGTCAACGAGCCCCGGCTGCTCCTGGCCGACGAGCCCACCGGCAACCTCGACGACGACGCCGCGGCCATGGTCATCGAGCTGCTCGAAAAGGTCCGCGCCGACCACGCCTGCACCCTCGTCCTGGTCACCCACAACCGGGATCTGGCCGCTCGGGCCGAGCAGCGGGTGGCCCTGGACCGGGGCGAGCGGGTGTCCGCCCCCGTATGAGGTGGCGCGACGCGGCGGCCATGGCCGCCACCAGCATCCGGCGCCGGTTCGGTCGATCGGTCCTGACCGTGGCCGCCGTCGCCCTGGCCGCCACCCTCCTGGTGGCCCTGGTCACCATCGCCGGCACCGCCCGGACCAAGGTCCTCTCCGAGCTGTCCAAGGGCGGGCCGCTGTCGGGGATCACGGTGGCCGCCGCCGAAGCCGACCCCAGCCAGGTCGACAACGACAGCCCCCGCCCCGGCCCGCCCAAGGATCTCGACGACCGCATCCGGAGCAAGATCATCGCCCTGCCGGACGTGAAGACGGTGCTGCCCATCATCGCCGCCGGGGTGAACGTGATCGTCCCCGAGCCCCCGGCCAAGCCCGACGTCCTGGCCAAGCTCCCGCCCATACCGTCGACGGTGGCCACGACCACCACCGGCGCCCCGTCGACCACCAACGTCACCGCGCCCCGGGCCACCGTCCCCGGCCTGAAGACGCCCGACCCCTTCCCCGAGACCATGGTCGGGATCGACCTCGAGCGGGCCTCGCTCATGCCCATCACCATCCTCAGCGGACGACTGCCCACGCCCCACTCGCTCAACGAGGTGGCGGTGACCCAGGGCTACCTGACCCGGATGGGCCTGAGCAAGCGGCAGGCCGCGGCCGTGGTCGGCACCGAGGTGGAGCTGGGCGCCCCCCGGGTGTTCTCCGACTCGGGCCTGCCCAACCGGTTCCGCAGCAGGTGGGTGCGGGCCACGATCGTGGGGGTGGTGGCCCAGGAGACCGCCCCGGGGCAGTTCGTCGTCTCCATCGAGCAGACCCAGGCAGCCCGGGCCTGGACGGCGGCGGGCGGCGACGCGGGCGGGCGGCTGGAGATCCCGACGTCCCCGTACAGCGGGCTGTTCGTGATCGCCTCCAACCTGGACAAGGTCAACAAGGTCCGCTCCGACATCACCGACCTGGGCTACTCGACCAGCGCCCCGGAAAACCTGGTGGCGTCGGTCCAGCGCTACCTGCGGGTGGTGGAGATCGTGCTGGGGGCCATCGGGGCCATCGCCCTGGTCATCGCCTCGCTGGGCATCGCCAACGCCCTGCTGGCCGCCATCCGTGAGCGCCGGCGGGAGATCGGGGTGCTCAAGGCCATCGGGGCCCGGGACCGCGACGTCCAGCGCATCTTCCTCTTCGAAGCCGGCGTGCTCGGCCTCATCGGCGGCACGGTCGGCACCGCCGGCGGGTTCGGCACCGCCCTCGGGGTCAGCGCCATCGTCAACGGCTACCTGACGGCCCAGGGCCTGGCCGGCGTCCGCCTCGGCCTCCCCCTGACCGTGCTGCTGTCGTCCGTCGTCGGCTCGACCGCCCTGGCCCTGGTGGCCGGAGCCCTGCCCGCCCGGCGGGCCGCCCACATGCCCGCCCGCGAGGCCATGGAGTCGGTGTGAGGGGGGGCCGGGGTGCGGTCGTCATGGCGGCCGTGGCCGCCCTCCTCCTGGCCGCCTCGTGCACCCCGCACCGCCCGGTCGTGCTCCCGCCGTCGTCGGCCGGGCCGGCGGTGACGTACGTCGCCGTGGGGGCCAGCGAGACCACCGGCACGGGGAGCGACCAGAACCTGCGGGACGGCTGGCCCTACGTCCTCGACCGCACCGCCCTGCCCGAGGGGGCGATCTTCGTGAACATGGGGATCCCGCGGGCCACCGTCGGCCAGGCCCTCAACGAGGAGATGAACCAGGCCCTGTCGGTCAGGCCCAACCTGGTCACCGTGTGGCTCAACACCAACGACCTGGTCCGCGGCGTCCCCGCCGACGAGTACGAGCGCCAGCTCGACACCCTGGTCAAGGGGCTGCGGGCCGGCGGGACCGTCCGGGTGCTGGTGGCCAACACCCCCGCGCTGGACGCCCTTCCCGCCTTTACCGCCGGCCGGCTGTTCCCGTCGCCGGTCGACGTGGCCACCGTGCGGCAACTGGTCGACGACTACAACGCGGCGATCGCCCGGGTGGCCGACCGCCAGGGCGCCCTGCTGGTCGACCTCCACGCCGCCGGGATCAACCCGGACCTGATCAGCCGGGACGGGCTGTACCCGAACACGGCCGGGCACGCGGCCATCGCCGCCGCCTTCGCCGCCGTGCTCCAGCGCTCCGGCCCCCTCGTCCCCGGCCGCTAGATGGGTGCGCTGGACCTCGGCGGCAGCAGGGTGCTGGTCGGCACCTGCTCGTGGACCGACGCCACCCTGGTCAAGGAGACCAACTGGTACCCCAAGCGCTCGATGACCGCGGCCGAGCGGCTGGCGTACTACGCCAGCAAGTTCCCGATCGTCGAGGTCGACAGCACCTATTACTTCCCGCCCACCCCCGAGCTGGCCACCACCTGGGTCGAGCGCACGCCGCCCGGGTTCACCATGAACATCAAGGCGTGGTCGTTGCTGACCGGGCACCCGACGTTCCACCACTCCCTGTGGCCCGACATGCAGTCGGCCGTCCCTGTGGAGCACCGGGACAAGCGCCGGCTGTACTCGCACTACCTGCCCGAGGACGCCCTCGACGAGGCCTTCGACCGGTTCCGCCACTCCTTGCTCCCCCTGCACCGGGCCGGTCGCCTGGGCGCCGTCCTGCTCCAGTACCCGCGGTGGTTCGGGCCCAAGGCGGAGAACCGCCAGGTCATCCGGGACACGGTCCGGCGGCTGCCCGACCTGCGGCTGTGCGTGGAGTTCCGCCACGCCCGCTGGCTGGAGGGGGGCGACTGCGAGTCGACCCTGGAACTGCTGGAGGAGCTGGGCGTCAGCTTCGTGTCGGTCGACGAGCCGGCCGGCTTCCCGTCGTCCATGCCCCCGGTGGTGGCGGTGACGTCGGACCTGGCCGTCGTCCGCTTCCACGGCCGCAACACCGCCACCTGGGAGGACCCCGAGATCACGACCGCGGCCGAGCGGTTCCGCTACCGCTACTCGGTCGAGGAGCTGGCCGAGTGGGTCCCTCGCATCCGGGAGATGGCGGCGTCGGCCCGGGAGGTCCACGTCCTCATGAACAACTGCTACCGGGACGACGCCGCGGTCAACGCCGCCGAGATGGCGGAATTGCTGGCCGGCGACTGAGGCGCCGGCGTACTGCTGGCCGGCGATTGAGGCGCCGGGCGCTCAGGCGGCGACGGCGACGCTGCGGGCCTGGGCCAGGGTCCGGGCCAGCAGGGGGGCGGCGCCGATGGCCTGGTGGGCGGCGGCGGCCGAGTCGAAGCAGCGGGCGGCGCGGGCCCGGTCGCCCACGGAGAGGAAGCCGAGGGCGCGGTAGCGGTCGACCGAGCCCTTGCACACCACGCCGGGGCCGACCACGACCATCCCGCCCTCGGGCACGGCCCGTTGGAGCAGGGCGACCCGGCCCCAGTCGCCGGCCAGCGCCGCCCCCTCGACCAGGTCGGTCACGGCGTCGGTCCACCGGTCGTCGCGCCGGGCCCGCTCGAGCAGGGACAGGCCGTCGTCGAAGGCCCGCACCGCCTCCTCGACCTTGCCCATGGTGGCCAGCAGCAGGGTCAGCCGCCCCCACCACACCAGCTCGTCGAAGCGGTAGGCCCGCTCCCGGCAGTGGTCGAGGACGTCGTGGCGCTCGTCGTCGCCGCCCCACTCCAGCACGGCCCAGAAGCGCTGGGCCCAGTACCGGTCCCAGGTCTCGGGGTCCTCGGTGGCCCGGGCCAGGCCCAGGAGGTCGTCGACGCCGGTGCGCACCTCGTCCTGGCGACCGGCGAGCAGGGCCCGCATGGTGGTCCAGGTGACGAGCTCACGGCGGTCGACCGTGGCGTTGACGCGGGCGTCGACCTCGTCGATGCGACCGAGCTCCAAGAGCTCCCGTACGTCACCGGTGGCCCGAAGGGGCGGCGCCGGGGTGGGGGCCGGCGCCGCCGTTCGGGCGCGGGGTGGAGGCGGGGGCGTGGGCCGGGTGGCGACCGGCGCCGGCGGGGCGGTCCGGCGCGGGCCAGGGACGGTCAGGGCCTGGTCGAGCTGCTGCTCCATCCGGTCGAGGTCGATCACCCGTCTGCCCCCCTTGTGCGAGTCCCGGGAGGAATATCGACCGCTCCTGCCGCCGGCTTGAGCTACTCCGTCTCCAGGGCCTCCAGGTCGGCGGCGGTCACCGGGGCACCGGAGCGCAGCCACTCGCCCATGCGGCGCACGGCGGGGTCGGCCAGGTAGAAGTTGTGGCCGTCGGCCGATCCCCACGGCCGGGCCCGCTCCAGCGGCGGCGGCACGGGGACGGGGTTGGCCACCGCCGCCTGGCGAGGATCGGGGAGCCACTTGTCGAACCAGTGCTCGCTCGCCACGCCGGCCTCGGCCGGGCACAGCGGCCCGCCGATGGGATCGGTCGAGCGGTAGACGTTCCACCACCGGCCGCCGGCCCCGTGGATGCGCTCGACGACGGTGGCCCGGACCACCCCGTCGAAATAGGCCGGGAAGGCGTGCTCGTACAGCACCCCGAGGGGCGACCCGAAGGTCAGAAGGGACACCGGTCCCCCACCCGGGTCGGCGGCGAGCTCCTCGGCCAGGGCGGTGAAGGCCAGCACCGACCCCTGGCTGTGGCCGAGCACGACCAGTGCCGCGTCGGGCCGGCGCAGGTGGCGCACGCTCGCCCGCAGCTCGGGCACCGCCCGCTCCGCGTAGGGGGGGACGGCGAAGGGGTGGAAGCGCCGGGGCCAGAAGGTCAAGACGTCCCAGACGTTGCCGAGCACCCGGGCCAGGCCGCCCTGGCGCGGTCGCCGCAGCACGGCGACGAGGGCCAGGGCCAGGGACGCGAGGGCCAGGCCGCCCAGCTTCTGGGCCGCGTTCTGCCCGGCCCGGTAGTGCTCGTACCAGTGGATCGACGACCCCCACCACGTCGCCGGGCCCCGCAGGTCGAGGGCGGACCACTGCAGGCCGATCAGCACGACCAGCAGGGCGGCGAAGCTCACCGAGACCAGGGCGCCCATGGTGTTGGCCGAGCCGACCAGGGCGACGCGCAGCTTCCGCGGCTCGCCGTACCCGGCCGCCGCACCACCCCGGCGATGGACCGTCCAGGCGAACACCGCGCACGAGGCCACCCCCAGGGCCAGGGCGAGGAAGAAGAAGTCGCCGAACCCGAGCTCCGGGCCGGCCACGATCGGCCGGGCGGGGTCGATCGTGGGCCAGCGGCTGAGCCGGGCCCCGGCGGTGATGGCGACCCCGGCGAACGCGGCGTGGCACAGCACCGTCCCCACGGTGGCGAACACGGCCTGGGGAACGGACCCCGCCCACCGGCAGGCGACCCACAGCCCGACCAGGAGCAGGCCCTGGACCAGGGCCAGGACCACGATGGCCACACCGATGCTGGTCAGCGAGGACCCCGGGGCGGTGGCCAGGTGCCGGGGGACGAAGCCGAGACCGACCGCGGCCAGGGCCCCGCCCAGCGCCAGCGCCTCGTGCCGGCTGCGCAGGCGCTCGTAGGAACGGGCGTGGCCGAAGAACGCCGGGTCGACGACCTGTCCCTGCTCGTCCCAGCTGTCGACGGCCTCCCCGGCGGTGACCCCCTCGAAGCAGGCACCGCTGCGCCGGTTGACGACCCACAGGGCGGCCAGCACGCCGGCGAACACGGCGTGGGCCAGCGGGAGGCCGCCCCGGCGCACCGCAGCATCGGCCCAGCCCGGGAGGTCGGACGCCACGAGGCGGTCGCGCCACTGCCGCCCGACGACGTCGAGCAGCAGGTACCCGATCCAGGCGACGTAGGTGAGCGTCCCCAGGGCGCACAGGACGTGGACCACGGCCCGGTTCCGGCGCCCCGCCCCCGGTCGACCGCTCCAGCCGGCCACGTTGAGGAAGGTCAGCGGCAGGTAGACCGCCCACAGGGCGTTCAGGAGGCTCCCGAGGGTCAGGCCGCCCCACTCGTAGGCGACGGTCGTGGGCTCGCCCACCCGCCGCACGATCCGCGACTTGGTGTCGGCGAACAGGCCGTCCTGCCTGGGCGGGGCCGGCAGGCGCAGCGTCTCGGTGTCGGTGTCGTCCAGGACGCCGAGGATCTTCCGGGCCTGCGGCCCACCCACCCCGTGGACCCGGACCTCGCGCACGCCGGCCATGGCGTCCGCCGGCTCCCTGTCGCTCATCGCCGCCTCCCCGGCCCCATCGCCGGGCGAGTTCTACCAGGCGCTACTCCGGCGTGCGGGGCTCGAGCTCCCTGCGACCGCCGATCAGGTGTGGATGCCGCACTCCGTCCGCTCGGAGCCGGCCCAGCGGCCCGAGCGGGGGTCGGCGCCGGCGGCCACCGGCCGGGTGCACGGCTGGCAACCCACCGAGGGGTAGCCCTGGAACACCAGGGGATTGACCGGCACGTCGTGGTCGGCGATGTAGCCGGCCACGTCCTCGTCCGTCCACGTGGCCAGGGGGTTGACCTTGACCAGCCCGCGACGGTCGAGGCCGACGATGGGAGCGTCGGCCCGGGTCGACGCCTCGGCCCGCCGGAGGCCGCTCAGCCACGCCTCCCGCCCCACGAGCGCCCGGTCCAGTTGGGCCACCTTGGTGGCCGAGCAGCAGCCGTCGACCAGGGGGGCGGGCTCGGGGCCGACGGTGACCATGCGCAGGTTCAGCCCGTACCGGCGGCGGACCGCCTCCACGGTGGCCAGCGTCTCCGGGAAGTGGTGGCCCGTGTCGATGAACACCACCTCGATCGACGGGTCGACCTTCACGGACAGGTCGATCAGGACGGCGTCGGTCATGGAGGCCAGCAGCGACAGCCGGGGCCCGAACCGCTCGACCGCCCAGCGCACGACCTTGGACGCGGGGGCCGATTCGAAGCCGCGGTTCAGCTCCTCCAACTCGTCTAGGAGGAGTGCAGGGCCTGCCACAGGGTCTCCACGGATTCGTCCAACGTCTGGTCCTCGGTGTGGACGACCGCCTCCGGGTGCAGGGGCGGCTCGTACGGATCGTCAACCCCGGTCAGCCCGTGCAATTCCCCGGCCCGCTGGCGGGCGTACAGCCCCTTGACGTCGCGCTCGGCGCACACCTCCACCGGGGTGGCCACGTGGACCTCGAAGAACCGCCCGGCGTGCAGCTCCCGCAGCTCGTCGCGCACGGCCCGGTACGGCGAGATGACCGAGGCCACCACCACCACGCCGTTGCGGGACAGCAGGTGGGCGACGAAGCCGATGCGCCGGACGTTCTCCTCCCGGTCCTCCCGGGAGAAGCCCAGCCCCTTGGTCAGGTGGGTGCGGACCACGTCGCCGTCGAGCACCTCGACCCGGTGGCCGGCGGCCAGCAGCCGCTTCTCCAGCGCCCGGGCCAGGGTGGTCTTGCCCGCCGACGGCAGGCCGGTCAGCCACACCGTCAGCCCCTGGGAAAGCTCGGCCACCCGTGCACGGTAGCAATTCCTGACGAATATGATCTGGTTTTCCGGGAATGGGTTGACGAACCAGAAGGGCCGCTGCCATTCTTCACAAATGCGATTGAGAAGCTCAGCTTTCCGACGGGGTGCGGCTCCCACCGTGCTGGTGGCGGCCCTGGCCCTGCTGGGCACCGCGTGTGGCGGCGGCGGGAGCTCCTCGTCCTCCAGCAGCGGGTCGGCGGCCACCGCGGGCACCGAGGCCCCCACCACGGTCCGCCTCGGCTACTTCCCCAACGTCACCCACGCCACCGCCATCGTGGGGGTGGAGAGCGGGATCTTCAAGGCCGCCCTGGGCCCGAACACCCTCCAGACCCAGACCTTCAACGCCGGGCCGGCCGCCGTCGAGGCCCTCTTCTCGGGCGGGCTCGACGCCTCGTACATGGGGCCGAACCCCACCATCAACGCCTTCGTGCAGTCCAACGGGGACGCCGTCCGCATCATCTCGGGGGCCACGTCCGGGGGGGCGCTGCTGGTGGTCAAGCCGTCGATCAACGGCCCGGCCGACCTCAAGGGCAAGAAGCTGGCCTCGCCCCAGCGGGGCGGCACCCAGGACGTCGCCCTGCGCTCCTGGCTGAAGGCCAACAACCTCAAGGCCGACCTCGAAGGCGGCGGCGACGTGTCGATCGTCCCCCAGGACAACGCCCAGACCCTTGACACATTTCGATCGGGTCAGGTCGACGGGGCCTGGGTCCCCGAGCCCTGGGCCACCCGGCTGGTGCAGGACGGCGGGGGCAAGATCCTGGTCGACGAGCGCAGCCTGTGGCCCGAGGGCCGGTTCGTGACCACCCAGCTGGTGGTGCGCACCAAGTTCCTGAAGGACCACCCCGACGCCGTCCGGCGTCTGGTCGAGGGCCAGGTCCAGGCCAACGACCTGGTCAACGCCAACCCGGCCGAGGCCCAGCGCCTGGTCAACCAGGGCATCACCAACCTGACCGGCAAGGGGATGCCCGACAGCCTTCTCCAGGCGTCGTGGAAGAACATGGAGTTCACCAACGACCCCATCGCCTCGTCGCTCACCGTGTCCGCCGACCACGCCCACGACGTCGGCCTGCTCGACAAGGTCAACCTCAAGGGGATCTACGACCTCACCCTCCTGAACGACGTCCTCAAGACCCACGACAAGCCCGAGGTGAAGGGATGACGCTCACCGCCCCCCCGCTCAGCACGCTGGACACCACCACCGCCATCTCGCTGCGGGGGGTGTCCAAGGCCTTCGGCCACGGTGGCAAAGCGGTGGTGGCCCTGGAGAAGATCAACCTGGACGTGGCCCGGGGCGAGCTGGTGTGCCTGGTGGGGGCGTCCGGCTGCGGCAAGACGACCAGCCTGAACCTGATGGCCGGGCTCGACCGGCCGACCATCGGCGAGGTCAGCGTCCACGGCCGCACCGCCCTGATGTTCCAGGAGGCGGCCCTGTTCCCGTGGCTGACCGTCCGCGACAACGTGGCCCTGCCCATGCGGCTGGCCGGCAAGGGTCGGGCCGAGCGCCGGCGGCGGGCCGACGAGCTGCTCGAGCAGGTCCACCTGGCCGGTCAGGGCGACCGTCGCCCCCACGAGCTGTCCGGGGGCATGCGCCAGCGCGCCGCCCTGGCCCGGGCCCTGGCCCAGGACGTCGAGATCCTGCTCATGGACGAGCCCTTCGGCGCCCTCGACGCCATGACCCGGGACCTGTTGCACGACGAGCTGGAGCAGGTGTGGTCCGCCACCGGCCTCACCATCGTCTTCGTCACCCACAACGTGCGGGAGGCGGCCCGCCTGTCCGACCGGATCGTCCTGCTGACCAGCCTCCCCGGCCGGGTGGCCGACGAGTTCCCCGTCACCTTCGCCCGGCCCCGCCGCATCGACGCCCCCGACGTGATGGGACTGGCCGCCGCCGTCACCGACCGCCTGCGGGCCGAAGTCCGCCGCCACGGCGACTGACCCCTGTGGCCACTGAAGCCAAAGAGCAGGAGCTCGCCGCCGAGCTGGCCGGGCTCGACGCCCTGGAGGCCCACCTCGGCACCCGCCCGAGCCGGGCCCGCCGGGCGTGGTCGGCGGTGTGGCCGAAGCTGGCCGCCATCGCCCTGGCCGTGGGGATCTGGCAGCTCGTGGTGTGGTCGGGCTGGAAGGACGACTACGTCCTGCCCGGGCCGGGCAAGGTGTTCCCCGCCCTCGGGGAGCTGGTGC
The DNA here is from genome assembly GCA_035494015.1 of Acidimicrobiales bacterium. GTDB lineage: Bacteria > Actinomycetota > Acidimicrobiia > Acidimicrobiales > AC-14 > CADCTB01. The sequence goes on from DATJHJ010000023.1 coordinate 45,422, forward strand.
GCACCGAGAAGTTCTGGCGGGCGGTCGGGATCACCATGCGCCGGGCCGTCACCGGCTACGCCCTCGCCCTGGTCATCGGCTCGATGGTGGGCCTGGCCGTGGCCCGGATCCGCCTGTTGCGCAGCGCCGTCGGCTCGCTCATCACCGGGCTGCAGACCATGCCGTCCATCGCCTGGTTCCCGCTGGCCATCCTGCTGTTCGGCCTCACCGAGCACGCCATCCTGTTCGTGGTCGTGCTGGGCGCCGCCCCCTCGATCGCCAACGGCTTGATCGCCGGCGTGGACCACGTCCCCCCGCTCATGCACCGGGCCGGGCGGATGATCGGGGCCAAGGGCGTGGGCCTGTACCGCCACGTCATCCTGCCCGCCGCCCTGCCCACCTACATCACCGGGCTCAAGCAGGGGTGGGCCTTCGCCTGGCGCAGCCTGATGGCCGGCGAGCTGCTGGTCATCGTGGCCAACCGCCCCTCCATCGGCGACCAGCTGCAGTTCGCACGCGACATCCACGCCGCCGACCGGATGCTGGCGCTGATGATCGTGATCCTGGTCATCGGCATCGTGGTCGACACCGTCTTCGGCCGCGCCGACGTGGCCATCCGCCGCCGCTGGGGGCTCATCGACCCGTCGAACTGAGGTGGGTGGGACAATCGGGGCGTGCGCGTCTCGGCCAAGGTCGACTACGCGGTGCGTGCGCTGGTCGAGCTGGCCGCGTCGGCGGGTGACGGCCCGGTGAAGGGCGAGGTCATCGCCGCGGCCCAGGACATCCCGCTCAAGTTCACCGAGAACATCCTCAGCGAGCTGCGCCGGGGCGGGGTGGTGGCCAGCCAGCGGGGCGCGGTCGGCGGGTACTGGCTGCGGGTCCCGGCCGAGTCGGTGACCGTGGCCGACGTCGTCCGCATCGTCGAGGGCCCCCTGGCCGACGTCCGGGGCGAGCCGGCCGAGGACGTCGGCTACCGGGGCGCGGCCGTCGCCCTCCAGGACGTGTGGATCGCCACCCGGGCCACCCTGCGCTCGGTGCTGGAGGCCGTGACCATCGCCGACATCGCCTCGGGGGCCTTGCCGGACGTGGTCCGGCGGCTCTCGGCCGACCCCGACGCCCGGTCGCGGCGGTGACCGAGCCGCGGTTGCGGGTCGGCGTCACGGCCGACCGGCGGTGGGAGGAGCAGGCCAAGCTGCTGGCCGACCGGCGGGTCGAGGTCGTGCACGGGCCGACCCTGCGGACCGTCGACCTGTCGGCCGACGAGGCCTTGCGGGCGACCACGGTCGACCTGGCCGAGCGCCCGCCCGACTACCTGGTGGTCTCGACCGGCATGGGCCTGCGGCGATGGCTGGAAGCGGCAGGGCGCTGGGGGATCGACGGTCCCCTGCGGGCCGGCCTGGCCGCCACCACCCGCGTCGTGGCGCGGGGGGCCAAGGCCCACTCCGCCTCCCGGGCCGCCGGGCTGGCGGTCTGGTGGCGGGCGCCGGGCGAGACCATGGGCGAGATCGTCGACCACCTGGCGGCCACCGGCGTGGGCGACGCCCGGGTGGCCGTCCAGCTGTTCGAACCCGACGGCCACCCGTCGACCGAGCTGCTGCGGGCTATCAGCGGCGAGCTCGTCGAGCTGCCCGTCTACCAGTGGGCCCTGCCCGACGACCCCGGCCCGGCCGAACGCCTCATCGCCGCCGCGGTCGCCGGCGACCTCGCCGCCGTCACCTTCACCGCCCAGCCCGCGGTGCGCAACCTCTTCACCCTCGCCGACCGGACGGGGATGAGCGAGGGCCTGCGGGCCGCCTTCAACGACGGCGGCGTCGTCGCCTCGTGCGTCGGCCCGGTGTGCGCCTCGGCCGCCACCGACGCCGGGATCCGCTCGCCCCTCTGGCCCGACCCGGCCCGCCTGCCGGCCATGGTCCGCCAGCTGGTCGCCCGCCTCGCCGCCGGCTGACCCCCCGCTGCGTTTTGGCTGCAGTCACCCGCCAATTGGCGGGCAAGTGCAGCCAAAAACGTCGATTCTTGATCGAAACGGTCGGGTTTTTGGTAGCCTGCGACCATGAGCCAGACCATCGATGTCGAGGTCGGTCCGGGTGCCATCAGCCCGGCGGCGCTCGCCGACATCCAGAAGTTCGAGCGCCTGCTCGCTCGCTACCTGGCCGGTGAGATGGACGAGGACGCGTTCCGCGTCTTCCGTCTCAACAACGGCATCTACGGGCAGCGCCAGGGCGGGACCAACCAGATGGTCCGGGTCAAGATCCCGTACGGGTCGCTGCGGCCCGAGCAGCTGGAGATGCTGGCCCACCTGGTCGAGACGTACTCGCGGGGCTGGGGCCACATCACCACCCGCCAGAACGTCCAGATGCACTTCGTCCAGCTCACCGACGTCCCCGCCGTCATGCGGGAGCTGGCCAGCGTGGGCCTGACCACCCGGGAGGCGTGCGGCGACACCGTCCGCAACGTCATGGGCTGCCACCTGGCCGGCGCCTGCCCCTTCGAGGTGCTGGACATCTCCCCGTGGGCGCAGGCCACCTTCGAGCACCTGCTCCGCAACCCCTACGCCCAGCGCCTGCCCCGCAAGTTCAAGATCAACTTCTCCGGCTGCGTCACCGACTGCGGCCAGGCCATGTTCAACGACGTGGGCATCGTGGCCGTCAACCGGGCCAAGGACGACGGCACCGTCGAGCCCGGCTTCCGGGTCTTCTTCGCCGGCGGCCTCGGGGCCAACCCCCACCCGGCCCAGGCCCTGGAGGAGTTCACCTCTCGCGAAGACCTGCTGCCCACCATCGAGGCCATCCTGCGCACGTTCGACCACTACGGCAACCGGGACAACAAGCTCCGGGCTCGCATGAAGTGGCTAGTCGACACCCTGGGCGCCGACGAGGTCCGCCGCCGCATCCTCAAGGAGCGCAAGTTCCTGCCCGCCTCCGCCACCTGGCCGGGCGGCGTGCCCGCCCTCGTCCAGGCGCAGGGCGACGAGCCGGCCGGCGTGTCCTCCACCATCTCCCCCACGCCCATGGGCTGGGGTACCAACGTCGTGCTCAAGAAGTCCGACCCCTACGGCCGGTGGGACGACGCCAACGTGGTCCGGGGCAACGCCAAGGGGACGGTGTCGGCCTACGCCTACGCCCGCCTGGGCGACGTGACCGCCGAGCAGTTCCGGGCCCTGGCCGCCATCCAGCGGGACCTGGGCCTGGAGGTCCGGGTCACCAACCGCCAGAACGTGGTCTTCCGGGGCCTGACCGAGGAGCAGCTGCCCGAGCTGTACGCCCGGCTCGAGTTCATCGGGATGGCCGAGCCGGGGGCCGAGCTGGCCCGCGACGTGGTCGCCTGCCCGGGCGCCGACACCTGCAACCTGGCCGTCACCCAGTCCCGTGGGCTGGCCGACGAGATCGGGCGGGCCTTGGAGGAGGCCGGCCTGGCCGACGTGGGCGGGGTCCGGGTCAACATCTCGGGCTGCACCAACTCCTGCGGCCAGCACCACATCGCCGACATCGGGTTCATGGGCGTCGAGCGCCGGGCCCACGGCCAGCCCGCCCCCGGGTACCAGATGCTGCTCGGCGGCTACGTGGGCCACACGCAGGTCGAGTTCGGCCGCAAGGCCCTGCGGCTCCCGGCCAAGAACGCCGGTGAGGCAACCGTGCGGGTCGTCGCCCGCTTCGCCGGCGAGCGCAGCGCGGGCGAGAGCTTCACCGCCTGGCTGGAGCGGGTCGGCGGCGCCTCCGAAGTGGCCACCGGCCTGGCCGACCTGGACGCCTTCCCCGATCCCCGCGAGAACCCGTCGTTCTATGTCGACTACGGCGAGACCGGCCCCTACGTTGCCGAGGTCGGTGCCGGGGAGTGCGCCGCCGGTTAGCCGGGCTGGTCGGTCGAGTCGCTCACCGGGGAGGCGTGGTGGGCGACCATGTGCCAGTCGCCGTCGCTGCCCCGGACGAACAGGTTGAGGGCGGCCACCGTGGTGGCGTTCGGGCCCTGGAGGATGTTCTCGTCCACCGACACCCACGCCACGTCGCCGTCGACCCAGGCCGACTGCTTGGTCAGGATGAACTGCAGCTGCTGGGCGTTCTGGAACAGGGCGAAGAACGACGCCGCCACCTGGCCCCACCCCCGCAGGCTCGCCCAGCCGGGGTGGGTACACACGATCCGGTCCGAGTGCTCCCACAGCTTGGACATGGCGTCCAGGTCCCGGGCCTCGAAGGCGGCGTAGAACGTGCTGTTCGCCTCGCCCACTGCGTCCAGGTCGGTCACGGCTTGCGACGGTACCCTCCGCCCGTGCGACTCCTCCCATCGAGCGACGGGGTGGAGCTGGCGGTCCACGACCTGGGGGGTGACGGCCCGCCCCTGCTGCTGGCCCACGCCACCGGTTTCTGCGGGGCCGTGCTCGGCCCCCTGGCCGACCACCTGGCCGGCCGGTTCCACTGCTTCACCTTCGACGCCCGCGGCCACGGCCAGACGGTCACGCCCCCCGGGCTGGACTGGACATGGGCCCGCTTCGCCGACGACGTCCTGGCCGTGGTCGACGGGCTCCGGCTTCACGGCGCGTACGGGTTCGGGCACTCGTCGGGGGGCGCCGCCCTCCTCGACGCCGAGGCCCGCCGGCCCGGCACCTTCGCCGCCCTCTGGTGCTTCGAACCCATCGTGTGGCCGGCGGTGACCGCCGAGCTGGTCGCCTCCCGGGAGCCGCTGATCGCCGGCGCCCTCCGCCGCCGGGACCGGTTCGCCTCCGACGACGAGGCGTACGAGAACTTCGCCTCCAAGCCGCCCCTGGGCTCGCTCGACCCGGCCGCCCTGCGGGCCTACGTCGACTGCGGCTTCGCCCCCGACGAGAACGGGATCTACTTGCGCTGCTCCCCCGCCGTCGAAGCGGCGATCTACCAGCAGGGGCTGGTCCACGACGGCTTCGGGCGCCTGGGCGCGGTGCGATGCCCGGTGGTCGTGGGCAAGGGTGGGCGCAGCGTGGCGGTGGAGCCCGAGGTCGCCCACGCCCAGGTCGACGCCCTGCCCGCGGCGTCGCTGGTCACCTTTGCCGACCTCGGCCACTTCGGCCCCCTGGAGGATCCCGTGGCCGTCGCCGCGAGGGTCCTCGAAGTTGTCGTACCCCCTCGTTAGCCTGGCCCTCGATGGTCCTCCCGCTGCCCACCTCGCTGTCGCCGTCCAAGGTGGCGTCGTTCAAGGACTGTGCCCTGGCCTTCCGCTTCTCGGCCATCGACCGGTTGCCCGAGCCCCCGTCGCCGTCGGCCACCAAGGGCACCCTCGTCCACCGGGCCCTCGAGCTGCTCTTCTGCGAGCCGGCCCCGCTGCGGACGGTGCCCACCGCCCTGGCCTGCCTCGACCGGGCTCGGGCCGAGATGGCCACCGATCCGGAGTTCGTCGGCCTGGGGCTGGACGCCGAGGCCGCGGCCCAATTCGCGGCCGACGCCGAGACCCTGGTCCGCCAGTACTTCCGCCTGGAGGACCCCCGGGCCGTCCACCCCATCGGTCTGGAGCTGCGGCTGGAGGCCCGGGTGGGCTCGCTGACCCTGCGCGGCATCATCGACCGGCTGGAGCTCGATGCCGATGGGGACCTGGTCGTCACCGACTACAAGACCGGAAAGACCCCCGGGGTGACCCACGAGCAGAGCCGCCTGGGCGGCGTCCACTTCTACGCCTTCTTGTGCGAGCGGGTGCTCGGGCGCCGCCCGTCGAAGATCCAGCTCCTCTACCTGTCCGAGCCGGTGGCCATCGTGGCCGAGCCGTCGGACCAGTCGATACGGGGCCTCGAGCAGCGCACGGCCGCCATCTGGAAGGCGGTCGAGCGGGCCTGCGCCAACGAGGACTTCCGCCCCCACCCCTCCCCCCTGTGCAACTGGTGCGCCTTCCAGGACTTCTGCCCCGCCTTCGGGGGCGACCCCGCCCGGGCCGGGCAGCTGGTCGTCGCCGGCTGAGCCGGCGAGCGCAGGCTGAGCGGTAGGGTCACCCGGGTGAAGGGTCGCGTCGCCGCCGCCCGGAGGGGCGTCGGCCAGTTCGACCTTGCCGTCGACCGGGCCTTCGACCATATCCGGGGCCACCCCGTCGCCGACCGCGCCTTCTACGCCGCCTCCGAGCTGGGCGACTTCGGCCTCATCTGGGTCATGCTCGGCACGATCAAGGGGCTGCGCCGGGGCGGGGACCTGGAGGGCGCCCTGCGCATGGTGGCGGCCATCGGCGTCGAGTCGATCCTGGTCAACGGGATCATCAAGTCGTTCTTCCGCCGTACCCGGCCCGAGTGGATCGGTGAGCGGCCGTTGCGGCTGCGCCAGCCGCTGACCAGCAGCTTCCCCAGCGGGCACGCCACGGCCGGCTTCAGCGCGGCGATGATGCTGTCGGAGGACGATCCCCTGGCGCCGCTCTACTTCGCCCTGGCCGCGTTCGTCGCCGCCAGCCGGATCCATGTCAAGATCCACCACGCCTCAGATGTGGCCGGTGGCGTCGCCCTCGGTCTGCTCCTGGGCGTGCTCGGCCGCCGGGTGATGCCGGCGCCCCCCGAACGCTAGTTGGCGCTGGGTACGACCTTCTCCATCTCGACCAGGTCGATGCCAGCCGAGGCAAGGATCGAGCGCATGTCGAGCAAGAGGTCGGACACCTCGGTGGTGGACACAAGCTCGCGGGTGTGCATGACACCCAGGCTCTTGTCAATCATCTCCAGCGCCTGGTTGATGGCTTCGATCTCAAGCGTTTCGCTCATCACTCTCTCTCCAACGCTGGGCAGCCTGGACTGTTCCCGTAACGTCGACCTTTTCGGGTTGCTCCTTAAGCGACTACCCACCAGCACCCTACTCAACGCACGAGTCGCCGTGGTGGCGGGAGGGTGAACACGATGTTTCTCACCGTCGTTGTTGTCACACCCCCCTGTCATCCTGGGCTCATGACCGACCAGCTGGCCCTGCTGCCCTCCTCCCCGCCCGTGCCCGCCCCGGTGGCCGCCGCCGACACCTCGTGGGAGCTCGACGAGCACACCCGCACCGTCGGCCGCCTCGGGTTGGCCGCCGCCCGCCTGGCCCTGCGCGCCGCCAGTGCCCGCCTGGCCGCCTGACCGACGGCGCCGGGATGCATCTGCGGCGGCTGGCCCCAATCGGTGCCGTCGTCCTCGCCGTCGCCCTGGCGGCCGGGTGCGGGCACGGCGGGCCACCGCTGCCCACCCCGTCGGCGGCCGACGGCTCGCTGCCGGCGGGGGTCGATGTCGCCGTGGCCCGCGTGGTCGATGGGGACACCATCGAGGTGGCGGGCGGCGAGCGGGTGCGGCTGATCGGGGTGGACACGCCGGAGACCAAAGACCCGAAGCGGCCGGTCGGCTGCTTCGGGAAGGAGGCCAGCGCCTTCACCGCCTCGCTCCTGCCCGCCGGCACCCGGGTGCGGCTCGTGGGTGACGCCGAGCAGCGGGACCGGTACGGCCGGCTGCTGGCGTACGTCTACCGCCGCGCCGACGGGCTGTTCGTCAACGCCGAGCTGCTGCGCCGGGGGTTCGGCCAGCTGCTCACCATCCCGCCAAACGTGGCCCACACCGACGAGTTCGCCGCCATCGCCCGCCAGGCCCGGGAGGGCGGCCAGGGCCTGTGGGCCGCCTGCGCCCTGCTCCCCGACGGCAAGGTCGCCCCGGCCTCGACGTCCGCAACCCGTGCCGGGAGCGGATAATTGGGGTAACCGCCGACACGAAGGAGGACCCAAGGTGGCTTACCGCTTCGCTTGAAGGGACGCCGGTCACGCCTGCCGTTGGCAGGGATCAGGCGCAACCGAGGACGAGCTGCTGGCCAAGGTGGCCGAGCACGTGAAGAAGAAGCACAACGTGCAGGTCACCACCGGCACCATCGCCGCGTACGTCAAGGGCAAGGCCCGCCAGGGCTGAGCCGACCGGGCCGCCGGGAGGGTGGCCGGCCCCGGTACCGTCTGCGGCGTGACCTCACTCGCCGAGCGGCTGGGCCATCCCCCGAAGGCCCGTTTGATCATCGTCCACTGCGACGACCTCGGCTCCTGCCATGCCGCCAACGTGGGGGTGTACGAGGCCCTGCGGGACGGTGTCGCCACCAGCGCCAGTCTCATGGTCCCCTGCCCGTGGGCCCGCGACGCCGCCGCCCGCTACCGGGGGGAGGACGTCGGGGTGCAGCTCACGCTCAACGCCGAGCACGACCTGTACCGATGGGGGCCCATCACCCGGGCCCCGTCCCTGCTCGACGGCGACGGGGGCTTCCCCCGCACCACCGAGGATCTCTGGGACCACGCCGACCTGGACGAGGTGCGCCGGGAGTGCCGGGCCCAGGTCGAGCGGGCCATCTACTGGGGCTTCGACGTCAGCCACCTGGGCTCCCACATGGCCGCCCTCGAGCTGCGGCCGGAGTTCTTCGACGTCTACCTGGAGCTGGCGGTGGACTTCCGGCTGCCCATCCGCCTCGGCCCCGCCTCGACCGAGCGGTCGGTCGGCTTCCCCTTCCGCCGCCTCGCCGCCGAGGAAGGCGTAGTGTTCCCGGACCACTTCGTGGCCGTCGCCCGGGCCGGGAGCCGGCGGGCCATCGAGCGGGCCCTGCTCGAACTGCCGGAGGGGGTCACCGAGCTGCACGTCCGCCCCGCGGTCGACGCCGCCGAGCTGCGAGCCCTCGCCCCGGACTGGGCCGGCCGGGTCGACGACCACGACCTGGTCACCGGCCACTCCTCCATCCGCTCGCTCGCACAGCGGGCCGGCGCCAGCCTGATCGGCTACCGCGAGCTGCGCGACCTCCAGCGGGCCGGCTAGACGAACTTGCCCACCACCACCGGGTCGCGGCTGGTGCTGGTCACCCCGCCTGCGGTCTCGTCGGTGATGGCCAGGGCGGAGACGGCGGCGGCGTCCATCTTGAAGGGAACGATCCCCGGTTCCGGCCCCAGTACCCCGATCGAGATCCGTGACGTGCCCTCGATGGCCCACAGCTGGTAGGTCCGCTCCTTGGCCAGGGCGGGCAGGTTGGACCTGACCAGGTAGCCCGTGCCGTCGGGCAGGACGACGGCCTGGGCGTTGCGGTACCCGTCCGCCGACACCAGCGTGACCTTGCGGGCCTCGGGGTCGGCCTGGGCCGCGTTGGCCGAGCGCTGGAGCTCGTCGGCGTGCTGGCCCAGGGCGAACTGGCGGAGCTGCCGGCGGTCGTCGGCGACGCGCACCCCCAGGAACCCCACCATGGCCACGGCCGCCACGGCCACCATGGCGGCGATGCCCATCCCGATGCCGCGACGGGGACCGGCCCCGGCACCCCGCCGGCGGGCCCCGTCGTTCGCCCGCAGGGCCCGGACCTGGGCCAGGTCCAGGGGCGGGGGGACCTCCTCGAGGGACGCGGCGATGCGCTCCCACAGCCCGTCGGGCGCCTTGCCCCACCCCGGGGTGAGCAGGCCCGCCACCTCGCGGTGGTCGACGATTTCGTCGGCGCACACCTGGCACCCTTCGAGGTGCTGGTCGACGGCCTGGCGCTCGACGGGGTCGAGGGCGTCCAGGGCGTACGCGCCCAGGAGGTCCACCACCTCGCCGTGACTCAGCTCTCCGCCCATGTCGCTCCCACTCCTGCCTCGGCCAGGTCCGTGCGCAGGCGGCGCAGTCCCGACCGGATCCGGCTCTTCACGGTGCCTTCCGGTGTCTCCAGCATGACCGCGACCTGCCTGTACGTATGACCGCCGAAATACGCCAGCTCGATGGCCCGGCGCTCGTCCGTGGGCAGCCCGGCCACCACCTCCTTGACCTTCTCCGACACGGTGAGGTCGATCACCTGGCGCTCGATGTCGTCGCCGAAGGCCGGCGCCTCCCGGGCCTCGCGCTCCTCCCGCCGGCGCCTCGCCGTCTCCGACCGAAGCAGGTCGACGGCCCGCCCGTGGGTCTGGGCCAGCAGGTAGGCCCGCAGGCTGCCCCGGGCCGGGTCGAAGCGCTCCGGGGTGTTCCATAGGCGCAGGAAGACCTCCTGCAAGACCTCCTCGGCCAACTGGTTGTCGTTCAGCAGGCGGCGGGCCAGGGCGTAGGCGGCGCCGGCGTGGCGGCGGTACACCTCGGCCAGGGCCTCCTCCCGCCAGCGGCCGATGGCCACCACCAGCGCGGC
>DATJHJ010000024.1:0-13989 GCA_035494015.1 Acidimicrobiales bacterium
ACCTGGCCATGGCCCCCCTCCGGGCCCGAGCCGGGGTGAAACGGTGATCGGTCGGCTGCGGGGGATGCTGGTCCACCGGTCGGCCCGGGGGGAGGTGGTGGTCGACGTGGCCGGCGTGGGGTACCGGGTGAGCGTGTCGCCCGCCACGGCCGTCGCCCTCGGATCCGTGGGCGACGTCGAGGTCGTCCACACCCACCTCCACGTGCGGGAGGACGCCCTGACCCTCTTCGGGTTCGCCACCGCCGAGGCCCGGGACTGCTTCGAGTCGCTCCTGGGCGCCCACGGCGTGGGCCCCGGGCTGGCCCTGGCCATCCTGTCGGTCCACGGCCCGGCCGAGCTGCGCCGGGTGGTGTTCGAGGGGGACCTGGACTCGCTGACCCTCGTGCCCGGGGTGGGGCGCAAGACCGCGGCCCGCCTGCTGCTCGAGCTCAAGTCCCGGCTGGACGTCCCCGACGCCGCCGGCGCCGCCGCGGGCACGGCGCCCGGCTCGTCCCGGGCCGAGGTGCGGGCCGCCCTGGCCGCCCTGGGCTACCAGCCCGAGGAGGTCCGCCAGGCCATGGGCGAGCTCCCGGCCGACGGGGACCTGCAGACGCTGGTCCGCACCGCCCTCCAGACCCTCGGCGCCTCCCGGTGACCACCCGGGTGTCGAGCAGATGACGCGGAACGAGCTGCTCACCCCGGTCACGGTGCCGGGGGAGCAGCCCGAGGAGGTCACCCTCCGGCCCCGGCGGCTGGCCGAGTTCGTGGGCCAGGCCCAGCTGCGCCAGCACCTGGAGATCCTGCTGGAGGCGGCCCGGCGGCGGGGCGAGCCGGTCGACCACCTGCTGCTGGCCGGTCCGCCGGGGCTGGGCAAGACCAGCCTGGCCGGGATCGTGGCCGCCGAGATGGAGGTCGCCCTGCGCATCACGTCGGGCCCGGCGCTGGAGCGGGCCGGGGACCTGGCGTCGGTGCTCACCAACCTGGACGAGGGCGACGTCCTGTTTATCGACGAGATCCACCGGCTGCCCCGGGTGGTGGAGGAGGTCCTCTACCCGGCCATGGAGGACTTCCAGCTCGACATCGTGCTGGGCAAGGGCCCCTCGGCCCGGTCGCTGCGCCTCGACCTGCCCCGCTTCACCCTGGTGGGGGCCACCACTCGGACCGGCCTGATCACCGGGCCGCTGCGCGACCGCTTCGGGTTCGTCGCCCGGCTGGACTACTACGGCGTGGCCGAGCTGGAGGCCATCGTCACCCGGGCCGCGGGGATCATGGGCGTGGCCCTCGATCCGGAGGGGGGCCACGAGGTCGCCCGGCGGGCTCGGGGCACGCCGCGCATCGCCAACCGCCTGCTCCGGCGGGTCCGGGACTACGCCGAGGTCCGGGGGACCGGGGTGGTCACCCAGGCCGCGGCGCGCGACGGGCTGGCCCTGTTCGAGGTCGACGACGTGGGGCTGGACAAGGTGGACCGGGCCATCCTGGCCGCCGTCTGCCACCGCTTCGGGGGCGGCCCGGTCGGCCTGTCGACCCTGGCCATCTGCGTGGGCGAAGAGCCCGAGACGGTGGAGGACGTCTACGAGCCGTTCCTGCTCCAGCTCGGCCTGCTCCAGCGCACCCCGCGGGGGCGAATCGCCACGCCGGCGGCATGGGCCCACCTCGGCCTGGCCCCGCCCGAGGCACCCGCGCCCGCCCTGTTCCCCTGAGTTCGCCTGCCTGTGTCCCCGGCTGCGAGGTAGTCTCGGGAAAGGCCGCTCGGCGGCCTCTTTTCTCATGGGACCCCTTCTTGCTCTCCTCATCACGTTCGGCCTCATGTGGGCGCTGCTCATCCTTCCGCAGCAGCGCCGCATGCGGCAGCACACCGCCGTCATCTCCACCCTGCGCGTCGGCGACGAAGTGGTGACCGCCGGCGGGGTCTACGGCACCATCACCTCGGTGGACGAGGACACCCTGGGGGTGGAGGTGGCGCCGGGCATCGTGCTCCGGGTGCTGCGCAACGCCGTCAGCCAGCGGGTGGCGCCCGAGGGCGGGGACGAGGACGACGAGGACACGCCGGACGAGGACACCGCGGACGACACGGCGGACGGCACCGTCACGGCCGAGGGCGAGGTCTAGGTGCGCCGCTCGCTCACCGTGTCCCTCATCGCGGTCGTGGTCGTGGCCCTGGGTGGCCTGATCGCCACCCTCGTGTCCGGCAACACCCCCCAGCTCGGCCTCGACCTCCAGGGCGGGGCGTCGGTGGTCCTCCAGCCCCGCCAGAAGGTCCCCTCGGGGGTCCTCGACCAGGCCATCGAGATCATCCGCAACCGGGTTGACGCCTTGGGCGTGGCCGAGCCCGAGATCACCCGGCAGGGCTCGTCGATCATCGTGTCCCTGCCCGGGGTGAAGAACAAGGACCGGGCCCTGGAGGTGGTGGGCCAGACGGCCCAGCTGCTGTTCCGCCCCGTGGTCCAGCAGCTGCCGGCGACCGCGTCAGCCACGCCGAGCACGACGGTGCCGGCCACGACCACCACGGTGGTCGAGGGGGCGACGCCCACGTCCACGACCGTCCCGCCCGACCTGACCAAGACCACCCCGCCCGAGCAGGACGACGAGAAGCAGCAGGTGATCCTGCCCGAGAAGGACTCGAGCGGGAACGTGACGACCCGCTACCTGCTCGACCCGGCCGAGGTGAAGGGCCAGGCCCTGTCCTCGGCGTCGGCCGTGGTCGAACCGAGCACGGGCGTCTGGGAGGTGCAGTTCAGCCTCACGGGCGAGGGCACCAAGCAGTGGAACGACATGGCCACCAAGGTGGGCCAGGGCAACCAGATCGCCATCGACCTCGACGGCGTGGTCAAGTCCGCCCCCCGCCTCGACACCACCGACTTCCCGGGCAAGGGCGTCATCACCGGCAACTTCACCCAGCGCGAGGCCAAGGACCTGGCCCTCGTCCTCAAGTACGGCGCCCTGCCCATCCAGCTCGACCGCCAGACCGTCCAGACGGTCTCGGCCAGCCTGGGCCGGGACTCCCTGCGGGCCGGCCTGGTGGCCGGGGCGGTCGGGCTCGGCCTCGTCGCCCTCTACATGCTCCTCTACTACCGGGCCCTGGGGATCGTGGTCATCCTGGGCCTGTCGCTGACGGCGGCGATCATGTACTCGCTGGTCACCCTGCTCGGCCACACCAGCGGCCTGGCCCTCAGCCTGGCCGGGGCCACCGGCATCATCGTGTCGGTCGGCGTCACCGTGGACTCCTACGTCGTGTACTTCGAGCGCCTGAAGGACGAGATCCGCTCGGGCAAGACCATCCGCTCGTCGGTGGACCGCGGCTTCTCCCGGGCCTACCGCACGATCCTGGCCGCCGACGCCGCCTCCATCATCGGCGCCGTGGTGCTCTACGTCCTGAGCGTGGGCTCGGTCCGTGGCTTCGCCTTCTTCCTCGGCCTCAGCACCCTGCTCGACATCTTCACCGCCTATCTGTTCACCCGGCCGATGGTCGTGCTGCTCGGGCGCAGCCGGTTCTTCACCGAGGCTCGGTGGGTGGGCGTTGCCCGGGGGCTCAACGCGGCCCCGGCGGCGGGCACATGACCGGAAGGACTCCATGAGCGACGAGACGCCGGCCCGCAAGGCCTCGCTCCGCCACCGGCTGTACCACGGCGAGACGGCCATCGACTTCGTCGGGCACCGCAACATCTGGTTCATCGTCTCGGCCGTGGTCATCGTGGCCGGCGCCCTCTCCCTGCTGGTCCAGGGCCTCAACTACGGGATCGACTTCAAGGGCGGGACGTCCTGGGAGGTCACCGCGCCCGGGGTGTCGGTGGCCGCCGCCCGCGACGCCCTCCGGCCCCTCGGCCTGTCGCAGGCCAAGATCCAGACGGCCAGCGGTGACCGGCTCCTGGTGTCGGGGGACAACCAGACGCCGGAGAACCAGGCCAAGGTCACCGACAAGATGGCCGAGCTGGGTCACACCGACCCCAGCCAGGTCAGCGTCAACGACGTGGGCCCGTCCTGGGGCAAGGCGGTGACCAAGAAGGCCCGCAACGCCCTGATCGCCTTCTTCGTCCTGATCAGCGCCTACATCTCGCTGCGCTTCGAGTGGAAGATGGCCGTGGCCGCCCTGGCCGCCGTGGTCCACGACATCCTGGTCACGGTCGGCGTCTACTCCATATCCCGGTTCGAGGTCACCCCGGCCACGGTCGTCGCCTTCCTGACCATCCTCGGGTACTCGCTGTACGACACCATCGTCGTGTTCGACAAGGTGCAGGAGAACACCAAGGGAGTGTCGGCCAGCGGCCGGTTCACCTACTCGGACACCGTGAACCTGTCCATGAACCAGGTGCTGATGCGCTCCATCAACACCTCGATCGTGGCCATCATGCCGATCGTGTCCATCCTGGTCATCGGCGCCGGGTTCCTCGGGGCGACGACCCTGAACGACTTCGGCCTGGCCCTGCTCGTGGGCCTGCTCACCGGGGCCTACTCGTCGATCTTCGTGGCCTCCCCCATCCTGGCCATCCTCAAGGAGCGGGAGCCCCGGTACGCCAGCGTCCGCCAGCGGATCACGGCCAAGGGTGGTTCCGGCCTGCTCACCCCGGCGGCGGCGGCGGCCCTGGCCGGCGGCGGCGGCGCTGGTGGCGGTGCGGGCGGCGGCGCCGCTCCCCGGCCTCGCCAGGGGGCGAAGAAGCCGGCCGCCCGCACGACCGGCCCGGCGACGACGGAGGTCGACGGCGCGGGCGACGACGACGACCTGCTCGTCCCGGCCCGGCCCACCGGCCCCCGGTCCACCGCCGCTGGCGGCGGGGGTGGGGGTGCCAACCGGCCGAAGCCGGTGGCCCGCCCCGGCGCGCCCCGGCCCCGGAAGAAGGGCAGGAAGCGCTAACCCTCAGGCCACCCGTCCGGGGGCGGTCAGTTCCAGGGTCACGCCCTCGGCCGCGGCCATCACCTCGGTCGTGGCCGCAGCCAGGGTCCGGTTGGCGTCGAGCACCAGGGCGTCCAAGGCGTCGTCGGAGCGCCAGGGGTCGTGATGGAACAGGCACAGCCGGCGCGCCCCCGCCTCGTTGGCCACCCGCACGGCGTAGTCGATCGTGCAGTGGCCCCAGTCGCACTTGGTGGCGAACTCCTCGCGCGTGTACTGGCCCTCGTGGATGAGCAGGTCGACCCCGTCGCACAGCTCGAGCACGCCCTCGTCGATGTGTTCCAGGTCGGCCGGTGCCTGGTGGTCGCTGACGTAGGCCACCGTGCTGCCGGCCCAGTCCACCCGGTACCCCACGGTGGGGCCGACGTGGGGCACCGGGCGCACGAGCACATGGGCCTCGCCGATGGTCAGCTCGTCGCGGTGGACGTCGTGGAAGCGGAGGTCCCCGGCGATCTGGTCGAACGGGACCGGGAAGTAGGGGGGCGCCACGAGGGCGGCGAAGCCGTCGCGCAGGCTGCCGGACTCCTGGCGGGGCCCGTAGATGTCGATACGGGTGCCGGGCTGGTGGACCGGGGGGAAGAACGGCAGGCCGACCACGTGGTCGAGGTGGAGGTGCGAGACCAGGGCGCTGGCTCGGAACGGTTCGGCGCCCATCCCGGCGACCGAGGGGTCGAACTGGGGCAGGCCGGTGCCGAGGTCGAGCAGGATCGGCGGCTGGCCGTCGACCTGGAGGACGACCGACGCGGTGTTGCCGCCGTAGCGCCGGTTGGTGGCCGACGGGCACGGGAACGAGCCCCGGACCCCCTTGAAGGTGACGCGCATCATTGCCGACGCGGGCCGGGAGACCCCGGCCCCGGACTCGCCTTCGCGCCTACCCTCCACATGGTCCCGTCCCGTCCCGTTCGGCCCGGTCGAGGCCCGGGGCGCCCTCGCCCCGGCAGCCTAGGAGAGATCGGCGCCGCTGTTTCAGCGCAGCACGGCTTCGAGGGCCAGGGCCAACCCCAGGAGCAGTGCGCTGGCGCCGAAGGCCTGGATGGCCTTGCGGATGCGCCGGTACTTGCCGAGGACGATCGTGCTGATGTCGAAGACGCGGTCGGACAGCCGGTCCAGGTTGTCCGTTTGCGTGGCGGCCCGCAGCAGGGCGGCGCCCAGCTCGGCCCGGATGACGGTGCGGTCCTTGGTCTCGAACCCGAACTGGGCCGCGTGGCCGAAGTAGGCCAGCTTCTCCCTGTTGCCGTCGTTGCGGAAGCGGGGCAGGAGGGACATGGCCAGCCAGTAGACGCCGGCCCCCGACGCGGCCATGCTCAGCCACAGGACGCTTCGGGCCAGGAGCGAGTGGAAGCGGTCCGGGGACCAGCCCCCGCTCTCGGCGCCCGAGATGACCGCACCCAGGGCGATGACGGCGGCGCTGAGCAGCCAGACCGCCTTGGCCTCGGCTTGGGCCAGCTCCTGGCGGGCCTCCGTGACCAGGCTCTCGGCCAGTTGCGTCACCCGTTCCGACCCCGGGCGGGCGAAGATTGCGTCGCCCTCTCCTGGCCCGTCGCCCATCGGCTCCAGCGGGGCACCGATGAAGGCGTCCATACCCAGCCCCCCTTCCCCTACCTGCGGTCCGAGGGTACTGCGCCCCCGCCCGGATCGGTAACCCCCACGTCGCCGGCCAGCTCGGCGGTCAGCCGGCGGACGTGACCGGTGGCACCGGCGGCCCGGAAGAGCTCCCGGGCCGCGGCCAACCCGGCGGGGTCGGCGTCGAGGCGGGCCAGCTCCTCCCGGGCGAACGGCTCGAAGAAGCGGGCCCCGGTCCCGGCGATCACCGCGAGGGCGTCGTCGAGGTCGGCGCGCACGGCCGCGGGGTCGACCCCGGTCGTCCGCCGGACGTGGCCCCGGGCCACCAGCACCTGGGCCAGGGTCACCTGGGCCCCCTGCGCCCGCGCCACCTCGACGGCCTCGTCGGCGGCGGCGTTGGCCCCGGCCTCGTCCTGGAGCGCCAGCCGGGCCCGGGCCAGCAGGGCCAGCACCGGCGCTTCCTCGAACAGCCCGCTGCGACTGCCCCGGCCCTCGTCGAGGGCCCGCTGGCACAGGGCGGCGGCCTCGGCCGGGCGGCCCTGGGCCAGGTGGGCGACGCCGAGGGCCCGCCGGGCCAGGACCAGCCCGGTCACGTTCCCGGTGTCCTCGGCGATCTGGACCGCTTCGGCACCCCCGGTGGGGTCGATGTCCTCGCCGGCCAGCCAGGGCAGCTGGGTGAACAGCGACAGGGCCCAGATGAGGGTCTCGGACTCGTTGCGGCGCCGGGCCACCTCGATGGAGCGTTCCAGGGTGCCCATGGCCTCGGGGAGGCGCCCCATTCGAGCGAGGATGGTGGCCCGGAACTGCAAGGCCCGGGCCAGCACCCCGTGGCCGAGCACGCTGGCCCCCCTGGCTTCGTCGCCGGCGCAGACGTCGAGCACCCGCTTGGCCGCGGCCAGGCCCTCGGGCAGGGGCCCGGCGTAGCTCAGGGCGAAGCACAGGGGGATGAGCAGGGCGGCGCGCACGTCGAGGTCGTCGGTCATCTCGGCCAGAGCGGCGGCCTCCCGGCAGCAGGCCAGCCCGCCCAGGACGTCGCCGGCGAAGGCCAGGGTGGCCCCGTAGGCGATGGTCGACATACCCCGCAGGCCCACGTCGCCCAGTCGCTCGGCCCGCTCCTTGGCCTCGTTGTGGAGCTGCGACGCCTCGTCGGGGCCGATGCCGATGCGGGCGCCGAACTGGACCAGGCGGATGCGCGCCCGCACGCCGAGGGCCAGGCTCTCCGGCGTCTCCTCGATGCCGTCGAGGAGGTCGACGGCGGCCTGGAAGCGGCGGAGGGCGTCGGCGAGGTCGCTGCGGAGGGCGTAGTTGGCCGCCCGCACGCTCCAGCGGGCCGCTTCCAGCCGGCGGTCGGCCCGCTGCCAGTGCCAGGCCAGCATGGCCGCCGTCTCGTCCAGGTGCTCGGGTTCGGAGGCGGCGAGCGCCTCGGCCACCTCGGCGTGGATGAGCTTGCGCCGGCCGGCCAGGAGCGCGCCGTAGGCCACCTCCTGGGTCACCGCCTGCCAGAACCGGTAGTCGACGGTGGTCCCGTGGCGGACCTCTTCGAGCAGCTGGGCGTCGCACAGCCCGCGCAGGGCCTCGTCCAGCTCGTCGCCATCCACCTCGGCGACCCGGGCGAGCAGGGCCCGGGGGACGGTGCGGCCGATCACCGAGGCCGTCTGCAGCAGGGTCTTCTGCCGGGCCGGAAGGCGGTCGATCCGGGCCGCGACCACCGCCTGGACGCTCGGCGGTATCCGCACCTGGTGGAGGGGGCGGGTCAGGCAGTAGGCCGTGGGCGCGCCCATCAGGGTCCCGTCCTCGAGCAGGGCTCGCACGACCTCCTCGACGAAGTACGGGTTCCCGCCCGTTCGTTCGGCGACGAACGCGGCCAGCGGGGCCAGCGACAGGTCGACCCCCAGCATCCCGCTCAGCAGCTCGCCGACGGCGTCCTCCTGGAGGGGGAGCAGGTTGAGCTGGCGGTAGAACGGCCGGCTCATCCAGTCGGTGGTGAAGCCGACCCGGAAGTTGGTCAGGATCAGCGTCCGGCTCCCGGGCAAGGTATCGACCAGCCGCTCGAAGAAGGCGATGCTCTGCGGGTCGAACCACTGCAGATCCTCCAGCAGGAAGACGAAGAGGCCCTCGGCGCTGCGCCGGGCGGTGATGGCGCCCAGCAGCTCGAACACCCGGCGCATGCGTACTTCGGGGGCCAGGACCGGCGGGGGATCGTCGGGGTCGGGCACCTCGATGAAGTCGAAGAACAGCGGCAGGTCGCCGGCCAGTTCCGGGTCCAGGCCCAGCACCCGGTTGCGCACCTTGGCCCGCACCTCGGCCGGCGAGTCGGCGTCGTGGATCTCGAAGTAGTTCCGGATCAGGGCGAGGACGGGCACGAAGGGGACGGCCGCCCCGTGCGACACCCCGCCGGTCCGGCGGACCACGATCCCCCGCTTGGCCACCTCGGCGCAGAACTCGTCGCACAGGCGGGTCTTGCCCACCCCGGGCTCGCCGACGATGCCCACGATCTGGGGGTGGCCGCTGTCGGCCCGGGCCAGGGCGTCCTCCAGCAGGGACATCTCCTTGTCCCGGCCGACCAGCCCGGTGCCGGCCAGGGGGCGGGCGGTCCGCAGCTGGGTGCTCACGCCGTCGAGGACGTAGACGCCGAGCGGCTCCCGCAGGCCCTTGACCGGTTGCGGCCCGAGGTCGGTGAGGCGGAACGCCCCTTCGAGGAGCCGGGCCGTGTACTCGGTCAGGTAGGCCCGGCCCGGCTCGGCCATGGCCTCCATCCGCTGGGCCAGGCCCACGGTGGGGCCGACCGCGTCCAGGCGCAGATCCTCGCCCACTCGGCCCACGACGACCTCGCCGGAGTTGAGGCCGAGCCGGACGTGCAGGATCAGGCCCCGCGTGTGCAAGAGCTCCTCGGCGTAGCGGGGGATGGCCTCGACGAGGTAGAGGGCGGCCAGGCACGCTCGCCGAGCGTGGTCCTCCAAGGCGATGGGGGCGCCGAAGAGGGCCATGATCCCGTCACCCGTGAACTTGTCGACCATGCCGCCGTACCGGCGCACCCCGTCGGCCAGCAGGCGGACGAACCGGTCCATGATGCCGGCCCACTCCTCGGGGTCGAGGTCGGCCTGCATGTCCATCGAGCCCTTGATGTCCGCGAACAGGACGGTCAGGTGCTTGCGCTCGCCCTCCAGCTCGTAGTGCGGGGCGGCGGACGGCGTGACGACGGGAGGTGGCGGCGGGGGGGCGGCGGCGGGGGCGGACGGGGTGTCGGTGAGCGCGGCCCCACACTGGCCGCAGAACCGTTGGCCCGGCTCGACCGGGGAGGCGCAGGTCGGGCAGCGCCGGCCGAGCGGCGCGCCGCAGGTGGTGCAGAACCGCTGGTCGTCCCGATTCTGAGCTCCGCACGTATCGCACGTCATCGCTCCCCCCTCCTGGTGACAGGATAAGGCTCGCGGGCGCGGGCGGGTACCGTGGGTCATGGCTGATGCGGACTGGCTCAAAGGGCGGATCCGCGACGTGCCCGACTTCCCCTCCGCCGGGATCCTCTTCCGGGATCTGACCCCGCTGCTGGGGGACGCAGAAGCCCTCCGGTTCTCGGTCGACACCCTGGCCGACACCTTCGCCGGGCGGCGGGTGGACAAGGTGGTGGGGATCGAGGCGCGGGGGTTCATCGTGGCCGCGCCCGTGGCCTTCCGGCTCGGCGCCGGGCTGGTCCCGGTGCGCAAGCCAGGCAAGCTGCCGTGGCGGACCGAGTCCGAGGCCTACGTCCTCGAGTACGGGGTGGACCGCCTGGAGATCCACGCCGATGCCATCGACCCGGGCGACTCGGTCCTCATCATCGACGACGTCATCGCCACCGGCGGCACGGCCCGGGCCACCGCCCGGCTGGTCGAGCGCCTCGGCGGCACCGTCGCCGGCCTGGGCTTTCTCGTTGAACTGACGTTTCTTGCCGGACGCGAGAAGCTTGAGGGGTACGACGTCGTCTCGCTCGTGACCTACTAGGGAAGGAGGGGAGTGGCCACCGCCGATCGGGTCCTGCCGTGGCGGCGTGCGTCCCAGGCCGTCCCCCACGACCTGCGCGACCTGGTCGAGACGTACCGGTCCCGGCACCCCAAGGCCGACCCCGCCCTGCTGACCCGGGCGTACCACGTGGCCGCCGAGGCCCACGAGGGCCAGGTCCGCCGGTCCGGCGACCCGTACATCTCGCATCCCCTGGCCGTGGCCACCATCCTGGCCGAGCTCGGCCTCGACGACATCACCCTGGCCGCCGCCCTGCTGCACGACGCGGTCGAGGACACCGGCATCTCGATCGAGGACGTGGGCCGGGATTTCGGGTCGCAGGTGGCGGCCATGGTCGACGGTGTCACCAAGCTGGACCGGGTCCGCTTCGACTCCAAGGAGGCCCAGCAGGCGGCGACCATGCGCAAGATGCTCGTGGCCATGGCCAAGGACATCCGCGTCCTGCTCATCAAGCTGGCCGACCGGCTGCACAACATGCGGACCATCGCCGCCATGCCCAAGGACAAGCAGGAGCGCATTGCCCAGGAGACGCTGGACGTCTACGCCCCCCTGGCCCACCGGCTGGGCATCGCCGGGATGAAGTGGCAGCTCGAGGATCTGGCCTTCGCCACCCTGTACCCCAAGCGCTACGCCGAGATCGAGCAGATGGTCTCCACCCGGGCGCCCGAGCGGGACATCTACCTGTCCCAGGTGGTCGACATGGTCCGGGGCCGGCTGGCCGAGGTGAAGATCGAGGGCGACGTGTTCGGCCGGCCCAAGCACTACTGGAGCATCTACGAGAAGATGGTGGTCAAGCAGCGGGAGTTCGACGAGATCTACGACCTCGTCGGCCTGCGGGTCCTGGTCGGCAGCGTGAAGGACTGCTACGCCGCCCTAGGCACCATCCACTCCACGTGGAAGCCGGTGCAGGGCCGGTTCAAGGACTACATCGCCATGCCCAAGTTCAACCTCTACCAGTCGCTGCACACCACGGTGGTGGGGCCCCAGGGCAAGCCCATCGAGGTCCAGATCCGGACCAAGGAGATGCACCAGCGGGCCGAGTTCGGCATCGCCGCCCACTGGAACTACAAGGAGGCGGCCCCGTCGGCCGACGTGGGCTGGCTGCACCGCATCGTCGACTGGCAGCAGGAGACCGACGACCCCCAGGAGTTCATGGAGTCGCTCAAGGTCGACCTGGAGCAGGACGAGGTCTTCGTCTTCACCCCCAAGGGCGACGTGGTGACCATGGCGGTGGGGGCCACGCCGATCGACTTCGCCTACGCCATCCACACCGACGTCGGCCACCGGTGCATCGGCGCCCGGGTGAACGGTCGGCTGGTGCCGCTCGACTCGCAGCTGAAGTCGGGTGACCGGGTCGAGATCTTCACCTCCAAGGTGGAGGGGGCGGCGCCGTCGCGGGACTGGCTGCAGGTGGTGGCCACCCCCCGGGCCCGCAACAAGATCCGTCAGTGGTTCAGCCGGAGCCGCCGGGAGGAGGCCATCGAGTCCGGCCGGGACGACCTGGTCCGCCACATGCGCCGGGAGGGGCTGCCCGTCCAGAAGCTGGCCAACTCGGCGCTGCTGACCAAGGTGGCCGTCGACCTCAACTACGCCGACGTGGAGGCCCTCCACCAGGCCATCGGCGAGAACCACGTGTCGGCCCAGTCGGTGGCCCAGCGCCTGGCCAAGGAGCTGCGGGGCGGCGACCACGAGGAGCAGCTGCCCACCACCGTCCGCCGGCCCATGCGGTCGCGGGTGGCCGGGACCGGCGGTGTCCACGTCGAGGGGTTGGACGACGTGATGGTCCGCCTGGCCCTGTGCTGCACGCCGGTACCGGGCGACGAGATCGTCGGCTTCGTCACCACCGGGCGGGGGGTGTCCGTGCACCGGGCGGACTGCGCCAACGCCGTCTCGCTGTCGAACCGGATGGGCGAGCGCCAGATCGAGGTCGAATGGGACGGCGCCCGGGCCGGGGTGTTCGTGGCCTCGATCGAGGTGGAGGCCCTGGACCGGGCCCGCCTGCTGGGCGACGTGTCGACCGCCCTGGCCGACCACCACGTGAACATCGTCGCCTCGTCCACCCACACCGGATCCGACCGCGTGGCCCGGTTGCGGTTCGACTTCGAGCTGGCCGACCCCTCCCACCTGGACGCCCTGCTGCGCTCGGTCAAGAAGGTCGACTCGGTCTACGACGCCTACCGCATCCTGCCCGGCACCCGCGGTTAACAGCGCTTTCCCGCGTTTGTTCGCCACTATCGTGCCTTGATGGCTGAGCTCCGCGCCCCGGTGGGCACCCGCGACGTGCTGCCGCCCGAGTCGGGGCGGTGGGAGCGCCTGGTGGGGTTGTTCGCGGGCGTGGTCGAGCGGGCCGGGTACGGGCTGGTGCTCAGCCCCATGTTCGAGG
Organism: Acidimicrobiales bacterium; assembly: GCA_035494015.1. Classification (GTDB taxonomy): domain Bacteria; phylum Actinomycetota; class Acidimicrobiia; order Acidimicrobiales; family AC-14; genus CADCTB01. The sequence continues at coordinate 12,807 of DATJHJ010000024.1, forward strand.
ACGTGGCCGTGTTCGAGCGGGTGGGCGAGGGCACCGACGTCGTCCGCAAGGAGATGTACGACTTCGAGGACAAGGGCGGGCGGCGGATCGCCCTGCGGCCCGAGGGGACGGCGTCGGTCGTGCGGGCCTACGTGCAGCACCGGCCGACCCCGCCGTTCAAGGCCTGGTACGCGGCCCCCAACTTTCGCTACGAGCGGCCCCAGGCGGGCCGGTTCCGCCAGCACCACCAGCTGGGCGTGGAGGCGCTGGGCACCGACGACGCCGACCTGGACGTGGAAGTGGTCGCCCTGGCCTGGTCGGTCTGCACGGCGGTCGGGCTGTCCCGGGTGACCCTGCTGCTCAACTCCCTGGGCGACGACGTGTGCCGGCCCGCCTACCTGGACCTGCTGCGCGCCTTCCTGCGGGGAGCGGCGCTGTGCGACGAGCACGCGGGGTCCTTCGAGCAGAACCCCCTGCGGGTGCTCGACTGCAAGCGAGAGGCGTGCCGTTCTGCGACGGCGGACGCCCCCCGCCTGGTCGACCACCTGTGCGAGCCGTGCGCGGGTCACTTCGCCCGGGTGCGAGCCGGGCTCGACCGGCTCGGGATCGGCTACCGGCTGGAACCCCGCCTGGTCCGGGGGCTCGACTACTACACCCGCACCACCTTCGAGCTGGCCGCCGAAGCGCTGGAGTCGGCCCAGAACGCGGTGGGCGGCGGCGGTCGCTACGACAAGCTGGCCGAGGCCCTCGGTGGCCCGCCGACCCCGGGGATCGGCTTCGGCCTGGGGATCGAGCGGCTGCTCCTGGCCGCCGACGCCGAGGACGTCTTCCCGACGCCGGGGCCGAAGATCGACGTGTTCGTGATCGACACCACCGGCGGAGCCGAAGCGCTGGCCCTGACCCACGAGCTGCGGGCCGCCGGCGTCGCCGCCGACCGCTCCTTCGACGGCCGGTCCATGAAGTCCCAGTTCAAGTCGGCCGACCGCTCGGGCGCCCGCCTGGCGCTCGTCGTCGGCGAGCAGGAGGCCGCATCGGGCGCGGTGACGCTCCGGGACCTGCGGGCCGGCGGGCAGGAGACCGTCGACCGGCACGACGTCGTCGACCACGTTCGGAAGGCACTCTCATGATGCGGACCCACATGTGCGGCGAGCTGCGGCCCGAGCACGCCGGGGCCGAGGTCACCGTGTGCGGCTGGGTGGCCAGC
>DATJHJ010000025.1:0-11116 GCA_035494015.1 Acidimicrobiales bacterium
GCCGCTGCTGCGTCCGTCATCGCCGGCGCTGCTGCGTTCGCGTGCACCAACCTGGCCACCCTCAACCTGTCCAGCACCGCTGGCAAGGCTGGCGACCAGGTCACCGTCACTGGCTCCTCGTTCAAGGTCAACTCGGCCAACGTGTCGGCTTCCGACCCGGTCGTGCTGAAGTGGAACGGCACTGAGGGCGCGCAGCTCGCCTCCGTCGTCCCCGACAAGGCTGGCAACATCTCCGCCACCTTCGCCATCCCCGAGGGCCAGCCCGGCTACTACGTGATCGTGGCCACCCAGAAGGACGCCAAGGGCGTTGACGCCTACGGCACCCCGGCCCGTGCCAGCTTCCAGATCCTCGGCGCCAACGGCCAGTCCGTCGTCGCCCCGGCCGCTAGCTCGGCTGCTTCCACGGTCGGCTCCTCGCCGTCCTCCTCGGGCATCATCGCCCTGACCGTCGGCCTCGGCGCCCTCGGCCTGGCCCTGTTCGGCGCTGGCTTCGTCGCCTTCGTCCGTCAGGCCCGCCGCCGTGACGTCCCCGTCACCGCTCAGGTCCGCAAGTAGTTCTTCGAACCAAGCGTCAACTGCCGGGCCCTTCGGGGCCCGGCAGTTTCGCGTTACGGGCGACCTCCGGTCGCTTCGTCGGCACTGCACGTCCGGCCCCTCTGGGGCCGGCGTTTTGCTGTTCCGCCGGACCGCACCCCTCGAGGAGAAGGGGGGCTTCGAGAGGGGTCCCCCACCGGAGGGGGGCATCGCAGCATCTTCAGCGTGCTCCTCGCCGGGATCACGAGGGACACGACCACGATGGTCCTTGACCAGTCTGCACTCGACGACCCAGTCGGGTAGGCCAGGCGGAACCGGCGCCCGGAGGGTGCCGCTTCCGTATGTCGGCCGGCCGCGGGCCGGCGACTGCGCGGAAAGGCCCCCGGCAGACCCGAGAAGGAAGGGTCCGGCGGGGGCCGGGGAGGGGCGGAACGCCAGTGTTAGGCGTGCACGCGGCGGTTGGTGACGGCGTTGTAGACGAGCAGGACGATCACCGCGCCGATGACCGAGCCGACGATCCCGGCGGGGCTCAGGCCGCGGTCATTGGCGTCGTTGCGGAACAGGACATCGGCCAGGAAGCCGCCGACGAAGGAGCCGACGATACCGAGCAGGATGGTGGCCCCGATGCTCATGGGGTCACGCCCGGGTACGAGCAGGCGGGCCAGGGCGCCGGCGATCAGGCCGACGACGATGAGTCCGATGATGAAGCCGATCATGTAGGTGTTCTCCTTGGTCGAACGGTTGGCTCTGCTCGCGTGTTTCCCGGGTCGACCTGGCAGCAAACGGCCCCCGACCACCGTTTAGGCTCCCGAGCGTGACCGTCGCATCGCCTGCCGTCGCTGCCCCGCCGGCCCGTCGGTTGGGCGGAGCGGCCGTCGCCCTCGCCGGTGTGCTCGCCCTCCTGGCCCGGCCGGCGCTGGCCCGCCTGGTGGATCACCCGACGGCCGCCCTCGTCCTCCTCTTCATCGCCCTGGGCCTGGTCGGCCTGTGCTGGCCGGTGGCGGCACCGCTTCGGCGAGGGCCGGTAGTCGGGGCCCTGGCCGTCGGCATCGGCGCCTTCGCGGCCGGCCGCCTCCTGGGGGCGGGAACCGTCCTCACCGTGCCGGCCGCCGCCGTCCCCCTGTTGCTCAACACCCTGGCCGCGGTGGCCGAGGAGACCTTCTTCCGCCGCCTGGTCTACGGGCTCCTGGAGCCGCAGGGAACCGCCGTCGCCGTGATGGGCTCGGCGGCGGCCTTCGCCGTCGTGCACGTGACCGTCTGGGGCGTGGGCGTCCTGCCCCTCGACCTGGCCGCCGGCCTGCTCCTCAGCTGGCAGCGGGCCGCCACCGGGCGCTGGAGCGTGCCCGCAGTGACGCACGTGGCCGCCAACCTGCTGGCCGCCCTGTGAGAGCCCGCCTCGCCGTCCTGGCCGCGGTCCTGGCCCTCCTGGCCGCCTCCTGCTCGTCGAGCGGGACCGGCGCAGCCACCGGGGCCACCGTGACCATCGGGGGGATCTACCCGACCACCGGCAAGCAGGGGCCCGGCGGGGTGGACGAGGAGCGGGGCGCGGCCCTCGCCGTGGACCTGGCCAACAGCCAGGGTGGCATCCAGGGCAAGCAGATCGAGTTCAAGGTCCTCGACGTGGAGGCCGGCACGGCGGCCCCCCAGGCCATGGACAAGCTGCACGCCCAGGGCATCCAGATCGTCCTCGGGACCTACGGGAGCACCATCTCCGGCCCGGCCAGCGTGGCCGCCAACCGCGACGGCATGTTGCTCTGGGAGACCGGGGCGGTGGGCGAGACCGCCGAGGGGGCCGGGGCGGGCCAGTCGTTCTTCCGCATCGCCCCCGCCGGCGCCAACCTGGGCCGGGCCGGCGTGGCCTTCGTCCGGGACCAGCTCGCTCCCCTCCTGGCAGGCCAGCCCCGGCGCTACGCGGTGGCGTACGTGAACGACGCCTACGGCCGGGCCGTGGGCCTGGGCGCCGTCGACGAGGTCAACGCCTCGCCCGGCAGCGAGCTGGCGGGGGCGTTCCCCTACGACGTCAACTCCCTCGACCCCAAGCAGCTCGTGGCCCAGATCGCCGCCACCCACCCCGACGTGCTGTTCGTTTCGGCCTACCTCGACGACGGCATCGCCATCCGCAAGGCCACGATCGACGGCCAACTCCCCCTGCTGGCTTCAGTCGGGACCAGCTCCAGTTACTGCATGCCCGCGTTCGCCGCCGCCCTGGGACCGGGAGCGGTCGGCCTGTTCGCGTCCGACAAGCCCGACGCCGCCGACGTCCGCCTCGACGCCTTGACCCCCGAGGGCCAGCACAACCTGGCCTGGGCCCGAGACCGGTATAGGCAGATCTACAGCCAGCCCATGAGCACGGCCGCCCTGGCCGGGTTCGCCAACGCCTGGGCCCTGGTCGGGCACGTGCTCCCGGCCTCCCCCGGCATGTCTGCCCCCCAGGTGGCGGCCACCGCCCTGGCCACCAAGTTGCCCGCCGGCACCCTGGCCAACGGGGCCGGGCTCGACCTGGCCCCGCCCGGCGCCCATGACGCGGGCCAGAACCGGGCCGCGGTGAGCGTGATCTGGCAGTGGGTCGACCCCCAGACCCAGGTGGTCGTGTACCCCCCGGCCTTCGCCACCAGCCCGCTCACCCCGCTCGCCATCCAGACCCGGTGAGCGAGCAGGGCGGCCGGGGCGGCCGGGGCGGCCGGACCGGCTGGCGACCGAAGTCGGCGCTGGCGGGGCTGGGCCTCGCCGCGCTGTACCTGCTCGCCGCCGCGGTCACGCCCCACCTGTCGGGCCGCCCGCTTCGCCCGCTGTTCGACGGGTTCGCTCCGCCGGCGCCCTACGCCTGGGTCAACCCACCGCCCGAGTTCGCCAAGGACAACCGCAAGCCGACGGACGCCACCCAGGACGTCGCCCTTGGCCCCGACGGCTCGGCGGCCAGCAACAGCACCACCTCCGACGGCCAGGCCATCGCCGGGCTCGATGCCGGATCCGCCCCGCCGCACGCCCCGGACACGACCGTCCGGGTCCAGGTCACACCCGTCGACCCCGGCACGCTCGGCCCGCTGCCCACCGGCCTGCGGCCCGAGGGCAACGCCTACCGGATCACCCTGACCTACGAGCCCTCCGGGCAGGCGCTGACCACGCTGGCCAAACCCGGGACCGTCGCCCTGACCGCGGCGGCGCCGGCCAGCACCCTGCTGTTCTCCGCCGACGGCAGGACCTGGCAGGACGTCAACGGGCGCCCGTTCGGCGACAGCAACGGGCTGTTCGCCCAGCTCACGGGCCCCGGCTACTTCCTGCCCACCAGCCACAACCCGGCCCGCACCGCCGGCGCCCGCGGCGGCGGGAGCGGGAGCGGGGCGGTGCTGGCCGTGGTGGGCGGGGTGATCGTGATCGGCGGGGCGGTCGCCGGCGTCGTCGTCACCCGCCGCCGGTCGACGGCGTCCCGGCCCCGGAAGCCTGCACCTGGATCAGCACGGCGGCGACGACCGGGTTCTTGAACGGGGCGTGGTCGGCGGCCACGAACTCGGCTCGGAGCGAATGGGGGCCGGGCGACAGGTTCTTGAGGTCGTCGCTCAGCCCGTAGGTCATCGACACCAGCTTGCCGTCCACGTAGAGGTGGACGTGCCCCTCGGTCGGGCTCAGCCGGCTGCTGCTCTGGGGCACGATCACCCCGCCGGTGAGCTCGAGGCGCAGGGGGACGTCGGGACCGGTGATCTCGTTCGGGGTGGGATCGACGATGGCCAGCCGGGCCGTGGTCACGGGCCGGTTCTTGGACGGCTTGGTCTTGGGCGCCCACGCCCCCGCGGTCAGGGCCAGGCCCAGCACGCCCAGCATCACCGGCACCAGGACCCAGATGAACCGCTTCCTTCCCGGGCTCATCTCCCTCCTTCGCAGATTGAGGAACCACGACATGAGGCCGAACTCGCCGGTGAGGAGGACCGCGCTCACGGTATCGGCCGACGACCCCGCTCCGCCGTGCGCCCACGCCGCGGTCGCTCCCGGCCCGAGGGCCAGGAGGACGACCGTGCCGGCGACGAAGGTGACCCGGCCGTGACCGGGCCGGGAACGACTGCTCACCAGTCCTGCTCGGCCCCGGCGGCGGCGGGCGTGGCTGGCGAGCCCGGGCCCCGGCGGCGAGCGCTGGCGAAGGCCACGACCGACAGGCCCAGGGCGGCGACGCCCAGGGCCAGGGCGACGTTGGCCCGCCCGCTGCCCGACCCGCCCGACCCCGACCCCGACGAGCTCGAACCGGCGGCCACCGCGGTGACCGGCACGGTGACGTCGTCGTTGGAGCCGTCGGCGTAGCCGAGCGACGCCTTGTAGGTCAGGGTGCCGGGCTGGTCGGCGCCCTCGATCTCGAAGCCGAACGACTCGAAGCGGTCGGGATCGACCGTGCCGCCGGTCCAGGTCACGACGGTGTCGGTGCGGGTCGACGTCCAGCCGGCCGGGTTGCGGACGGTGTCGCCGAAGTTGAGGCCCGGTGGGGCGGTCACCGTCAGCTTGGTCAGCCGGACCTGCTTCTCGTTGGCCGCGGTGATGGTGAGGAAGGTCGGCTTGCCGACGGTGAACGTGGACGGGGTGATCTCCTCGTGGGCCCAGGCCGGGCCGGCGCCGAGCAGGACGACGCTGGCAGCCAGGAGGCACAAGCGCTTCATGGAGTTGCTCCTTTGCTTTCTCGGAGACGGAAGGTGAACGTGGTGGACGCCTTGGTCGAGCCGGCGGTGGCGTCGACCGCCAGCTGGTAGTGGCCGGGGGCGGGGAGGTCCCCGTCGCCCACGAAATGGCCGGGCGAGATCAGCCGCATGGCGAGCGGGCCCGGTGCGGCGCCGAGGGCGGCGAGGGAGACCGTCGCATTGGCCACGTCGGCCGCCGCCAGCCCGTCGGGGGTGACGAAGGAGACGTGGAACTCGTTGGCGCCCACGTGGGTGGGGTCGATGTACAGCTGGACGGTGTACCCGCTGGTCCGGGCCGTCTGGTTCACCGGCCCGGACGCAGCGAGCGCCACCGTGCGACCGGGGACGAGGACGACGAGGCCGGCGGTCACGGCCACGGTGAGGCCCAGGGCGGCGGTCTCCCAGGCCGACGAGCGCTCGAATGAGGCGACGGCTGCCGCCCCCTCCTCCCCGCCCGCCGACAGGCGCTTGGGTACGACCCAGCGGTGGCGGGCGGCCAGGGCCAAGGCCAGGGCAAGCAGGACGATCTTGGCCAGGATGGCCCGGCCGTAGCTGAGCCGCCACAGGTCGCCGGGCGTGGCCAGCTCGAGGAAGGCGTTGACGGTCCCGGTGACGAGCACCAGCGCCACCGCGCCCACGGCCAGCCGGGAGAAGCGGGGCACCAGCTGGCGCAGCAGCCGGGGCCGCTCCGCCGCCCCCAGCCTCCGCCACGCCGGTCCCCCGACCGCGACCAGGACGGCCAGCCCTCCCACCCAGACGGCGACGGCCAGCAGGTGGACGGTGACCGACCCGACGGCCAGCGTCGAGCGGGGCAGCGTCCGGGCGTGGCCGTTGAGCGCGGCGGCGGCGGCCAGCCCGGCCCCCAGCACCAGGACCAGCCCGACCCAGACGTCCGGCCGCACCCCCCACCGCGGGCGGCGCCCGGCCAGGGCGACCACCGGGACGGCCACGGCCACGGTCAGGGCGGCCTGCACCAGCCAGAGCCGCCCGTAGTTGGTCTTCAGGACGTCGCCCAGCACCGACGGCCGGGCGGCCGAGAACAGCGAGAGGCCCGATGCGGAGGCGGCCTGGAAGGCCAGGGCCAGGGCGCCGGCGACGGCGAGCACGATCCACGCCCCCAGGAGCGCGGGCCGGAAGCGTCGCCGGAACGCGGCGGCCGCCTCCGACGCACCCGGCCCGGCGGCTCGGACCGCCGGCGTCCACACCCAGCGCCGCACCACCACCGCCCCGATCAGGCCCAGGAGGGCGCTCAACCAGGCGAAGCGGACGGCGCCGAACCCCCACCCCACCAGCCGCCCCGCCCCCTGGTCGGAGGGGATGGCGACGGCGGAGATGGTCGACGGGTTGCCCACGTAGAACGTGAACCCGCCGCTGACCGGGTGGCCGTCGGCCGACACCGCCCGCCAGGTGACGGTGTAGGTGCCGTCCTTGATCCCGGAGAGGGGGACGTCGACCTGCGACCCGTCGCCGACGCGGTTGATCTTGCCGGGGTCGACCCGCTTGCCGTCCACGTCGAAGACGCGGATGGCACCGAAGGTGACCTCGACCGGTTCGGAGAAGAACAGCTTGACCGCCGAGGGGGCGGTCTTGACGGTGGTCTGGGGGGCGGGCTCGGTGCGCAGGAGCAGGGCGTGGGCCGCGGCCGGCGAGGCCGGGGCCAACGCCGCGCCCAACGCCAGCGCGGCCAGGGCCGCGAGGCGACGGAGTGTCATGGGAACCTCTCGCTACAGGGGCGGGACCGTCAGGCGACGAGGCGCAGCGGTGGCCCCCGGGCCTCGTGGGGGCCGGCGACGCCGGCCACCACGACCCATCCCGCCGACGCCGGGAACACGACGCCGCCGGCCCGGCGCCGGGGCCGGCGACGGCTGGCGAGCGCGGTCGAAACCGTGGACCCCGCCCGCTCGGCCAGGCGCAGCCCGGTGACCAGGAGGGCGGCGACGACGACCTGCAGGACCAGCCCGAGCGGGAACAGCGGGCCGTGCAGCAACTCGACGGGCGACCGGTGGGCGGCAACCCGTTCGACGACCTCGACCCCGGTGAACAGCGCGCCCTGCCACAACGCCATCCACGCCAGCTCGCGCCGGAACGTCCCGGTGGCGGTGTCGACGGCCCGGCGGGAGACCGCCCCGGCCGCGCCCCGCGCCGTGGCCATGCTGACGGCCAGGCACGCGGAGGCCAGCGCGGCGCCGACCGCCGAGGGCCACCAGGCGTGGCCGGTCTGGGCCAGGATCTGGGCCCGAGCGGCCACCGAGCGAACGGCCAGGACGTAGTCGAGCCCGTGGGCCAGCACCACCCCGGCCACGCCGGCCAGGACGAGCGCACCCCGGCGGTCCAGGACGAGCTCGGCAGTCCGGGCCGAGGGGCGGCGCGAGGCCATGACGCCAGCCTACAAGTCGGCTAGCTTTTCCCGTCCGCAGGAGGTCGCGTCACCGGGGGGTTGACCATGATCGCCAGGAAGCGGGGAGGCCGGCTCGCCTGGCTGACCCTGGCCCTCACGGTGGCCGGTGTGGCGCCGGCCGCATCGGCCGTATCGGCCGTATCGGCCCAGGCCCAGAACGGGCCCGTCGGCCCGCCCGTCACCGCCGCCGTCCAGGTGACCACCAACCCGGACCCGGCTCGCGCCCACTCGACGCCCCAGATCGCCCGCAACCCCAAGACCGGTGAGCTGGTCATCGGTGAGGCCGAGATCCGGACCAAGAAGACCTGCGACATCCACATCTCCACCGACGACGGTCGCAGCTGGTTCGACGGTGGCAGCCCCATGATGAAACCGTTCACCGACTGCAGCCAGCAGGCCACCAACGGCCCCTACATCACCCTGCAGTTCGTCCCCGACGGGACCCTGTTCGCCAGCTTCTTCGCCAACGACCCCAAGTACGAGGCCACGCTCAACCGCAACGACCAGCCCCGGTCGATCTTCCTGGCCCGGTCCCCCGACAGCGGCCGGACGTGGTCGACCACCGTCGCCTACGAGGGCCAGGAGGGCGACCCGGGCGTCGGCGGGAGCCGGCGGGCCCAGATGGCCGTCGACCCCAAGCACCCGCAGAACGTGTACATCGGCTGGCAGAAGGGCGGGTTCTCCACGCCGGCCCCGGGCGGGGCCCGCAAGGGGATGATGAGCGTGTCCCACGACGGGGGCCGCAGCTTCGGCCCGCCGGTGGAGCTGAGCGACTCGCGCGGTGGCGGCCAGCCCCGGCCCGTCGTCGACTCCAAGGGCGTGGTCCACGTGGTCTTCGCCGCCGACACGTTCGGGACGCCGACGGGCGACGCCGCCCCGCCCCGTGGCCTGCTCTACCGCCACTCCGTCGACCAGGGCCGGACGTGGTCGACGGCCAAGGAGATCGACCCCGGCAACGTCGGGTTCAGCTTCGGCCGGCGCCAGCTCATCGCCGTCGACCCCAAGACCGACGCCCTCTACGTGACCTGGCACGGCAACGCCAACCCCCGGGCGCAGCGCCCGCCGGTCGGGGCGCCCTCGACCCCGGCGTTCGACGACCGGGAGATCATGTTCCGCTCCTCCAGCGACGGGGGGAACACCTGGAGCGACGCCAAGATCATCAACGACGACACCGCCACCCGCAACATCCAGCACTACGACCCCGGCATCTCGGTCGCCCCCAACGGCCGGGTCGACCTGGCCTGGTACGACTTCCGCAACAGCCCCACGCCGGAGAACGAGGGACCGGGGGGCAACGCCGGCGGGGCCAACGACATCTACGCCGCCTTCTCCACCGACGGCGGGTCCACGTTCTCCCGCAACGTCCGGGTCAGCGACCGCACCGCCGACCGCACCATCGGGATCTGGTCCAACAACTCCCACAGCCAGACCAGCGTGGCCATCATCTCGTCGGATACCACCACCTACGTGGCCTGGTCGGACTCCCGCAACGGCAACTCGGTCACCAACGCCGAGGACATCTACTTCGCCTCGATCGAGCACAGCCCGGCCCGCACCGCCAGTAACCAGGACGATGGCGCTGACGTCCCCGGCTGGGTCGTCGTCGCCGCCTCCGCCGCCGTCGGCATGGGGGTCACCGTCCTGCTGGCCCTGTTCGTCACCCGCCGGCGAGGCCGGGCCGCGGCCTAGCGGGCGTCCCAGGTGGGGATGAGCTGGCGGGCGGCCCGGGCCTCGTCGACCCGTCCGACGGGCGACGTGCGGGGGGCGTGGTGGGCGTCCTCACCGTCGCCCTCGGCGATGCGCAGCAGGGCGTCGGCCAGGGCCTCCAGGGTCTGGGGGCTCTCGGTCTCGGTGGGCTCGATCATGAGGGCCTCGTCGACCACCAGCGGGAAATAGACCGTGGGGGCGTGGAAGCCCTCCTCCAGGAGCCGCTTGGCCACGTCGAGGGCCCGCAGGCCCCGGGCCCGCTTGAGGTTGGTGGCCGAGGCCACGAACTCGTGCATGCACGGGCGGTCGTAGGGGATGTCGTAGGTGCCGTGGAGGCGATTGCGCAGCCAGTTGGCGTTGAGGACGGCGGCGTCGGACACCTGGCGCAGGCCGTCGCCCCCGTTGGCCAGGATGTAGGACCAGGCCCGGGCCAGGGCCAGGGCGTTGCCGTGCCAGGAGTGGACCCGCCCGATCGACCGCTCCGGCTCGACCCACTCGTACGCCTCGCCAGTGCGAACCGGCCGGGGCCCGGGCAGGTAGGGGGCCAGCCGCTCGGTGACGGCGACCGGCCCGGCGCCCGGTCCCCCGCCGCCGTGGGGGACGGCGAAGGTCTTGTGCAGGTTCATGTGCACGATGTCGAAGCCCATGTCGCCCGGCCGGACCACCCCGAGGATGGCGTTCAGGTTGGCCCCGTCGTAGTAGAGGAGCCCGCCGACGTCGTGCACCGCGCCGGCAATGGCGACGATGTCCTCCTCGAACAGCCCCAGGGTGTTCGGGTTGGTGAGCATGATGCCGGCCACGTCGTCGTCGAGCCGGGCGGCCAGGGCGTCGAGGTCGACGCAGCCCCGGTCGTCGGACGGGACCTGGGTCACCTCGTAGCCGCCCAGGGTGACCGAGGCCGGGTTGGTGCCGTGGGCCGAGTCGGGGATGAGGACCCGGCGGCGCTTGGCGTCCTCCCCCGCCGCCCCGTGGAAGGCCCGCATGAGCAGGAGCCCGGTCAGCTCACCCGCCGCCCCCGCCGGGGGCTGGAGGGTGGCGGCGGCCATGCCGGTGATCCGGCACAGCGCAGTCTCCAGGTCGGCCAGCAGGGCCATCCACCCCTGGGTCAGTGAGGGGGGCGCCGCCGGGTGCACGTTGGCCAGGCCGGCCCGGGCCACGGCGTCGTCGCACAGCTTGGGGTTGTACTTCATGGTGCACGAGCCCAGCGGGTAGGCCCCCAGGTCGACCGAGAACTGCCGCGAGCTGAGGCGGGTCATGTGGGCCACCAGGTCGCGCTCGGAGACCTCGGCGACGGGCGCAGGTTCGGCCCGCAGGTGCGACGCCGGCACCAGCTCCTCGGCCGTCCACTCGGGCACCCCGGTCGACCGGAAGTTGGCCGCCACCCGCCCCGGCGACGACAGCTCGAACAGCGTCGGCTCGGCTTCCCGCCCCATCAGCGGCGCGCTGGTGGCCCGCCCCCCCGGCGCCCCCCTGCGTTCTGGCTGCATTTGCCCGCCCATTGGCGGGTAACTGCCGCCAGAACGATCGGTGGGCGTCACCGGACCACCTTCTCGAAGGCGGCGGCGTAGGCGTCGATCTCGGCCCGGGCCCGCTTCTCGGTCACCGCGACCAGCAGGCCCCCGCCGTACTCGCCGCCCAGGGCCACCCCGGCCAGGAACCCCTCCTCGGCCATGCGGTCGACGACGACCTCGGCGGCGATCGGCGTGCGCACCGCGAACTCCCGCAGGGTGGGGGCGGCGGCCACGGGCTCGACCCCGTCGACGGCCAGCAGGGCCTCCCGGCAGTAGCGGGTGCCGCGGGCGCAGCGCAGGGCCAGCTC
>DATJHJ010000026.1:0-30295 GCA_035494015.1 Acidimicrobiales bacterium
ATCGAGGACACCGTGGTAGTCACCGACGAGGGCTGCACCGTCCTCACCAACGCCCCCAAGGAGCTCGCGGTTCTGTGAACGTCACTGCATCATGAACGTCTCTACGAACGACCTGCGCAACGGCATGGCCCTCGACCTGCCGGAGGGACTGTTTACCGTCGTCGAGTTCCAGCACGTCAAGCCAGGCAAGGGCGGCGCCTTCGTGCGCACCAAGCTCAAGAACGTCCGCACCGGCGCCGTGCTCGACCGCACCTACCGGGCCGACGAGAAGCTCGAGCAGGCCATCATCGACAAGCGGGAGATGCAGTACCTCTACCGCGAGAGCGCCCACTACGTGTTCATGGACAACTCGTCCTACGACCAGATGAACGTGGACGCACCGACGCTGGGCGACGCCACCAACTACCTACGCGAGGGCGACTCCGCCGTGCTGCAGATCTACAACGACCAGGTGGTGGGGGTGGACCTGCCCGCATCGGTCGAGCTGACCGTGTCGGACACCGAGCCCGGCGTCCAGGGCGACCGGGTGTCGGGCGCCCGCAAGCCGGCGACGCTCGAGACCGGCCTGGTCGTGCAGGTCCCGCTGTTCGTCAACCCCGGCGACAAGATCAAGGTCGACACCCGCAGCGGCGAGTACCTGACGCGGGTCTGAGGTGGCTGTGCCTGCTGCCGGCCTGCCGGCCGGTGGAGTTGGCGGCAGCCGCCGCCAGGCCCGCGAGCGCGCCCTGTCGCTGCTCTACGAGGCCGAGAGCAAGGACGTGGCCCCCGCCGCCGTGCTGGCCGCCCTGCCCGTGGAGGCGGCCCCCTTCGCCGCCGACATCGTCCGCGGCGTGGGCGACCACGGGGCCGAGATCGACAAGTGGATCGTCGACTACGCCCGGGACTGGACCATCGACCGCATGCCCGCCCTGGACCGGGCCCTGCTGCGGATGGGGATCTTCGAGCTGCTCCACCGGCCCGACGTGCCCACGGGGGCGGTCATCTCCGAGGCCGTCGAGCTGGCCCAGCGCTACTCGACCGACGAGTCGAGCCGGTTCGTCAACGGCATGCTGGCTCGCATCGCCGAGGCCGTCCGCGGCCCCGGATCAGCCGGAGAAGCGGTGGATGCGGAAGCTGTCGGCGCCGAGCCGGCTGAAGACGACGAGGTCGCGGCCGGCGAGATGGTCGAGTACCGCTTCGACGAGTAGCGGGGGCACGCCGAGGTCGGCGCCCAGCGCCATCGAGACGTTGGCCTCGGCCGTGTCGAGGATGTCGAGCAGCCGCTCGGTGACGTCGGCCAGGTCCGGCCGGAACCGGGTGGCATAGGCCCACAGGCCCGGCTGGGTGAGCTGGAGCAGGGCCACCTTGCCGTCATAGTCCCGCATCTGCACCAGCTTCTGCGCTCGGAGCTCGACCAGCGCCCCGAACCACTCGTCGTCGGGGATGCCCACGTCCTCCATCGACTGCTTGAGGGCGACGTGGTCGATCATGCGGTGGCCGGTGGCCACGGCCTGGTCGCCCAGAGCGCGAAGTACAACGTCAGACATGCTGGTATACTCCAGGCGTGGTTCGCAGCCCCACCACGAAACGGATCACGGTGGAGGAATACCACCGCATGGCCGAGGCTGGCGTCTTCGCTCCCGATGACCGCGTCGAGCTGCTCGACGGGGAGGTGCTGGAGTTGGCGCCCATCGACAGCCGCCATTCCGGCTGCGTCAACCGCTTGACCCATCTGTTCGTGAACCGGTTCGGTGATCGGGCGGTCGTGGCGGTGCAGAGCCCGATCGAGGTCGACGACTGGTCGGAGCCGCAGCCCGACCTCGTCCTGCTCCGGCTTCGGGCCGACTTCTACTCCGAGCATCACGGCCTGCCGCCCGAGACGCTGCTGGTGGTGGAGGTCGCCAACACCAGCCTCCGGTTCGACCTCGGCCGCAAGAGCCCGTTCTACCTGGCCCGCGGCATCCCCGAGGTCTGGGTGGTCGACGTCGTGCGCCAGCTGGTCCACGTGCTGACCGCGGCCGGCGCCCGGGTGCTGGCCCGCGGGGGCTCGTTGTCGCCCCAGGCGTTCCCCGACGAGGTGATCCAGGTCACCGACATCCTCGGATAGGTCGGCTAGTCTCGGCGGCAGCCGTTAACGCCGGTCCCGAGAGGCCGGCACGGAAGAGGAGCCGACCCGGATGGCCGAGCGAGAACGCGCAGCGACGCCCCCGTACGGGGGCGTTTTTTCTGCCCGGAACCAGGTGATGGACGCCGAGGATCTGCGGCGGGCGGTCACCCGGATCGCCCACGAGATCGTGGAGCGCAACCACGGCCTGGAGGGCGTGGTGATCATCGGCCTGCAGACCGGTGGGGTGCCCCTGGCCCGGCGGCTGGCCGAGACCCTGTCCCGGATCGAGAAGGTCGAGGTGCCGGTGGGCACGATCGACGTCGCCCTGTACCGCGACGACATCGGGCTCCGCCCCGTGATCCCCGAGGCGGTCACCGACATCCCGTTCGACCTCACCGGGCTGACCGTCGTCCTGGTCGACGACGTGCTGTTCACCGGGCGAACCGTGCGGGCCGCCCTCGACGCCCTCAACGCCTACGGCCGCCCCCGGGCCGTGCAGCTGGCGGTGATGGTCGATCGGGGCCACCGGGAGCTTCCCATCCGGCCCGACTACGTGGGCAAGAACCTGCCCACCCGCATCGACGAGGTGGTCGACGTCCGGGAGGACGGGGTCGACGTGGGCGTGAAGCGGTGAACGGGTGAGGTCGCTGCTGTCGGTCGCCGACCTCGGGGTGGACGGGATCGAGGAGGTCATGCGGGCGACCGACTCGTTCGTGGAGGTGTCCGAGCGGGCCATCCCCCGGGTGCCGGCCCTGCGGGGCAAGACGGTCGTCTCGCTGTTCTACGAGGAGTCCACCCGTACCCGCTTGTCCTTCGAGATGGCGGCCAAGCGGCTCTCGGCCGACACCATGAACTTCGCCGTCTCCTCGTCGGCGGTGAAGAAGGGCGAATCGCTGCGGGACACCTGCCAGACCATCGAGGCCATGGGGATCGACGCCCTGGTCGTCCGCCACGCCTCGGCCGGCGTCCCCTGGCAGGTGGCGTCCTGGGTCGGCTGCTCGGTCATCAACGGGGGCGACGGCTGGCACGAGCACCCCACCCAGGCCCTGCTCGACTGCTACACGATCCGCGGCCGTCGGGGTTCGTTGGAGGGCCTGCGGATCGCCGTGGTGGGCGACGTGAAGCACTCGCGGGTGGCCCGGTCCGGGGTGCTGGCCTTCACCATGCTGGGCGCCGAGGTCACGGTGGTCGCCCCGCCGACCCTGCTGCCGCCGAGCCTGGACGGTTGGCCGGTGGAGGTCAGCCACGACCTTGACACCGTGCTGCCCAAGGCCGACGTGGTCTACCTGCTGCGGATGCAGGCCGAGCGCCAGCAGGAGGCCCTGCTGCCGTCCCTGCGGGAGTACACCGCCCGCTACGGGCTGACCCGGGACAGGGTCCGCCTGCTGCCCGACGACGCCCTGGTCATGCACCCCGGCCCCATCAACCGGGGGGTGGAGATCGCGGCCGACGTGGCCGACCTGGAGCGCTCGCTCATCACCCGCCAGGTCGCCAACGGGGTGGCGGTGCGCATGGCCGTCCTCTTCCTCCTCCTGGGCCAGGGCCCGAGCGGCCCCCTGAGCGGGCGGCAGGGCCCGAGCGGCCCGCCGAGCGGGCGGCAGGGCCCGAGCGGCCCGCCGAGCGGGAACGTGACCGCGCGTGGCTGATCTGCTCGTGCGGGGAGGGACGGTGGTCGACGTCACCGGCTCGCGGCGCGCCGACGTGCTGGTGTCGGACGGCCGGATCGCCGCGGTGGGCGACGGGCTCGACGCCCGCGAGGTGCTCGACGCCGGCGGGTGCATCGTCGCCCCCGGCCTGGTCGACCTCCACACCCACCTGCGCCAGCCCGGACGGGAGGAGGCGGAGACCGTCGAAACCGGGGCCCGGGCCGCGGCCCTGGGCGGTTACACCGCGGTGGTGGCCATGCCCAACACCGACCCGCCGCTGGATACGGCGGCCGCGGTGCGCGAGGTTCTCGATCTCGGGGTCAAGGCGGTGTGCGACGTCCGGGTGGCGGGTGCCATCACCAAGGGGCGGGCCGGCCGGGAGCTGGCTCCCTTGGGGGAGATGGCCGACCTCGGCGTGCGCTTGTTCACCGACGACGGCGCGGGGGTGCAGGACGGGAGGCTGATGCGCCGGGCCCTGGAGTACGCGTCGGCCCTGGGCGTGACCCTGGCCCAGCACTGCGAGGACTCCGTCCTGGCCGCCGGCGGCCACATGCACGAGGGGGCGTGGTCGAGCCGGCTGGGGATCCCGGGGATGCCGGCGGAGGCCGAGGAGGTCATGGTCGCCCGGGACATCGCCCTGGCCCGGCTCACCGGCGGCCGGGTCCACTTCCTCCACCTCTCCACCGCCGGCTCGGTGGCCGCGGTCCGCGCCGCCAAGGCCGAGGGCCTCGACGTCACCGCCGAAGCCGCCCCCCACCACTTCACCCTCACCGACGCCGCGGTGGCCTCCTACGACACCGTGTTCAAGGTCAACCCGCCGCTGCGCACGCCCGCCGACGTGGAGGCGGTCAAGGCCGGCCTGGCCGACGGGACGATCGACGCCATCGCCACCGACCACGCCCCCCACGCCCCAGAGCACAAAGAGGTGCCGTTCGACGAAGCCCGCCCGGGGATGCTGGGCCTGGAGACCGCCCTGTCGTTGGCCCTGACCGAGCTCGAGCTGCCGGTGACCGCCGTGCTCGCCCTGCTCTCCTGGCAGCCGGCCCGGATCGCCGGGATCGACTCGAGCCATGGCGGGCCGCTCGGTCCCGGCCGTCCGGCCAACCTGTGCGTGTTCGACGCCTCCACCTCCTGGGTCGTCGACCCAGCCGCCCTGGCCAGCCGGTCCCGCAACACGCCCTACGCCGGCCGGGCCATGACCGGCAAGGTCCGCCACACCGTGCTGCGGGGCGAGCCGGTGGTCGTCGACGGCGAGGCGCAACGATGACCGACGCACACCCCCGAGAGGCGTTGTTGGTGCTGGCGGACGGAACCATGTTCGAGGGCGAGGCCGTCGGCGCGCCGGTCGAGGTGGCCACCGGCGAGCTGGTGTTCAACACCGTGCTGGCCGGCTACCAGGAGGTCATCACCGACCCCTCCTACGCCGGCCAGGTGATCGCGTTCACGTACCCCCACATCGGCAACTACGGGATCAGTGCCGCCGACGACGAGAGCGCCCGGCCCTTCTGTCGCGGGGTCGTCGTGCGGGACCTGGCCCACCGGCCGTCCAACTGGCGGTCGACGATCGACCTCGGCACCTGGCTGGCCGGCCACGGCGTGCCCGGGATCACCGGCGTCGATACCCGGCGGCTGACCCGCCACATCCGCGACGCCGGGGCCATGCCCTGCGCCTTCGGCACCGCCGGCGAGTCCACCCTGCTGGCCGCGGCCCGGGCCGAGCCCGGGACGGACGGCGTGGACCTCGTCTCCGGGGTGACCACGACCCGGCGGTACACCGTGGGCGACGGCCCCTTGCGGGTCGTGGCCTACGACTTTGGGATCAAGACCAGCATCCTCCGCCAGCTCGGCCGGATCGCCACCGTCGAGGTCGTCCCGGCCGATACGCCCGCCCACGAGCTGCTGGTCCAGCCGGTGGACGGCGTGTTCCTGTCCAACGGCCCGGGCGACCCGGCGGCCGTGACCTACGCGGTCGAGACGATCGCCGCCCTCCTCGGCCAGGTCCCGATCTTCGGGATCTGCCTCGGCCACCAGCTCCTCGCCGCCGCCCTCGGGGGCGAGACGTACAAGCTGCCCTTCGGCCATCACGGTGGCAACCACCCGGTCAAGCGGCTGCGGGACGGCGCGGTGGAGATCACCAGCCAGAACCACAACTACGCCGTCGCGGTGGGGTCGGTCTCCAGCGCCGACGTCACCCACCTGAACCTGAACGACGGGGTCATCGAGGGCCTGCGCTGCCGGGAGGTCCCCGCCTTCAGCGTCCAGTACCACCCCGAAGCCGGCCCCGGGCCCCACGACGCCCGCTACCTGTTCGATGAGTTCGGAGAATTGATGGCTTCGTCCCGCGGGCGGTCCTCGCTCTCATGATCTGGTCGCTGCGGTCCTCCGCTCCGCTTCGGTCCTCGCTCTGATGCCCAAGCGCACTGATATCGAGAGCATCCTGCTGATCGGGTCGGGCCCGATCGTCATCGGCCAGGCGTCGGAGTTCGACTACTCCGGCACCCAGGCCTGCCGGGTGCTGCGGGCCGAGGGCTACAAGGTGATCCTGGTCAACTCGAACCCGGCCACGATCATGACCGACCCCGAGTTCGCCGACCGGACCTACGTCGAGCCCCTCGACCCGGACGTGGTCACCGCCATCATCGAGCGGGAGCGGCCCGACGCCCTGCTGCCCACCCTGGGCGGGCAGACGGCGCTGAACATCGCCGTGGCCCTGGCCGAGCGGGGCGTGCTGGAGCGGTACGGCGTGGAGCTGATCGGGGCGTCCGTCGAGGCCATCCATACGGCGGAGAACCGGGAGCGGTTCAAGGCGGCCATGACCGAGATCGGCCTGGCCGTGCCCGACTCGGGGTTCGCCTACCAGCTGGACGAGGCGGTGAAGGTGGGCGACGACGTGGGCTATCCGGTCATCGTCCGCCCCTCGTTCATCATGGGCGGGGGCGGGACCGGCATCGCCGCCGACGCCGACGAGCTCCTCCGGCTGGCCGAGATCGGCCTGGCCGACAGCCCCATCTCGGAGATCCTGATCGAGAAGTCGATCGCCGGGTGGAAGGAGTACGAGCTGGAGGTCATGCGGGACCACGCCGACAACTGCGTGGTCGTCTGCTCGATCGAGAACCTGGACCCCATGGGCGTCCACACCGGGGACTCGATCACCGTGGCCCCGGCCCAGACCCTGTCCGACGTCGAGTACCAGCGCATGCGCGACGCCGCCTTCGCCTGCATCCGCCGCATCGGGGTCGACACCGGCGGGTCCAACATCCAGTTCGCCGTCGACCCGGCCACCGGCGAGATGGTCGTCATCGAGATGAACCCCCGGGTCAGCCGGTCGAGCGCCCTGGCCTCGAAGGCCACCGGCTTTCCCATCGCCAAGATCGCCGCCCGCCTGGCCGTCGGCTACACCCTCGACGAGATCCCCAACGACATCACCCGCAAGACCCCCGCCAGCTTCGAGCCGACCATCGACTACGTGGTCACCAAGGTCCCCCGGTGGGCGTTCGAGAAGTTCGCCGGCACCTCGGGTGTGCTGGGCACCCGCATGCAGTCGGTGGGCGAGGCCATGGCCATCGGCCGCACGTTCCCCGAGTCGCTCCAGAAGGGGCTGCGTTCCCTCGAGCACGGCCGGTGGGGGCTGAACTGCGACCCGGGCGAGGCCGCCTTCGATGGCATCGGCGACGACGACCTGGTCCGCCGGGCAGCCATCGCCACCCCCGACCGCCCCTTCCAGCTGGAGGCCGCCCTGCGCCGGGGGATCTCCGTCGAGCGGCTGCACCAGGCCACCGGCGTCGACCCGTGGTTCCTCGACCAGATCGGGGCCATCACCGCCGAGCGGGCCAGGTTGACCACAATCGGTGCCGCCGGGGTGACCCGCCGGGACTGGCGGCGGGCCAAGCGGCTGGGGTTCTCCGACGCCCAGCTGGGCTGGCTGTGGGGCGTGCCCGAGCACGAGGTGCGGGCCGCCCGCCTGGCCGCCGGGGTACGGGCCACCTTCAAGACGGTGGACACGTGCGGGGCCGAGTTCGACGCCGACACCCCGTACCACTACTCGACCTACGAGGACGAGGACGAGGCGCGCGGCGGCCAGCGCCCGACAGTGGTCATCCTGGGCTCCGGCCCCAATCGGATCGGCCAGGGGATCGAGTTCGACTACTGCTGCGTCCATGCCAGCTTCGCCCTGCGGGCCGCCGGCTTCGACACGGTCATGATCAACTGCAACCCGGAGACGGTCTCCACCGACTACGACACCAGCGACCGCCTCTACTTCGAGCCCCTCACCTACGAGGACGTCATGAACGTGCTCGACGTGGAGAAGGAGCACCTCGCCGGGGTCGTGGTCAGCCTGGGCGGCCAGACCCCGCTCAAGCTGGCCGGGCGCATCCCGCCCGAGCTGGTGCTGGGCACGCCGCCGGCCGCCATCGACGAGGCCGAGGACCGGGAGCGCTGGAACGCCCTCTGCCATCGCCTGGGCATCCCCCAGCCCGACGGCGGGACGGCGGCCGACCTGGGCACCGCCCTGGCCATCACCGCCCGCATCGGCTACCCCGCCCTGGTCCGGCCCTCCTACGTACTGGGGGGCCGGGCCATGGAGATCGTCTACGACGACGGCGGGCTGGCCCGAGCCATGGCCGAGCTGGCTGGCTTCGGGTCCCTGGGGCGGGAGGGGGGCCTGTCGGCCGAGCGGCCGGTCCTCGTCGACCGGTTCCTGGAGGACGCCACCGAGGTCGACGTCGACGCCCTGCGCGACCACACCGGCGAGGTGGTCATTGGGGCGGTGATGGAGCACGTCGAGGAGGCGGGCGTCCACTCCGGCGACAGCGCGTGCGTGATCCCCCCGCCGACGCTCAGCGCCGCGGTGGTGGCGACGATCGAGGGCCACACGCGCGCGATCGCCGACGCCCTCGGGGTGCGGGGCCTGCTCAACGTGCAGTACGCGGTCCAGAAGGACCGGGTCTACGTCATCGAGGCCAACCCCCGGGCCAGCCGCACGGTGCCGTTCGTGGCCAAGGCCACCGGGGTCCCCCTGGCCAAGGTGGCGGCCCGGGTCATGGTCGGCGCCACCCTGGGCGAGCTGCGGGCCGAGGGGCTGCTGCAGCCGCCGGCGCCGGGCGCCCACGTGTCGGTCAAGGAGGCGGTGCTGCCGTTCAACCGCTTCCCCGACGTCGACACCCTCCTCGGCCCCGAGATGCGGGCCACCGGCGAGGTCATGGGGATCGACGCCACCTTCGGGCTGGCCTTCGCCAAGAGCCAGTCGGCGGCCGGCGACCGGCTGCCCGAGCAGGGGACGGTGTTCCTGTCCCTGGCCGACCGGGACAAGGCGGGGGGACTGGTCGCCGCCCGCCGGTTCGTCGAGCTGGGCTTCCGCCTGGCCGCCACCGGCGGCACGGCCCGGTACCTGGAGGACCACGGGGTCCCGGTGGCCGAAGTCGTGGGCCGCCTGGGCGAACCCCGCTCGGCCGTCGACCTGATCGCCAACGGGGAGATCGACCTGGTGGTCAACACGCCTCGTGGCCGCGGCCCGCGGGCCGACGGGGCCTACATCCGCCTGGCCGCCAACGTCCAGGGCGTCCCCTGCCTGACCACCACCGCCGCCGCCCTGGCCGCGGCGGGGGGCATCGCCGACTGGGCGGTCCACGGCCTGTCGGTCCGGTCCCTGCAGGAGTTCCACGCCGAGGGCCAGCAACGCCTGGACCTGTGAGGGGGCGGTCCGGAGGCACGACCGGCCCGGGAGGCCGGTCCGGGGCGATCGACCTGGCCACCGCCGTCGGCTCGGTCGTCCTGCCCAACCCGGTGATGGCGGCGTCGGGGACGGCGGGGCATGGGGCCGAGCTGGCCCGGTACATGGACCTGTCCGGGCTGGGCGCGGTGGTGGTGAAGTCGCTGTCGGCCGAGCCGTGGGCCGGGAACCCGGCCCCCCGCGTGACCGAGGTCGACG
Organism: Acidimicrobiales bacterium; assembly: GCA_035494015.1. Taxonomy (GTDB): domain Bacteria; phylum Actinomycetota; class Acidimicrobiia; order Acidimicrobiales; family AC-14; genus CADCTB01. The sequence goes on from DATJHJ010000026.1 coordinate 9,662, forward strand.
CCGGCATGCTCAACAGCGTGGGCCTGCAGAACCCCGGCGTGGACGGGTGGCTGGAGGACGAGCTCCCGCCGCTGCTGGCCACCGGCGCCCGCGTCGTGGCCAGCATCTGGGGGTTCACGGTCGAGGCCTACGAGAAGGCGGCGTCCGCCCTCGCCCAGGCCCCGCCGGAGGTGGTGGCGGTGGAGGTCAACCTTTCGTGCCCGAACGTCGAACTGCGGCGGGCGATGTTCGCCCACTCGGCCACCCTCACCGCCGAGGCCGTCGAGGCCACGGCGGCCTGCAACCGGCCCCGCTGGGCCAAGCTCAGCCCCAACGTCACCGACCTCACCGAGATCGCCGGCGCCGCCCTGGCGGCCGGAGCGGAGGCGCTCACCCTGGTCAACACGGTCATGGGCCTGGCCATCGACGTCGAGACCCGCCGGCCGCGCCTGGGAGCGGGCGGGGGCGGCCTCTCCGGTCCGGCCATCCGCCCAGTGGCGGTGCGGGCCGTCCACGACGTGGCCGGCGCGTTCCCGGGCGCGGCCATCATCGGCGTCGGCGGCGTGACCGCCGCCGAGCACGCCGTCGAGCTGCTGCTGGCCGGGGCGTCGGCCGTCCAGGTGGGGACGGCGAGCTTCGCCGACCCCCGGGCGTGCGCCCGCCTGGTCGGCGGGCTCGAGCGGTGGTGCCGGCGCCACGGCGTCGCCCGGGTCGCCGATCTGGTAGGGAGTGCCCGTGGAAACCCGTGATCGCCTCGTGCTGGCCCTCGACGTCGACGACCTGGTGCTGGCCCTTCGCCTGGCCCGGCAGCTGCAGCCGTGGTTCGCCACGGCCAAGGTCGGGCTGGAGCTGTTCAGCGCCTCCGGGCCCGACGCCGTCACCTCCGTCGCCGACCTGGGTTACGACGTCTTCCTCGACCTGAAGCTCCACGACATCCCGACCACGGTCCGGCGGGCGGCCCGGGTCATCGGCGCCCTGGGCGCCAGCTACCTCACCCTGCACGCCCGCTCGGGCCCGACCATGCTGCGGGCCGGGGTGGAGGGGCTGGCCGAGGGGGCGGAGGGTGCCGGCCTGCCGCACCCGGTCGCCCTGGCCGTGACCATCCTCACCAGCGACGGCGACGCCCCCGCCCACATCCTCGGCCACCGGGTGGCCGCCGCGGTGGAGGCCGGCTGCGGCGGGCTCATCCTGGCCGCCGACGACGTGCACGAGGCCAAGCAGCTCGCCCCTCGACTGCTGGCCGTCGTGCCGGGCATCCGGATGCCGGCCTCCGACGCCCACGACCAGGCCCGGCCCGCCACCCCCCGCAAGGCGCTCGACGTCGGCGCCGACCTGCTGGTCGTCGGTCGCGCCGTCACCGCCGCCGCCGACCCGCCGGCCGCCGCCGCCGCCCTGACCGCGTCGCTGGCGAACGGCGCCTGAGCGCGGCCCCGGGGCCCGCCCGGCGCCTGAAGGTGCCACCCCGCCGGCCCAGCCGGCGGCGAAGGGGTGCGCTATGGTGCGCGCCATGCCGCTGCCCCCCGCGCTCTCGCCCGAGGACCGCCAGGCTGCGCTGGCCAAGGCCGCTGCCGCACGGCGGCAACGGGCGGAGCTGAAAGAAAAGCTCAAGATGGGGTCGATCACCCTCAAGGAGCTGCTCGATCAGGCCGAGCGCGACGAAGTGGTCGGCAAGATGAAGGTGGTCACCGTCCTCGAGTCGCTGCCCGGCGTGGGCAAGGTGCGGGCCCGGCGGATGATGGAGGAGATCGAGATCAGCGAGGCCCGGCGGGTCCGCGGCCTGGGGGACAACCAGCGGACCAAGCTGCTCAAGGCCTTCCCCGCCGAGTCCTAGCGCGAGCTCCTGGCCGCCGGTTCCCCGCTGCGCCGGCACGTCTTCGTTCTCGCCGGCCCGTCCGGGGTCGGGAAGGGGTCCATCGCCTCGGCCCTGCAGCGGCGGGTACCGAACCTGTGGCTGAGCCGGTCGTGGACGACGCGTGCCCGCCGGGACGGCGAGCCCGAGGACGCCTATGTCTTCGTCGACCGGGCCGCGTTCGACGGCCATCTGGCGGCCGGCGGCTTCCTGGAGTGGGCGGAGGTCTTCGGGCACCGGTACGGGACCCCCTGGCCCGACCCGCCGCCCGGCGCCGACGTGCTCCTGGAGATCGACGTCCAGGGTGCGGCCCAGGTCAAGGCGCGCCATCCCGACGCGGTGGTCGTGTTCGTGGAAGCGCCCTCCCGGGCGGCCCAGGAGGCCCGGCTGCGGGCCCGCGGGGACCGGGAGGAGCTGATCGCCACCCGGTTGGCCGGCGCCCCCGCCGAGGAGGAGGCGGGGCGGGCGCTCGCCGACCACCGGGTGGTGAACGACGACCTCGACCGGGCCGTCGAAGAGGTCGCTGCTATCCTGGAGTCCCACCGCCAGTGAACGAGGAACCCCTGCATGTCTGAGCGCGCCACCATGGTCTACCCGGCGATCGAAAGCCTCCTCGACAAGGTGGACTCGAAGTTCAGCCTGGTCAGCCTGGCCGCCAAGCGGGGCCGCCAGATCAACTCCTACTTCAGCCAGCTGGGCGAGGGCCTGGGCGCCATCGTGCCGCCCCAGGTCGCCTCGGTCTCCCGCAAGCCGCTCTCCATCGCCCTGGAGGAGATCGCGGCCAACAAGATCACCTTCGTGCGCACCGAAGAGGCCGAGGAAGCTCTCAAGTAGTGGACGAATCCCATCGGGATTCGTCCGTAGGACAAGAACGCCGGCCGGCGACGAGCCGGCCGCCCAAGCCCTCCAGAGCCGTCAAGCGGGTTGTGCTTGGCGTCACGGGGAGCATCTCGGCGTACAAGGCGGCGGAGATCTGCCGGCGGCTGGTCGACCTGGGGTTCCACGTGGTCCCGGTGATGACCGCCGACGCCGAGCGGTTCCTCGGGCCCGTGACCCTGTCGGCCCTGGCCTCCGAGCCGGTCCACCGCTCGCTGTGGTCGGACCCCGACCCGATCCCCCACACCGCCCTGGCCCGGGCGGCAGACGTGGTCCTGGTGGCCCCGGCCACCGCCACCCTGCTGGCGAAGTACACGGCGGGGATCGCCGACGACCTGCTCACCGCCACCCTGCTGGCCACCCGGGCCCCGGTGATCGTCTGCCCGGCCATGCACACGGAGATGTGGGAGCACCCCGCCACCACCGAGAACGTGGCCACCCTGCGCCGCCGGGGAATCCGCGTCGTCGGGCCCGGTGTGGGCCGGCTGGCCGGGGGCGACGAGGGCGCCGGCCGCCTGGCCGAGGTCGAGGAGATCGTCGCCGCCGTCGAGGCCACGCTGACCCCCCAGGATCTGGCCGGGCGGCACGTGCTGGTCACGGCCGGCGGCACCCGGGAGCCCCTCGACCCGGTCCGCTTCCTGGGCAACCGCTCGTCGGGCAAGCAGGGGGAGGCGGTGGCGGCCGAGGCCGCGGCCCGCGGCGCGGCCGTGGTCCTGGTCACCGCGTCCGACCGGCCGGCCCTGCCAGGAGTCGAGACGGTACGAGCGGGCACGGCGGCGGAGATGGAGGCGGCGGTGCTGGCCCGGGCCGGCGAGGCCGACGTGGTCGTGATGGCCGCCGCGGTGGCCGACTTCCGCCCCAAAGCGCCGACCACCGAGAAGCTGTCCAAGGCCGACGGCGTGCCGGACCTCGTCCTGGAGCCGACCACCGACATCCTGGCCGAGCTGGGCCGGCGCCGCCGCCCCGGACAGGTCCTGGTCGGCTTCGCGGCCGAGACCGGCGACGTGCGGCGGGGGGCGGCGGGCAAGCTGGCCCGCAAGCGCCTCGACCTGATCGTGGCCAACGACGTGACCGCGCCCGGTGCCGGCTTCGGCCACGACACCAACGCCGCCAGCGTGCTCGACGCGGCCGGGAACTGGACCGAGGTGGCGCTCACCGGCAAGCGGCAACTGGCCGCCGTGGTGCTCGATCTGGTGGCGGACCTGCTCCATGCGCAAGGATTGGGCGCGGGCGCCGGCAATCCGCCCACCGCAGGGGGAGGCACATGAGCACCAGCTACACGTTCACGTCGGAGTCGGTCACCGAGGGCCATCCGGACAAGATGGCCGACCAGGTCTCCGACGCCATCCTGGACGCCATCCTCACCGAGGACCCAATGGGCCGGGTGGCCTGCGAGAGCCTGCTGACCACCGGCCTGGTCGTCGTCGCCGGCGAGATCACCACCACGGCGTACGTCGACATCCCCAAGATCGTCCGCAAGACGGTCTGCGACATCGGCTACGACCGGGAGTCATACGGGTTCGACGGGAACACCTGCGGGGTCATCACCGCCATCGACGAGCAGTCGCCGAACATCAGCCAGGGCGTGACCACGGCGTACGAGGTCCGCACCGGCAAGAGCGGCGAGGACGACATCAACGCCCAGGGCGCCGGCGACCAGGGGATGATGTTCGGCTACGCCTGCGACGAGACCGACGACCTCATGCCCCTGCCCATCTGGCTGGCTCACCGGCTGGCCCAGCGGCTGTCCGAGGTCCGCAAGGCGGGCGTCATGCCCTACCTGCGCCCGGACGGCAAGACCCAGGTCACGATCGACTACGAGAACGGCCGCCCCAAGCGGCTGCGCACCGTCCTCATCTCCAGCCAGCACCAGCCGGGGCTGGACACCGAGACCCTCCTCAAGCCCGACCTGCGCGAGCACGTCATCCACCCCCTGCTGCCCGTCGACCTGGACGCCGACCACTACGAGCTGCTGGCCAACCCCACCGGGAGCTTCGAGCTCGGCGGCCCCCACGCCGACACCGGGCTGACCGGCCGCAAGATCATCGTCGACACCTACGGCGGGGCCGCCCGCCACGGGGGCGGGGCATTCTCCGGCAAGGACCCGTCCAAGGTCGACCGCTCCGCGGCCTACGCCGCCCGCTGGGTGGCCAAGCACGTGGTCGCCTCGGGCGCGGCCCAGCGCTGCGAGATCCAGGTCGCCTACGCCATCGGCGTGGCCCGCCCGGTGTCGATCATGGTGGAGACCTTCGGCACCGAGACGGTCGACCCGGCCCGGATCGCCAAGATGGCCGGCGAGGTCTTCGACCTCCGCCCCGCGGCCATCATCCGTGACCTCGACCTGCGCAAGCCGATCTACCGGCGCACCGCGGCCTACGGCCACTTCGGGCGGTCCGAGAAGGAGTTCACGTGGGAACGCCTCTCGCGCCTGGAGGAAGTGAAGCGGGCGCTCGACCTCAGCTAGCGATTGCCCGGGTCCTCCCGGACCTCCCGTTCGACAAGGTCTTCGACTACCTGATCCCCCCGCACCTCGCGCCCGAGGTGCGGGTCGGGACGATGGTTCGCGTCGCCCTGCATGGCCGCCGGGTCGGCGGGTGGGTGGTCGGGCTGGCCGACGAGCCGGCCACCGACCGGGCGCTGCAGCCCCTGACCAGGGTCACGGGCTGGGGCCCGCCGCCCGACGTCGTCGCCCTGGCCAAGTGGGCGGCGTGGCGGTGGGCGGGCCGGCCCGCCCAGCTGCTGGGCACCGCCTCCCCGCCCCGGTCGGTCCGGGCCCTGCCCGCCCCGCCCGCCGCCGCTCCCGCGCCTCGTCCCACCGTCGACCCCGAGGCGGCCGCGGTCGTCCCCGTCGGCGCCGAGGTCAGCGTCGTCCGGCTGCCGCCCCCGGCCGACGTCCTGCCCCTGGCCCTGGCCGTCGCCGCTCGGGACGACGCCCTGATCCTGACCCCGTCGGTGGCCGGGGCCGCCTCCCTGGCCGCCCGGCTCCGCCAGGAGGGCCTGGCCGTGGCCCTCGTGCCCCAGGAGTGGGCCCGGGCCGCGGCGGGGGGCTGCGTGGCCGTGGGCGCCCGGGCCGGGGCGTGGGCCCCCCGGCCCGGGCTGGGCGCCGTCCTGGTCGTCGACGAGGGCGACGAGGCGTACCAGGAGGAGCGGGCGCCGACGTGGAACGCTCGCGACGTGGCCCTCGAGCGGGCCCGACGGGCCGGGGCGCCGTGCGTGCTGACCTCGCCCTGCCCCTCGCTGGAGGCGCTCGATGCCGGCCGGCTCGTCCTGGGTTCGCGAACGGAGGAGCGGGCCGGCTGGCCCGTGCTCGACGTGGTCGACCGCCGCCAGGAGCCACCGGGAGCGGGGCTGTACTCGGCCCGGCTGGTGGCCCTGGCCCGTGCCGCCGAGCCCGGCGCCCGGCTGGTCTGCGTCCTGAACCGCAAGGGCCGGGCCCGCCTCCTGGCCTGCGCCACGTGCCGCGAGCTGGCCCGGTGCGAGGCGTGCGGGGCGGCGGTGGACGGGGGCGACGGCGTCCTGCGCTGCCGGCGGTGCGGCCGGGAGCGGCCGGTGGTGTGCCTGGCCTGCGGGGCGGGCCGGATGGCCACCCTGCGGGTGGGGGTGACCCGGGCCCGGGAGGAGCTCGAGGTGCTGGCCGGGCGGCCGGTGGCCGAGGTCTCCGCCGACTCCGCTGCCGGGCCGCCCCCCGCCGGCGTGCCCGTCCTCGTCGGCACCGAGGCCGTGCTGCACCGGGTCGGCAGCGCGAGTGCGGTCGCGTTCCTCGACTTCGACCAGGAGCTGCTGGCCCCCCGCTACCGGGCGGCCGAGGCCGCCCTCGGCCTGCTGGCCCGCGCCGCCCGCGTGGTCGGGGGACGCAGCGCCGGCGGCCGCATCCTGGTCCAGACCAGGGTGCCGCGCCATGAGGTCCTGGACGCCGCCCTCCACGCCGACCCCGGCCGCCTCGCCCTCGTCGAGGCCGCCCGCCGGGCCGCCCTGCGCTTCCCGCCCGAGACCGCGGTGGCGGCCGTGTCGGGGGCGGCCGCGGCGGCGTTCGTGGCCGGGCTGGCCGGCGTCCCCGAGGTGGACGTGCTCGGCCCCGCCCACGACCGCTGGCTCGTCCGGGCGCCCGACCACGGGGTCCTCTGCACCGCCCTGGCCGCCGCCCCCCGGCCCCCGGGGCGGCTACGCGTCGAAGTCGATCCCCTGCGGGCCTGATCTTTCAGCCGGGTTTCCGCCCTCCCTCCGGGGGTACATCTGGTCCATACGCCTTCCGGACATAGGAGGAATGATGGCCGACGATCTCACCCCTGAAGAGCTCGACCAGCAGGTGGCGGAGGAGCTTCCCGACCGTGAGGCCATGTCGCTGGTCAACGCCAACGTCGCGGCACCCGTGAACCTGGCCGCGGCCCTGAACGTCTTGAGCGACAACTCCGTGGCTTACGCCAACGCCCAGCAGACCGGCGACGTCACCCAGTCCATCTAGGAGGCCCTGTGACCGACCACACCCCGGACCTGACCGACGACGAGCTGGACGCCGAGGCGGGCGAGGAGCTGCCCGACCGTGAGGCTATGTCCCTCGTCAACGCCAACATTGCCATACCCATCAACGCTGCCGTGGCGGCCAATGTCCTCTCCGACAACGCCACCGCGTGGGCGGACGCCGCCCAGACCACGCCCATCACCCAGGGCATCTGAGCCGCCGAGAAGGAGATCACGTGACCGACAAGAACAGTGAGTTGACCCCCGAGGAGATGGACGCCGAGTCGGTGGAGGAGCTTCCCGACCGCGAGGCCATGTCCCTGATCAACGCCAACCTGGCCGCGCCGATCAACGCCGCCGTCGCCGCCAACGTTCTGTCCGACAACTCGGTGGCATACGCCAACGCCGAGCAGAACGTCGACATCACCCAGGGGATCTGAGTTCCAAGTACACGTTGCAGCACCCGGAAGGCGGCCGCATAGGCCGCCTTCCGGCTCGTCCTGGCGGGAAGTATTTCACCGGAGGGGACCACAATTACCATCGCTGATTCCGGAGAGGCCCGGGTCGCCTCTTCGTCACGGGAGTTGCCGCCACGCTTGGCGGATGGGGTCGAGCTCCTCGGCCCGAGCGAGGGCTCCGGCTTCAAGGAGCCACCGGCGCTGGCCCGGCGGGGGGACGGCCAGATGGTCCAGCTGACCCCGCTGCTCTTCGCCGTGGCCCACAACGTCGACGGTAACCGGGACTACGCCGGCATCGCCGAGGCGGTGGCCGACGAGATCCAGCGGGGGGTGAGCGCCGACAACGTCCGCACCCTGGTCGAGGACAAGCTCCGCCCCCTCGGGATCCTCGCCGCCGCCGACGGGTCCAGCCCGAAGCTCGACAAGCCCGACCCCCTGCTGGCCCTGCGGTTCCGCAAGGCCATCATCCCTGAGCGGGTGTCGTACAAGGTGGCCCGGCTGTTCAAGCCCCTGTTCTTCCCCCCGGTGGTGCTGGCCGCCCTGGTCGCCCTGGTGGTCTTCGACGTCTGGCTGTTCGGCAGCCACGGCGTGGCCCAGGCCTTCCGCCAGTCGCTCCAGTCGCCGGGGTTCATCCTGGCCATCCTGGCCATGGTCATCCTCTCGGCCGGCTGGCACGAGTTCGGCCACGCCGCCGGCTGCGCGTACGGCGGGGCCAAGCCGGGGGCGATGGGCGCTGGCCTGTACCTGGCCTATCCCGCGTTCTACACCGACGTGACCGACTCCTACCGCCTGAGCCGGCGGGGTCGGCTGCGCACCGACCTGGCCGGCGTGTACTTCAACGCCCTGTTCATCCTCCTCACCGCCGCCCTCTACGCGGTCACCGGCTTCGAGCCGCTCCTGCTGGTCATCGTGGTCCAGCACATCGAAGCCGCCCACCAGCTCCTGCCCTTCCTGCGCCTGGACGGGTACTACGTCCTGGCCGACGCCACCGGCGTCCCCGACCTGTTCTCCCGCATCGGGCCGATCCTGGCCAGCGCCCTGCCCTGGAAGAAGGCCGACGACCGGGTCCGGGCCCTCAAGCCGTGGGTGCGGGTGGTGGTCACCGTGTGGGTCCTGCTGGTCGTCCCCCTGCTGCTGTTCCAGCTGGTGATGATCCTGCTCCACCTGCCCCGGATCTTCGCCACCGGCGCCAACTCCCTGGGCCACCAGTACCGCACGGTCACCAAGTCCATGGGCAAGGGCGACGTGCTCGCCGCCGGGGTCGGCATGGTCCAGGCGCTCATCCTGCTGTTGCCCATGCTCGGCATCGTCCTCAGCTTCGGCCGCCTGGGCCGGCGGTCGGGGACCAAGGCGTGGAAGGCGACGGAGGGATCCCCCGTCGCCCGGCTGGCCCTGTGCGCGGTGACCGCCGCCGTCGTGGGTGGGCTGGTCTACACCTGGCTGCCCAACGGCGACTACCGGCCCATCGGCCCCCACGAGCGGGGCACGCTCTCGGAGGGCGTGGCCGCCGCCACCAAGGTGGCCACCGGCCGTCCCAGCCTGGTCCCCGCGCAGAAGGCCGTCGAGCGGGGCGAGGAGAAGCCGGCCGCGTCGACCCCCGCCGACGACGAGAAGCCCGTGGCGACCTCGACGACGGTGACCACCGTCCGCCCGGCGGTGTCCACCACGGTGGCCCGGGCGACGGCGACCACCGTGGCCGCCAACGAGGGGTCGACGACCACCACCCGGCTCCGGGCCACCACCACGACCGCCGGTCCCTGACCGGCGGCCGGCCGCAGGCCGGCCCAACCAGCATTCACCGGGGCGCACGCCCGAAGGAAGTGCGGCCCAGTGAGCGGCCGCTACCCTCGGTCGCCATGGCCGTGTACCCCATCCGCGTCTTCGGCGACCCCGTCCTGCGCCAGCCATGCGCACCGGTCACCGAGTTCGACGACACCCTGCGCAAGCTGGCCGACGACATGCTCGAGACCATGTACGACGCCCCGGGCGTCGGGCTGGCGGCCAACCAGATCGGGGTCCAGAAGCGCCTGTTCGTCTACGACGTGGGTGACGGCCCGGGCGTCATCGTGAACCCGGTCCTGTCCGGCCACGACGGGGAGTGGGAGTACACCGAGGGCTGCCTGTCGGTGCCCGAGCTGGCCTGGCCGATCGTCCGGGCCAAGACCGTACGGGTCGACGGGCTCGACCTCGACGGGCAGGCCCTGTCCATCGAGGCCGACGAGCTGATGGCCCGGATGCTCCAGCACGAGGTCGACCACCTGGACGGTTACCTCCTCCTGTCCCACCTCGACCGCGGCCAGCACAAGGACGCCATGCGCACCCTGCGCCGACGGGCCATGGGCCTGGAGGAGCTGCCCGGCCCCGGCTCGGGCGGCGACCGCGAGCCGGTCGGGTAGTCCCCTGCGCCTCGCCTTCCTGGGCACCCCCGAGGTGGCCGTGGGCCCGCTGCGGGCGCTGGTGGACGCCGGCCACGAGATCGCCCTCGTCGTCACCCGCCCGGACAAGCGCCGGGGCCGCGGCGCCGCCCTGCTCCCCAGCCCGGTAAAGGCCGCCGCCCTCGAACTGGGCCTGCCGGTCACCTCGACGGTCGACGAGGTGACCGCGGCCGGCGCGGCACTGGGCGTGGTGGTCGCCTACGGCCGCATCATCAAGCCCCACGTGCTCGACGCGCTGCCGATGCTCAACATCCACTTCTCCCTGCTGCCCCGCTGGCGGGGGGCGGCACCGGTCGAGCGGGCCATCCTGGCCGGCGACCAGGTGACCGGCGTCTGCATCATGGCCCTGGACGAGGGGCTCGACACCGGGCCCGTCTACGTGCGCGAGGAGCGGCCCATCGGGGAGGAGGAGACCCTCGAGGAGGTCCGGGGCGCGCTCGCCGAGATGGGGACGCGGATGCTGGTCGACCTCCTGGCCACCGGGCTTCCCGAGCCCCGGCCCCAGGAGGGCGAGCCGACCTACGCGGCCAAGATCGAGCCCGAGGAGCACCACCTCGACTGGGCCCGGCCGTCTGTCGAGCTGCACCGGGTCGTCCGCCTCGGCCAGGCCTGGACCACGTTCCGCGACCGCCGGCTGCGAGTCGTTCGCGCCCGGGTGGCCGTACCCCCGGCGTCGGCCCTAGCTCCCGGTGAGCTCGACGCCGGCACGCTGCAGGTCGGCACCGGCGACGGCGCCCTGGAGCTGGTCGAGGTCCAGCCGGAGGGCAAGGGCCCGCAGCCGGCGGCGGCGTGGCGGAACGGGGCGCGGTTGCAGCCGGGCGAGCGGCTGGTCTGACCACCGGGCGCCGCTACGGCGCGGCGAGGGTGGTGGTCGACGTCGGCGAAGGCATCGACGTCGAACTGGACGGCTCGGGGGCCGAGGTCGTCGACGTGGTCGAGGGCGCCGTTGTCGTCGGGCTGGTCTGGGGCGGGGTCGTCGTGGACGTCGGGCGCCCGAGGGGGACGACGTCGTTCTTCAGCACGGCCAAGAACCGGCCGGCGTCCTCGTTCACCCGGGCTTGGATGGCCAGGATGTCGAGCCCAGAGTTGCGGAGCGACTGGAGGTCCTGGCGGATGTCGGCGATCTCCTGGCGGCCGGCGCCGGTGATGCGCACCCGGCTGTCGTACTGGACGACCTGCTGGTAGGCCGTGGCCAGGGTCTGGCAGTTGGTGCAGTTGGAGTTGATGGCCAGGGCGACGTTGGTCGGGTCGAAGGTGTCCGGGTTCCCGATGACCAGGACGCCTTCGAGGGCGATGGCGACGGTCTGGCAGTCGCTGCAGCTGGCTACGGCCACCGCGGCGTTGGTGGCGTCGACCGTCGACGCGTCGGTCTGCACGATCTTGAGGGCCAGGGCGAACACGTTCCGGCCGTCGGTGGTGTTGCTGGCCACGGCCGCGTTGTCGGTGCTGGCGCCGGGGGTGGTCGGTGTGGCGGCCGAGGTGGTCGACGTCGAGGTCGAGGTCGACGCGTCCGACGTGCTCGACGACAGGAGGGGGATGTCGCCGTCGGCGAAGGCCCAGCCCCCGAGCCCGAGCACGATCAGGGCGACCGCGGCCAGCCCGCCGGCTCGTCGGCTGAAGGTGAATGACGGGAGTTTCACGAAGCCTCCGGGAGGGGGTCGAACGAAGGGCCGCCGTTGGCAAGCGCGGTGCCTGTATCGGAAATACCCGTCTGCCGACGGGCAAAAACGGCGCCTACCATCGCCGTGTGCCACTCGCCGCCAAGGTCCTCACCGTCTCGGACGGCGTCGTGGCCGGCACGAGGGAGGACCGATCGGGGCAGGCGCTGGTCGATCGGCTGGCCGCCGCCGGGCTGGAGGTGGTCGACCGGCGGGTCGTGGCCGACGGCACGGAAGCGGTGGCCGCCGCGCTGGCCGAGATGGCCGCCGGGTTCGAGGGCGTGCTCGTCACCACCGGCGGGACGGGGTTCGGGCCCCGAGACCTGACCCCGGAGGGCACGGGCCGGGTGCTGGAGCGGGAGGCGCCCGGCCTGGCCGAAGCCATGCGGCTGGCCAACCCGGCCAAGGGCCGGCTGTCGCGCGGCCTGGCCGGGACGGTGGGCGCCTGCCTGGTGCTGAACACGCCGGGTTCGTCGGTCGGTGCGGTGGAGTCCCTGGAGGCGGTCCTCGACGTCCTGCCCCACGCCCTCGACCTCCTGGCTGGCCGGCCCACCAGCCATGGCTGAGGACTGGGACCACATGCGCCGGGCCATGGTCCTGGCATCCGCGGTCCGGGGCACGACCTCGCCGAACCCGTGGGTGGGCAGCGTGATCGAGCCCGGGGGGTTCGAGGGGGCGACGCAGCCGCCCGGCGGCCCCCACGCCGAGGTCGTCGCCCTGCGGGCCGCGGGCGACGCGGCGCGAGGCGCCACGCTCTACACCACCCTGGAGCCGTGCAGCCACGTGGGCCGCACGCCGCCGTGCGTGGACGCCATCGTCGACGCCGGCATCCGCCGGGTGGTGGTGGGGATCGAGGATCCCGATCCTCACGTCCGAGGCACTGGCATCCGGGCCCTGCGGGCCGCCGGTGTGCAGGTGGACGTGGGCGTCGCGGCAGACGAGGTGGCCGAGCAGCTGGCCCCCTACCGGAAACACCGGGCCACCGGCCGGCCGTGGGTCGTGCTCAAGCTGGCCGCCAGCCTGGACGGCCGCACCGCCGCTCCGGACGGGACGAGCCGGTGGATCACCGGGGCGGCGGCCCGCACCGACGCCCACCGGCTGCGGGCGGAGAGCGACGCGGTGATCGTGGGCGCCGGGACCATCCGGGCCGACGACCCCGCCCTCACCGTCCGTCACGTCCCTGGCTCCGGGCCCGAACGGCTTGGCGGGCGTGACCCGCTGCGGGTCGTCCTCGGCAAGGCGCCGCCGGGGGCCAGGGTCCACCCGGCGGTCGAGCTCTCGGGCGACCTCGGCGACGTCCTCGACGACCTGGGCCGCCGGGGCGTCCTGCAGGCCATGGTCGAAGGCGGGGCGACCGTGGCCGGCGACTTCCACCGCGCCGGCCTGGTCGACCGTTACGTCCTGTACCTGGCCCCCGCGCTCTTCGGGGGCGACGATGCCCGGTCGCTGTTCGCCGGTCCCGGGGCGGCGACGATCGACGACGTGTGGCGGGGCACAATCGTGTCCGTACACCGGCTGGGCGACGACCTGCGGGTGGAATGTTCACCGGCCTGATCGAGGAGCTGGGCGCCCTGGCCGACCGCGACGGCGGCCGGTTCACCTTCGCCGCCGAGGTGGTGACGGCCGACGCCCAGATCGGCGACTCCATCGCGGTGAACGGTTGCTGCCTCACCGTGGTCGCCCTGGCCGAGGGTTCGTGGTCGGCGGACGTCGTCGACGAGACACTGTCCCGCACCAACCTCGGCCGCCTGCGGCCCGGGGACCCGGTCAACCTCGAACGGCCCGTGCGCCCGAGCGACCGGCTGGGCGGTCACGTTGTTCAGGGCCACGTCGACGCCACCGGTGAGGTGCTGCGCGCCGGGCCGTGGCTCACCGTTTCGGTGCCCGACGCCCGCTACGTGGCGGAGAGGGGATCGGTGGCGGTCGACGGGGTCAGCCTGACCGTCGCCGAGCTCGTTCCCGAAGGGTTCAGTGTCGCCGTGATCCCCCACACCGCCGAGGTGACGACCCTCGGCCGGCTGCAGCCGGGGGACCGCGTCAACGTCGAGTTCGACATTCTCGCCAAGTATGTCGAGCGCATGCTCGCCAGATGAACGGCGAGGTTGCTGCCAAGATGACGCCGTGCCGTTCGCGCCCATAGAGGAAGCGGTGGCGGCCATGGCCGCCGGTCAGGTGGTCGTCGTCGTCGACGACGCCAGCCGGGAGAACGAGGGCGACCTCGTCGTCGCCGCCCAGTTCGCCACCCCGGAGACCATCGCCTTCTTCCTGAACCACACCTCGGGCGTGATCTGCATGCCCATGCTGGGCGACCGCCTCGACGCCCTCGACCTGCCCCCCATGGTGGTCGACAACACCGAGGCGAACCGGACCGCGTTCACCGTCTCGGTCGACGCCCGGGTGGGAACCACCACCGGCATCTCGGCCGCCGACCGGGCGGCCACCATCGGCGCCCTCATCGACCCGGCCACCCGCCCGGCCGACCTGGCCCGCCCCGGCCACGTCTTCCCCCTGCGGGCCCGTCCCGGGGGCACGCTCAACCGGGCCGGCCACACCGAGGCCACGGTCGACCTTTGCCGGCTGGCCGGCCTGTACCCGGCCGGGGTCCTGTGCGAGGTGGTCAGCGAGGACAAGCAGTCCATGGCCCGCCTCCCCGAGCTGGAGCGGCTGGCGTCCCGGCACGGGCTCCCGCTCATCAGCATCGCCGACCTCATCCGCTTCCGCCGCCAGCGGGAGAAGCTGGTGCGGCGGGTCACCGACGCCCGGATGCCGACCGAGTTCGGCGAGTTCACCTGCTACGTCTACGAATCGCTGCTCGACGGGGAGCAGCACGTGGCCATGGTCATGGGCGCCGTGCAGGGCGAGGACGACGTGCTGGTCCGGGTGCACTCCGAGTGCCTCACCGGCGACGCCCTGGGCTCCCTGCGCTGCGACTGCGGCGTCCAGCTCCAGATGGCGCTCCAGGCCATCGCCACCGAGGGCATGGGCGTGGTCGTGTACCTGCGGGGCCACGAGGGCCGCGGGATCGGGCTGGCCCACAAGCTGCGGGCCTACACGCTGCAGGACCAGGGCCGGGACACCGTCGACGCCAACCTGGACCTGGGCCTGCCCATCGACACCCGCAAGTACGGCACCGGGGCCCAGATCCTCGTCGACCTGGGCATCACCACCATGCGCCTGCTCACCAACAACCCGGCAAAGTTCGGGGGCCTCGACGGCTACGGCCTCGAGATCGTCGAACGGGTGCCGCTGCAGTCCCTCCCCAACCCGGAGAACATCCGGTACCTGCGGACCAAGCAGCAGCGCATGGGCCACCTCCTGGAAGGACTCGAGGAATGACTGTGTACGTCGGCAAGCTGCGGGGAGACGGGATTCGCGTGGCCGTGGTGACCAGCCGGTTCAACGACCTGGTCACCGACCGGCTGCTGGCCGGGTGCCTGGACGGGCTGGCCCGCTTCGGTGTGGACCCGGCGTCGGTCACCCAGGCGTCGGTGCCCGGTGCCCTGGAGCTGGCCCTCGCCGCCCAGCGCCTGGCCGGCTCCGGCGACCACGACGCGGTGATCTGCCTCGGCGCGGTCATCCGGGGCGCCACCGACCACCACGTCCACGTGGGCGGCCAGTGCGCCGCCGGGCTGGCGCGCGTCCAGCTCGACACCGGCGTCCCCGTGGTGTTCGGGGTCCTGACCACCGACTCGCTGGAGCAGGCCCTGGAGCGGGCCGGGGGCAAGTCGGGGAACAAGGGCTTCGAGGCCGCGGCCACGGCCGTCGAGATGGTCGACCTGCTGTCGCAGCTCCCCAAGTCGTCCCGGTAGGCGGCGGCGTGCTGAACCTCGTCCTGCCCAAGGGGTCGCTGGAGAAGGCCACGCTCGCCCTGTTCGAGGACGCTGACCTGGCCGTGCGGCGGTCGTCGGATGTCGACTACAAGGCCACCGTCGACGACCCCCGCATCGCCGGCCTGCGCATCCTGCGCCCCCAGGAGATCGGCCGCTACGTGGCCGAGGGCCTGTTCGACCTGGGCATCACCGGGCGCGACTGGATCGAGGAGACGGCCAGCGAGGTGGTGTCACTCGGCGAGCTGCACTACTCGAAGGCCACCGCCCGCCCGGTGAGCATCGTGCTGGCCGTGGCCGAGCACGACCCGGCCCAGGGCATCGACGACCTGCCCCCGGGCATGCGCATCGCCACTGAGTACCCCGAGCTGACCCGGCGGTTCTTCGAGAAGCGGGGGATCGAGGCCGACATCCGGCTCTCCTACGGGGCCACCGAGGCCAAGGTGCCCGAGATCGTGGACGCGGTCGTCGAGCTGACCGAGACCGGGCGGGCCCTGCGGGCCGCCGGCCTGCGCATCATCGAGACCATCCTGGTCAGCCACACCGAGCTGATCGCCAACCCCGCCTCCTACGAGGACCCCGACAAGCGCCACGCCATGGGCCAGATCCACACCCTGCTGCAGGGGACGCTGGAGGCCCGGGGACGGGTGCTGGTCAAGCTCAACGTCGAGGCGGCCCAGCTGGACGCGGTGATCGCCATCCTGCCCGCGCTGCGCTCGCCGACGGTGTCCAAGCTGTTCGGTGCCGATGCCTACGCGGTCGAGACGGTGGTGCCCAAGGACCGCATCAACACCCTGATCCCCGCCCTCAAGGACGCCGGGGCCACCGACATCATCGAGCTCCCCCTCAGCAAGATCGTCCACTAGCCGTGTGAAGGGCGCGTGCGCCGGCCGGGCACCAGTTCTATCCCGGCATTGTGGCCCGGGGCCGCGGCCAGCTTCCGGTCTTGCGTCAGCAACGGCGCGTCGAGCACCTCGGCCAACGCGACGTACAGGGCGTCGTAGGCCGTCAGGTTGGGCCGAAGCTCCCACACGCGGCCGAGCAACGAGTCGTGATCGTGCCGCTCGATGTCCAGAGCAACCAGGTCGTCGAGGGCGGCCGCGCCGTCCTGAGCGGTAATGGCGCCCGCGGCCTCATAACGGCGGAGCACCTGGGCGACCTCAGCGGCCAGGAGATGGGGGGCATGGAGGATCTCGTCCGGATCGCTGATCCGTCGAGCCACGGCTTCACCGGCATCAGTGGACAGAAGCAGCTCGATCGCCGCCGAGGCGTCGAGAACGATCACCGCCGGTCGCGTTCGGCCCGCACCGCGGCGGCCGGCGACGGCCGGAGATCGGGCCGGCGCCGGGCGGCGATCCGGTCGAGTACCTCCTGGCGGGTGGGCCGCTCGGCGGCGCGTCGAAGCTCGGCGAGCGCGTACTCGGACAGCGACATCCCGGCGCTCGCAGCCCGCGACTTCAGCGTGCGGTGCACGTCCTCAGGGACGTTTCGAATCTGCAGCATTGTCATGCAGAAAGCATAGTCTCATGCAAAACACATGCACGACCCGGCCAACGTTTGCCGGCGGCAGTCGGCCCGCCCGGTGGTAGGTGTTCGGCGCACCTATTGAGCCTGGACACCGTGCAGGGGACAATTCGCCAGCACTTTGTCTGCTGCGTCAAGGGAGAACCCCGATGTACCGAACCACCCGCCGCCTCGCCGTGCTCGCGGCCGGGCTCGCCGTGCTGGCTGCGGGAGGGGCGTCGGCGGCGACGGCGCCGACGCTCACCACGCCGATCCAGGCCACCAAGGACGACCTCAACCCCGGCCGCACCTACTCGTCGCCGTCCTTCGCGGTGGACCCGTCGAACCCCCAGGTCATCGTGGGCTCCTTCGTCGAGATCCGTACCCGCCACTGCGGCGTCATCCGCACGACGGACGGCGGGGAGACCTGGAAGCGCCTCCTGGAGAACAACTCGCCGTCGCCCTCGTCCTACCCGAACTGCGGGTCCAGCCGCCGGGGCTCGTTCCCGGCCCAGGCCGCCTTCGGGCGCAACGGGGCCCTGTACATGGCCCTCAACGGCTGGGACACCCAGGACGGCGGGCCCACCGGGAACCCGAGCATCGTCGTCTCCAAGTCCACCGACCTGGGCGACACGTGGCAGCCCGTCCTGGCCCGTGACAACCGCGGCAAGGTGGGCGAGCAGCAGGAGAACGACCGCCCGATCACCGGGTTCGCGGTCGACGCCAAGACCGGCAAGTCCGACTACGTCTACGTGGCCACCGGGCGGGGGTCGCCGGGCTTCAGCGGGAACAACGCCCTGCCCACCCAGCCCATCGTCATGGTCTCCGCCGACGGCGGCAAGACCTTCGCCGACCCGGTGAACCTGGCCGAATCGGCGTTCAACGACCCCGGGGCCCGGGCCAAGATCTTCGCCACCGCGACCACCGTCCCGAACTCGACCACCACCACCGCCGTCCCGGGCTCGCGGGCGGCGACCCCCGACCAGCAGGCCAACTTCGGCGGCTTCGGCCCCTCCCTGGCCGTCGACGACGAGGGCACGGTCTACGCGGCCTGGCCCACGACCTACGCCAACCTCAACCCCCGCCCCGCCGGCGGACTGGTGATCTCCAAGTCGACCGACCACGGCAAGACGTGGACGACCACGGACATCACCCCGTTCGACCCCAAGATCGGGTCGTTCGTGACCGTGGCGTGGGGGCCGCAGGGCGGCCCCCAGGGCACCCTGCACGTGGTGTCCGACGGGCTGGAGAACCCGACGACGGCGGGCGTGACCGACATCTACTACTACCGCTCGACCGACGGCGGCAAGACCTGGACCGACCGCAAGAACGTCACCGACGACGACCCGAAGCAGGCCTACTCCCAGGTCTACCCCAACGTCGCCGTGGCCCCCAACGGCCGGGTCGACATCGCCTTCTTCGACACACGGAACGACCCCGGCACGCGGTCCAACGACGTGTACTACACGTACTCGACCGACAACGGGACGACGTGGTCGAAGAACATCCGCATCACGGACCAGTCGATCGACCGCAAGATCGGCGTGTTCGCCAACAACGCCGACGTGAACGCTCCCCCCGGGCTGGCGCCGACCAGCAAGTTCACCGTCGTGGCCTGGGACGACACCCGCAACGGCGATGCCGTCGGCCAGGCCCAGGACATCTACACGTCCGTCGTGCAATTCGAGAAGGTCGGCGGCGGGGCGTCGAAGGGGGCCAAGCTGGCCCTGGCCGGCGTGGTCGGCCTGCTGGTCGTGGGCCTGGCCCTGCTGGTCGTGGCCATGGCCACCCGTAGTGGCACCCCCCGGCCGCCGGGCGGGACCACCGAGCCGGCGTCGGCGGCCAAGAAGAGCGCGGTGGCCTAGCGCCACCGGCAACAGAGCTGGGCCGGGCGTAGTGGGGGGCGCCCGGCTCTGCATTGGGGCACCGAACTTGGCACCGTTTTCCGCTCCTGGTCATGAAAACGGTGCAATGTTCGCCCCGGGCTCAGGTGGCGGCGGCCTTGGCTTCCACGAAGGCCATGCGCATCTGGGTCAGGGCCTGGCGCAGCGGGGCCTCGTTCTCACCCATCCGGGGGCCGAGGGCGTCCAGGATGCCGGCCAGGGCGTCGATGGCGACCTGGGCGTCGGCCAGATGGGGCGGGTCCTGGCCCAGGTGGAGGGCGGCCAGCTCGATCAGCCCGATGCAGTGGTTGGCCACCACCACGGTGGCCGGCGTCCGCAGCATCTGCTCCTGCATGGCCGCCAGCTCGGCCTGCAGCTCCTCTTCGTCGTAGTCGGGCCCGCCGCCAGGGCCGGGGCCGTCGGGGGGAGGAGCGGCGGGGGGCTCGTCCCGGGGGATGGGCCGTTCACCCGAGGGTGTCCAGAACGTACTCATGCTGGTACCCTAGGCGGACAACTGAATACGGAAAGCGGGGCTCACGCCCCCACCCAACCACCAGCTTCACGGATGTCAGCACCAAGGTGCGTTGTGGTCGATCGACCGCCCGGGCGGACGTTGCTTTCCGACGTCCGTCTTTTTCTATCCCCACAGTTCGCAAGGAGTGATGCCGCATAGCCGCACCGGAGGCTGCCGACCTCAGGATCAACGATCGGATCCGGGCCCGCGAGGTACGTCTCGTCGACCCTGACGGGAACCAGCTGGGGATCAAATCCTTGCCGGAAGCCCTCTCGATCGCCAGGGAGCTCGAGCTCGATCTGGTCGAGGTGGCCCCGCTCGCCGAACCGCCGGTGTGCCGGATCCTCAACTACGGCAAGTGGAAGTACGAGGCGGCCCAGCGCGACAAGGAGTCCCGCAAGAAGGCCAGCACCAGCTCCATCAAGGAGATGAAGTACCGGCCCAAGATCGGCGGCGGCGACTTCGAGACGAAGACCCGCAAGGTCGGCGAGTTCATCGACGAGGGCCACAAGGTCAAGATCACCATCATGTTCAGGGGCCGAGAGGTCGCCCATCCCGAGTTGGGCAAGCGCATCCTGGACCGCATCGCCGAGCAGCTGCCGCTGGCCAAGGTGGAAGCGGCGCCCAAGCTGGACGGCAGGAACATGGTTATGGTTCTGGCCCCGGACCGTCGGGCCCGGGCGGCGGCCAAGGCGGGCGGCGCCGAGGCCAGTCCGCAAGCGAACCCCCCCGAGACACCGCCCGCAGGCTGATCAGCCGAACGGCCGCCGAGCCGAACGGCCCACCGGCCGGACGGCGGCACGAACCGAGCAGACGGAGAGCACGAACATGCCGAAGATGAAGACCCACCGGGGCGCGGCCAAGCGCTTCAAGGTGACGGGAACGGGCCGCATCGTGCGCCGCAAGGCCTTCCGGTCGCACATCCTCGAGAAGAAGTCGTCCGTGCGCACCCGGCGCCTGGCCCGCGAGGCCGAGGTGCTCGGGGGCGACAAGGCCCAGGTCAAGCGGATGCTGGGCCTGTAGCGGCAGGACTGCCGGAAGAAAGGGAGAGCGAATCATGGCCAGGGTCAAGCGTTCCGTCCACGGTCGCAAGCACCATCGCGCCGTCCTCGACGCGGCCAAGGGCTACTACGGCAACCGCAGCCGCAGCTACAAGTCCGCCAACGAGGCGGTCATGCACGCGCTGCACTACGC
>DATJHJ010000027.1:0-35801 GCA_035494015.1 Acidimicrobiales bacterium
GACCCGTCGTACGACTACGTCGGCCTGCGCAACTTCCGGGCCGTGCTCAAGGACCCGGTGTTCCGGCGGTCCCTGAAGAACAGCCTGTTCATCACCGTGGTCACCATGGTCCTCGTCCTGGTCCTGGCCAAGACGCTGGCCCTCGTCCTGACCCGCGACTTCCGGGGCAAGTGGATCGTCCGCTTCCTCATCCTGCTGCCGTGGACGACGCCCGTGCCCCTGGCCGCCATCGCCTGGCTGTGGCTGCTCGACTCCCTCTTCAGCCCCATCGACTGGACCCTGCGGTGGCTCGGGCTGCTCCACGGCAACCTCCACTGGCTGGGCAACCCCACCCTGGCCATGGTCTCGGTGATCGCCGTCCAGGTGTGGCGGATCGTCCCGCTGGCCGCGGTCATCATCATGGCCGGGCTGGCCGCCATCCCCCAGGACCTGAACGACGCGGCCGAGGTCGACGGCGCCGGCTTCTGGCGCACGCTGTTCGAGGTCACCATCCCGCTGACCCTGCCGGTCACCGCGGTGGCCACCCTGTTCGGGGCCGTCCTGGTCTTCACCGACATGAGCGTGGTCTACGTGCTCACCCGCGGCGGGCCGGTCGACGCCACCCAGATCCTGCCCACCTGGGCCTTCTTCCGGGGGATCCAGGGCGGCGACCTGGCCCAGGGGGCGGCCATCGCCCTGTTCCTGTTCCCGCTGCTGCTGGCCATGGCCATCCTCATCCTGCGGTCGGTGCGGAAGATGGAGGTGCTGTGACGGCCGGCCCGACGCCTGCGGCGCACTGGCGCCGCCGGCGGCGCCTCGGCCGGGTCGGCCTCTATTCGCTCGTCGCCGCCTTCACCCTGTTCGCCGCCTTCCCCTTCGCCTGGGGCCTCATCACCGCCTTCAAGGCGAACCAGGACCTGTACAACCGCGACAACAACCCGTTCATCTTCAACATCCACCCCACCCTCGAGCACGTCCGGCTGCTCTTCCAGGCCACAGCGTTCGACACGTTCGTGCGCAACACGGTGGTGGTGGCCGTGCTGGTCGTGGCCATCACCCTGGCCGCCAGCCTGCCGGCGGCCTACAGCCTGGCCCGGCTGAACCTGCGCTGGGGCGGAGCGATGGCCATCGCCATCTTCTTCGTCTACCTGATCCCGCCGTCGCTGCTGTTCATCTCCCTATCGCGGGTGGTGTCGTACCTCGGCCTGCAGGACTCGCGGTGGTCCCTCGTCGTCCTCTACCCGACCATCACCATCCCCGTCTCCGTGTGGTTGCTCATGGGGTTCTTCAAGGGCATCCCGAAGGACATCGAGGAGCAGGCCATGGTCGACGGCTACAGCCGCTTGGGGGCGTTCGTGCGTACGGTGCTGCCGCTGTCGTTCCCCGGCATGGTCGCCGTCGTCGTCTTCTCGGCGACGCTGTCGGCCAGCGAGTTCATCTACGCCCTGGCCTTCGTCTCCCGCACCAGCCAGAAGACGATCAGCGTCGGTGTCCCGACCGAGCTGGTCCGGGGCGACGTGTTCTTCTGGCAGTCGCTCCAGGCCGCCACCCTGCTGGTGGCCATCCCCATCGCCCTCGTCTTCAACGCCTTCTTGAAGCGCTTCATCGCCGGCTTCACGATGGGCGCGGTGAAGGGCTGACGGAGCAGGCGAGGGGGGCGAGGACAGCGGCGTCGGCTCCACTGCACAGCCGGCGCGACAGCCGCCGCCCGAAGTTGTTGGTCGGCGTCTCCACCAGGTGGTGGACGGCCACGGCGACCGACAACGAGGCCAGCACGGCGGTCGACACCGCCACGTAGTAGTTCCCCGTGACCAGGAAGATCGCCCGGGTGATCACGTACCCGTTGATCCCGTGCAGCAGGTACAGCGGGTAGCTGATGTTGCTCAACCGGTCGAGCCAGGCCGAGTAGGGCAACCCCTCCCGTGCCACGTACAACCCGCCGAACACCACCAGGGCGACCACCGCGGACGGGACGTAGATCGATGCCACCGGCCGGGCCGGCCCGTCGTGCAAGGCCAGGAGGTAAAAGCCGAACAGCCCGAGCGCGGACCCGACACCCGCCGGTACCCCCCGGAGACCCCGGTACACGCAGTGGAAGACCACGCCGATGAGGATGAACACCACGTAGGTGGCGTTGAACCCGAGCCAGGACAGCGGGCTGGCCAGCGCCGCGCCTCGCGTCACCACGCACACGACAGCCAGGGCGGCGGCCACGACCGCCACCGCCCGAGACAGCAGCCAACCCCGCCACGCCGCCGCCCCGGCCACCACTGCGAGCAACAACCCGTTCGCCCCCGCGGCCCGGCGACCGTACGGCACAACCGCTCCCAGTGCCCGGGCCTGCACGGCCAGCACGGCCAGCGTCACCAGCAGGCAGACCCACAGGGTCGGGTACAGCCGGAAGAACCGGCGGACGACGAACCCCCGCCGGTCGATGCGCTCCAGCGAGAACGGGATCACGAACCCGCTGACCAGGAAGAACAGCAGGACTCCGATGGCGCCGGGCTCGATCCCATACCGGCCCAGCCACCGAAGGGCTCCCGCCCAGGGCACGGACGGCAACCCGGCGACCGGCGGGAACCCGGCCAGCGGGCGACCACGGCCGGCGACGAGGGGAACAGGTCGAAGAGGTGGGCGAACACGACGAGCAGGCAGGCCGGGCCGCGGATGGCGTGGGCGAACCACACCCGCGAGCGCGGGGCCACGGGGGCTACTCCTCGAGCAGGGAGCGGGCGGCGCGGACTATGTCGGCCGTCGTGACCGAAAGGGCCCGCTCCAGGCCGATCTCGAAGGGCAGGGCCGGGACGTCCGGCATGGCCAGCCGCCGCACCGGCGCGTCCAGGTCGTAGAAGGCCTCCTCGGCGACGAGGGCGGCCACCTCGGCCCCCACCCCGAAGCTGACGTTGTCCTCGTGGACGACCAGGACCCGGCCGGTGCGCACGGCCGAAGCCAACACCGTCACCGTGTCGAGGGGCGAGATCGTCCGCAGGTCGATGACCTCGACCGAGTAGTCCTCCTCGGCCAGCACCGTGGCCGCTTCCAGGGACAGGTGGCGGTGGAGGCCGTAAGTGACGAGGGTCATGTCGTCGCCCGGGCGGGCGATGTCAGCCACGCCGATCGGCACCCGCCAGTTGCCCTCGGGAACCAGGCCGGTGATCTTGCGGTAGGTCTTCTTGTGCTCGAGGAACAGGACCGGATCCGGGTCCTCGATGGCGCTGCGCAGGAGCCCGGCGACGTCGGCCGGCGTGGACGGCGCCACCACCTTCAAGCCGGCGACGTGGGCGTAGAAGGCCTCGACGGCCTGGGAGTGGTAGGGGCCCCGATGGCCGCCGCCCCCCCACGCGGTGCGTACGACGAGGGGAACGGCGAAGTCCCCGTTCGACCGGTAGTGGATCTTGGCCGCCTCGCTGACCATCTGGTCGAACGTCGAGTGCATGAAGTCGGCGAACTGGATCTCGGCCACCGGGCGCATCCCGGCCAGGGCCAGCCCCACGCCGATCCCGACGATGGACGACTCGGCCAGCGGCGTGTCCAGGACCCGCCCTTCGCCGTAGGCCTCCAGCAGCCCCTTGGTGGCCCGGAACACCCCCCCCAGCACGCCCACGTCCTCGCCGAGGACGACCACCCGCTCGTCCTCGCCCATCACGTCGTGCAGGGTCTGGCGCACGGTGTCGAGGACCGTGCGCTCGACCCCGCCGGCGGGCGGCGCCGCCGCGGCCGGATCCCCCGCCCGGCGCCTGATGGGCCGGGCGTACACCCGGCTCGACGCGGTGGCCGGGTCGGGAGCAGCGGCGGCCTCGGCCCGCCGGCAGGCATCGCCCACCTCGTCGCGGGCGGACTCCTCCAGCCGGGCCACGTCGGTAACGGAAAGCAGGCCCTGCTCGATCACGTAGTTCTTCAGCCGGGGAACCGGGTCCTTCTTGCGCCACGCCTTGACCTCCTCGCGGGACCGGTAGGTGCGGTCCTCGTCGTCGGTCGTGTGGGGCATCAGGCGGTAGGTCTTGGCCTCGATCAGGGTCGGGCCGCCACCGCCTCGGGCCCGGGCCACGGCGGCCTGGGTGGCGGCGTAGACGTCGAGGGTGTCGTTGCCGTCGACCACCACCCCGTCGAACCCGTAGGACGCGGCCCTGTCGGCCACGTCGGGCACCGCCGACTGCTTGCGCATACCGACCGAGATGGCGTAGCCGTTGTTCTCGCACACGAACACCGTCGGGAGCTGGTGGATGCCGGCGAAGTTGAGGGCCTCGTGGAAGTCGCCCTTGGATGCCGCCGCTTCGCCGAACCAGGTGACGGTCACCTTGCCGTCGCCCCGCAGGTTCGAGGCCAGGGCCAGCCCGGCGGCGTGGGGGAACTGGGTGCCGATCGGCGAGGAACCGGTGACGATGCCGAGGCGCTGGGAGCCCCAGTGGTTCGGCATCTGGCGAGCTCCGGAGTTGGGGTCGTCGCCCTTGGCCAGCACGGCCAGGAAGATCTCGTAGGGCGTCATGCCGAGGGTGAGCACGACGCCGACGTCCCGGTAGTACGGCAGGGCGATGTCGTGGCCGGCCCGCAGCGCCCACGCCGAGCCCACCTGGGCCGCTTCCTGGCCTTCGGCCGGGATGTAGAACCGGGCCTTGCCCGTGCGGGTCAGGTTCCACGCCTTTTGGTCCACGAACCGGGCCAGGAGCAGGGTCCGGTACATCCCGACCACGTCGTCGGCCGACAGCCCGAGCTGGACGTGGCGCGCCGGTGGGACGGCGCGGGACCGCGAACGTTCGTCGATGACCTTGGCCATTGGCCGCCTGTCTATCCGGGGGGGCGAATCTGATGCACGCCCGACAGGGCGGCGATGCGGCGTTCGGCCAGCCGTTCGGCCGCCTCCGCCGTCGTCACCCCGTCCGCCTCGGCCGCCTGCAGGACCGAGGTGATGGTGTCGAAGATGCGCCGCACCGCGGCGCCGGCCCGACCGGCGTGGTAGCCGCCAGGAGCCAGCTCTTCGGCGATGTTGACCAGCCCGCCGGCGTTGACCACGAAATCGGGCGCGTAGAGCACGCCGGCGTCAGCCAGCTGCCGGGCCGAGGTCGGCCCTTCCGCCAGCTGGTTGTTCGCGGACCCCACCACCGCCGCGCACCGTAGCTCGGGAATGGTGCCGCCGTTGAGCACCCCGCCCAAGGCGCAGGGCGAGTAGATGTCGCAGTCGACGGCATGGATCTTCTCGACGGGCGCGGTGTCCGCACCGGCTTCGGTCACGGCCCGCTCGACCGCGGCCGGGGTGACGTCGGCGACGGTCACCCGGGCCCGCTCCTCGGCCAAGTGGTTGACCAGGGCGATGCCCACCTTGCCCACCCCCGAGACCGCGATGTGGCGGCCGGCCAGGGACGTGTCACCCCAGAGCCGCAGGGCGACGGCCTTCATGGCCCACAGCACCCCGTAGGCCGTGGCGATGGAAGGGTCGCCGGAGCCGCCCAGCTCGGGGCTCACGCCGGTCACGAAGCGGGTCTCGCGGCGCACCAGGTCCATGTCCTGCTGGGTCGTCCCGACGTCCTCGGCAGTCAGGTAGCGGCCGCCCAGGGCGTCGACGTAGCGGGCGTAGGCTCGCAGCAACGCCTCGGTCTTGTCGCGGGCCGGGTCGCCGAAGATAACCGCCTTGCCGCCGCCCAGGTCGAGCCCGGCGGCCGCCGCCTTGTAGGTCATGGCCTTGGCCAGGCGCAGGACGTCCTCGAGGCCCTCGGCCTCGGTGGCGTACGGGTAGAAGCGCGTCCCGCCCAAGGCGGGGCCGAGCCGGGTGGAGTGGACGGCGACGATGGCCCGCAGCCCGGTGGCCCGGTCGTGGCAGAACACGACCTGTTCGTAGTCGTCCGCCCCGATGCGGTCGAAGACGTCCACCCGGGTCAGGCTACCGTCCCCTCGCCAACGGCCGGCCCGAGTGACTCAAGCCAGTCGATCCACCCGTTGAAATGAGGGCACGCCGCCCGCATCCGAACCAAGCCGACACGTTCGGCCAGAGCTGGCCCGTCCAGGGTCTTGCTGTACGTCGGGCAGGCGGCCAGGATCCGCTTCGACGGGGCTGATGCGGGGTCGTCGTTGACCAGCTCCGGCTCGCCCGCGGCGCCTAACGCACGGCGCATCGCGCCCTCCAGCAAGGGGGCAGCGAGGTAGTCGCCGCAGATCTCTGGCGCGCTGTAGAGGATCGCCTCGAACTCATGGAGGGCCAAATGGGCCCGGAACCGATGGTGCGCCACCTGCGAGGCGATCGCCGCTTCGACGTGCCGTACCCTCACGAAGGGCGATCCCGAGGGCCTGGTTGACATCCCCGGGACGTCCGCTGGCAACCCGTAGTAGTCGATGTGGGTCGTGACTGCGGCTGCCGAGCTGTCTCCTAACAGCAACCGGACATCTCGCTCGATCTGGGCCCAAGAGGTCACCCCGCCCTTGTGGTCGGGGCCGGCCGGCACCCTGCGTGTGACGACGAGCTTGGGAACGACGTGCACGCCAAGTCTCCACAGGTGCGGGCGGATGACCCGGGCAAGAAAGGCTTCCTCGGTCTGTCCCTCGACCAGAACATGCACGAGGTTCATACGCGGGGGGAGCTCAGTACGGCCGCCCGCCCAGGACGTTCTTCTCCCAGAGGTCGCCGACCGCGTACTCCTTCAGCCACAGCTGCAGCGCTTCCCAATTGGGCCGCTCGAACGTGGAGGCGCCGTCCCGCTGCTCCGTGACGATCACGTCCTCGGGATCGACCTGGTTGAGCAGCGTCACGGACTGCGTCGAGACGACGAGCTGCCTGGTGGCGGACGTGGCCCGAAGCATGTCCGCAAGTTGGGTGATAGCGAAGGGGTGAAGGCCCAGCTCGGGCTCGTCGACGACCACAACGGACGGTGGGTCCGGCTGGAGCAGCAGCGTGCTCAAGCAGATGAACCGCAGCGTCCCGTCCGAGAGGGTGTGGCCATTGAAGTACTGGTCAGACCCGGCCTGGCTCCACTCAAGCTGGATCCGGTCGGGATTCACCCGGTCCGGGCGCAGGTTGAAGTCCCGGAAGAACGGAGCCACAAGCCTGATGGAGTCGACGATGCGCCGGTAGTGGTCGGGGTGCGTCGATCGAAGCCTGAAAAGGAACGGCGCGAGGTTGGACCCGTCGGATCGCAGGAACTCGTCGTCCTGCAGTGGCTGCAGCTGCTTGGCGCCGGCTTGCGGGCTGGTGTCGTGGAAGTGGAAGACCCGCCAGGACAGCATCGCCTCGCGGCAGTACCGAGGGACGTTCTGCTCGGTCGCGGCGCGCTCCAGGTTCGATTCCAGTGCCCCTGACGCGATGGTGTAAGGGTGCAGGCCCGGATAGTGGTCACCTTCGAAGTAGCACGTCTCACGCTCGAAGACGAGGGTGTCACCGGAGACGGGGGCGAGGATCGCCTCGTACTGGTTGACACCGAAACGGGCGTGGAGGCGAAGCCGGCTGGTCTGCTTCGGGCCGCCGTGCAGGATGCTGGAGGCCCCCCCGCTCCGCCGCACCGCCAGCTGCAGGTTGCCGTTCACGATGGCGCCCAGCAGGCCGAATGCTCCGATGAAGTTGCTCTTCCCGGCGCCGTTGGCGCCGACGAGCACGTTCAGCCGCCGAAGTTCCAGATCACACGTGGCAATCGACTTGTAGCCTTCGATCTCGATGCGATCCAGCCGGCGGGGCATGACCGAATCCTATTGCTCGGGCAATCCCGATATATCTCGTTCAGCGCGGCTACTCGACGACGAGGGTGGCCATCTGGTGGGCCGGGTGGAGCTGGCAGAAGATCTTGAACGTGCCGGGCTTGCCGGCGCTGAACTTGACCTTGAGCGGCTTCCCCGGCTCCACGGTGTCGTGGATGCCGTAGCCCTCGATGGAGAAGCCGTGGGTCGTCGCCGTGCTGTTCCCGACGTCGAGGGTGACGTTGTCGTCCTTGTGCACGGTGATCTTGTCGGGCGAGAAGCCGGCACCGGCCCCGACCGTGGCCGCGTTGATCGAGCGGACCACGTCGGCGTGGCCGCCACAGCCGGTGAGGAAGAGGGCAGCCACCACAGGGGCGGCGACGAAGAGACGTCGAATGCGGTGCACGTGGTCGGGACCGGTGTCGATCCGGTGACCTCGCGCTTTTCAGGCGCGCGCTCTACCAGCTGAGCTACCCGACCAGATGGGGACAATTGCCTACTGCGCGGTCCTGACGAGATTTGAACTCGCGACCTCCGCCTTGACAGGGCGGCGTGCACTCCAAGCTGCACCACAGGACCCTGCGATGACGGAGCAAGACTAGCCGGACGGCACGGGTGACCGCCTCAGGGATACGGCCACGGCCAGCAGGGCCAGCCCGTAGGACAGGCGGCCGATGGCCACGGCGTGGGGCGAGTCGAGGATCACGGCGAAGAAGTACGGGTAACCGGCGACCGCGACCGCGGCCCAGGCCGGCCGGGCCGCCACCGCCGCCACCGCCAACAGGGTCACCGCGTACCAGGGCTGGACCGGGGTCACGGCCAGGAGCAGGGCCCCCATGAGCAGGGCGGCGGCCTCGGGCGCGGGCGGACGGCGGACCACGACCCAGGCGGCCGCCGCGGCCAGGGCGGCGAAGGCCAGCACGCCGGTGGGGCCGGCGGGCAGGTGGAGCAGGCCAGCCAGCAGGTACCGGCCGCCCTGGTCGTAGTGCTCCTCCTTCAGGTAGCCGGGCAGGTACCCGATCACCTTGGGCCCGACCACGGCCAGATGCGGCAGGTAGGCCAGGGCGACCACCGCGGCCGCCGACGCCACCACCCGCGCCACCCACGCTCGCGCCTGCGCATGGCGGCCGGCGGCAACCACCAGGGCCAGTCCCAGCAGGGCCGGGTAGAGCTTGACCAGGGTGGCCACGCCGAGCAGGGCGCCGGCCCACCCCGGCCGTCGCCGGGCGGTGGCCAGCAGGGCGAGGACGACGGCGAGGGCGGCCAGGCCGTCGACGTGGCCGTTGTTCACCACCTCGATCACGGCCACCGGCGACAGGGCGTACAGCGCCGTCCACCGCTCGTCCTTGCCCCAGGCCCGCAACACCTGGGGCAGCAGGGCGACCAATCCCACGTCGACCAGCAGCCCGGCAACCTGCCACGCCTTGTGGTGGGCACCGATCCCGGCCATCCGGTAGACGACGGTGAACCACGCCTCGGCCACGGGCGGGTAGATGGTGTGGACGAGGACGCGGTTGATGCGGCTGCAGCCCTCGGGCCGCTGGATGCGGGCGCACTCCTGCGCATCGGGCCACAGCCACCGCTCCCGGAGGTGGGCCAGGTGGGCGGAGCTGGGCGTGTACCGGTACGGGTCGGTCCCCGAGAGCTGGACGCGGGCGTCCCAGGAGTAGCGGAACAGGTCGTCGGAGGTGACCGGGGGGCCGGCCAGGGCGCCCAGGCGCAGGACGACGGCGGCGGCGAACACCGCGGGCAGGGCGATCCGGCGGGGCAGGCGGAGGGCGCAGGCCACCCCGACGGCCCACAGCGCAGCCCACGGGGCCAGGGGGACGAGCAGGGCCCAGCGGGCATTGCGGATGGGCTGCGACGTGGCGAAGACGACCGACAGCACCGTCCCGGCGGCGACCGCGGCCCCGAAACCGGCGAGGGCGGCCCGGGAGACGTCGGTGGGGCGCTCAGGCGCGCTGAGCGGCATGGGCGAACTCGGCCATGCCGGCGGCGAAGCCCACCTCGGCCACGAACCCCAGGGCGTCGGCGGCCCGGTCCGGCGAGGCCACGATGTGGCGGACGTCGCCGAGCCGCCACTTGCCGGTGATCACCGGGCCTAGCGACGGGTCGACCGCGGCGGTCAAGGACCGGGCCATGTCGGCCACGGTGTGGGGGGTCCCGCTCGCCACGTTGAACGCCGCGAACGTCCCGATGCCGCCGGGCGCGGCGGTGAGGGCCAGCACGTTGGCCCGGGCCACGTCGGTCACGTGCACGAAGTCGCGGGCCTGCTCGCCGTCCTCGAACACTTCGGGGACGCGACCGGCGGCCAGGGCGCTGCGGAAGATCGACGCCACTCCCGCATAGGGCGTGTCCTTGGGCATCCGGGGGCCATAGACGTTGTGGTAGCGGAGGGCGACGGCACTGGCCCCGGCCTCCCGGGCCCACACCGAGCACAGGTGCTCCTGATGCAGCTTGGTCGCGGCGTAGATGTTGCGAGGGTCGACCGGGGCAGCCTCGTCGATCACCGCCCAACGGGCCCGCTCGCCGCACCCGTCGACCGGGCACGGCGGGTCGAACCGCCCGGCCGCCAGGTCGGCCTCCGTGCGGGGAGCGGGGCGCACGTCGCCATGGGCGGCGCACCGGTACCGCCCCTCGCCGTACACCACCATGCTGCTGGCCAGTACGAACCGCCCGGTGAACGACCGCCGCCACAGGGCTTCGAGGAGGCGGGCCGTGCCGGTGTCGTTGTCCTTCACGTAACCGCCGACGTCGCCGAAGTCCACGCCCAGGCCCACCTTGGCCGCCTGGTGGCAGACGGCGTCCACCCCGGCCACCGCGGCCTCGGCCACGCCCGGCTCGGCCAGGTCGCCGACCAGCAAGTCGGCCCGTCCGTCGAGCTCGGCGGGCCGCCCGACGGCGTGGGCGACGAGGCTGTCGACCACTCGGACCTCGGCCCCGCCGGCCAGCAGCTGGTCGACCACGTGCGACCCGATGAAGCCGGCGCCCCCGGTGACCAGGACCTTCATGCCGTGGCCGCCAGCGGGAGGGAAATGGTGAACCGGCACCCCTGGCCCTCGTTCTGCACGCTGATCTCGCCGTGGTGGGCCTCGACCAGGCCGCGGGCCACGGCCAGCCCTAGGCCGGCGCCGCCATCGCCCGGGGTGCGAGCGGCGTCGCCCCGGTAGGCCAGCTCGAACACCCGGGGCAGGTCGGGGGCGGGAATGCCGCCGCACCCGTCCCGGACGGACACCAGCGCGGCCTGGCGATCCTCGTCGATGCCGGCGTCCACCCAGATCGTGCCGCCCCGAGGGGTGTGGCGGATGGCGTTGTCCAGAAGGTTGCGGACGACCCGCGCCATCTCGGGGATCGACAGCTCGACGACCGGCGTGGGGGTGGCGACCTCGCCGCGCAGGTCGATCCCCTTGGCCCCCGCGGCCATCGACACGCCGGCCACCGCGTCGGAGATCAGCTCGTCCAAGGCGATCTGTTCGAGGTCCAGGTTCACCGCACCGGCCTGGATGCGGGACAGCTCGAACAGGTCGTCGACCAGGCCGGCCAGCCGATCGGTCTCCCGGCCCATCGTCCGGTAGTAGCGGGCGACGGTCTCGGCGTCGTCGACCACGCCGTCCTCCAGCGCCTCGACCATGGCCCGGATGCCGGCCAGCGGGGTGCGCAGGTCGTGCGAGACCCAGGCCACCAGCTGCCGGCGGCTGTCCTCGGCCGCCGCCGCCTGCTCCCGGGTCTCGGCCAACCGGGCCAGTGCACCCTCCAGCTCGGCGGCCAGGCGGACGAGCTCGCTCGGGCCCCGGGGGCCGCCGCCGCGGACGAGCGACGGCGCCGCCGCCCCGTCGTCACCGATCCGCTGGGCCAGGTCGCCGAGGGAGGTGCTGGCCGCGGCCACCCGCTGGCCGAGGGCGAGGGCGGTGACCAGCCCGACCGTCCCGGCGGCCACAGTGACGACCAGCAGGGCCCGCAGGTCGTGGGCCGAGATGAACATCGTCGTCGCGGTACCGATCAGGGCGACGGTCACGGCCAGCACCGGCGCCAGGGCGGCGATGCCGGCCTGCACCGCCAGCCGGGCGTGGCGCAGGACGCGCAGGAGCGTGGCCGCGACCACCCCGGCCACCGCGGCCGAGCCCAGGCTCCAGCTGAGCACGAGGCCCGTGTTCCACGCGTCCCAGCGGGCGTCGGCGGCCAGGGCGACAGCCACGCCGACCCCGAGCAGGGCGACGGCGGCCAGGGCCAGGGAAGCCTTGCGGTTCTGGATGCTCACGGCTCGAACCGGTAGCCGACGCCCCACACCGTGCAGACGTGGCGAGGGTGGGCGGCGTCGACCTCGACCTTCTCCCGCAGGCGACGGACGTGCACCGTCACCGTCGACGTGTCGCCGTAGGCGAAGCCCCACACCTGGTCGAGCAGCTCCTCCCGCCGGAAGGCCCGGCGGGGGTGGCGCATGAGGTGGACGAGCAGGTCGAACTCCCGTGACGTGAGCGACACCAGCTCGCCGTCGCGCCGGGCCTCGTGGGCGACTGTGTCGACCTCCAGGGTGCCGGTGCGCAGGACGGTCGGCCCTGCCCCGCTGGCCGCCACCGAACCGGAGGCCCGGCGGAGCACGGCCTTGATCCGTGCCGTCAGCTCCCGGGGGGAGAAGGGCTTCGACACGTAGTCGTCCGCCCCGAGCTCGAGGCCGACGATCCGATCGGCCTCCTCGCCGCGGGCGGTGAGCATGATCACCGGGACAGGGGCGGTGGCCCGCAGCCGCCGGCACACCTCGAAGCCGTCGAGCGACGGGATCATCAGGTCCAGCACCACCAGTTCGGGCGGGTCGGCGAGCGCCCGCTCCAGGGCGACGGCACCGTCGAAGGCCACCTCGACCACGAAACCCTCCCGTTCGAGGTACCGCGTCACCACCTCGGACACCGTCGGGTCGTCCTCCACCACCAGGATGCGCGGCGGCGACGCGGTCGTGGACACAGGTCGATTGTGCCCCACCCCCGGTCCAGCGACCGGTTGGCGACGAAGAGTTCACCGTTTCGTCAGGACTTCTCACCAAGTCGTAAGGCGGGGAGCGGGCAGACTCCGTCCATGCCTCACGTCGTCATCCCCGTCCTCAACGAGGCCACCGCCCTGCCCGCCCTGTTGCGGGCCATGCCCCCCGGCTACACCGCGGTCGTGGCCGACAACGGGTCGACCGATGGCTCGGGCGACATTGCCCGCCGGTTGGGCGCGCTGGTGGTCGAGGAGCCGGCCAGGGGTTTCGGCGCCGCCTGCTGGGCCGGGCTGGTCGCCGCCGCCCCACAGGATGGGGTCGTGTGCTTCATGGACGGTGACGGGTCGCTCGACCCTGCCGACCTCCCCCTGGTGGCCGGCCCGGTGCTGGCCGGCGACGCCGACCTCGTCCTGGGCGCCCGGCGGCCCACCGCCGCCGGAGCGTGGCCGGCCCATGCCCGGGCCGCGAACCGATTCCTGGCCTTCGAAATCCGGCGGCGCACGGGCCGGAAACTGCGGGACATCGGGCCCATGCGGGCCGCCCGGCACGCCGACCTGCTGGTCCTCGGCATCGAGGATCGCCGGTTCGGCTGGCCGCTGGAGATGGTCCTGCGGGCCGACCAGGCGGGCTGGCGCATCAGCGAGGTCCCGGTGCCGTACGCCCCCCGCACCGGCCGGTCGAAGGTGACCGGCACCGTGTCGGGGACCATGCGGGCGGTGCGGGACATGGGCCGGGTGCTGGCGTCGTGAACGTGCTGGTGATGGCCAAGGCCCCCGTCGCCGGGCGGGTCAAGACCCGGCTGTGCCCTCCGTGCACCCCCACCGAAGCGGCCGAGATCGCCGAGGCCGCCCTGGCCGACACCCTCGACGCAGTCAGCCGGTGCCGCGCCGATCGCCGGGTGATCGCCCTCGAGGGCGCACCGGGCCGCTGGCTGCCCCCGGGGTTCGTCGTCGTGCCCCAGTGCGCCGGTCCCTTCGACCTGCGACTGACGGCGGCGTGGGCGACGACCGGCGGCGGGACGGTCCAGATCGGCATGGACACCCCCCAGGTCACGCCGGCCTTGCTCGACGGCGCCCTCGCCACCCTCGACGACCACACAGCCGCGCTCGGCCCCGCGGCCGACGGCGGGTGGTGGGCGATCGGGCTTCGGCGGGCCGACGCCCGCGCCTTCGCCGGGATCCCGATGAGCACGGCTCGCACGGGCCTCGACCAGTTGGCCCGGCTTCGCGCCCTCGGCCACGACGTCGCCCTGCTGCCCACCCTGGTCGACCTGGACCGGATCGACGACCTGGAGGCGGTGAGCGACGGCCCCCGTACACGCGCCGTCGCCACCCGGCTCGGCCTGCTCCCCCAGCCGATCGGGGCTCGCTGACATGGCCGTCCTGCAGGCCGATCCGGCCCGGTCGCACCCCGTGTTCGGCCCGCCGGTCGTCCTGCGCACCCACACGGGCGAGACCCTCGACCTCGACCTCAACCGCTGGCACGACCCGGCCACGGCGGAGGAGGCCGAGCTGCTGGCCACCGTCGACGGGCCAGTCATCGACCTCGGGTGCGGCCCGGGCCGGCTCGTCGTCAGCCTGGCGTCGCGGCGGGTGCCGGCGCTCGGCGTGGACTCGTCGCCGGCCGCCGTCGCCCTGGCCCGGGGGCGGGGCGCGACCGTCCTGCAGCGGGACATCTTCGGGCCCCTCCCCGGCGAGGGCCGGTGGGCGACGGCCCTGCTCTTCGACGGGAACGTGGGGATCGGCGGCGACCCCACCCGCCTGTTGGCCCGCTGCCGCCAGCTCACCGGCGGGCGGGGCCAGGTTCTGGCCGAGGTGCAACCCCCCGGCACCGGTTGGCGGCGGCTGACCGCCTGGTTCGAGCGCGACGGCCGCCGCAGCGAGGCGTTCGGCTGGGCGGTGGTGGGGGCGGACGCCATCGCCGGCTTGGCCCGCCAGGCCGGCCTGCGCGTCGCCAGCCTGCTGGAGGTGCCCTCGGGCCGGTGGTTCGCCCACCTCGAGGCCACCTCATGAGCTTGAGGATGCCGGAGCGGGTGCGGCGGTACACGACCGACCCGGACCAGCCCCTGCGCCAGGGCGCCTACGCCTCGCCGCTGCGCGACGAGCGCCTCGCCGCCATCCTCGGGGCCAGCCTCGGGATCCTGTTCTCGATCTGCTTCGTCACCGGGCTGTACTCCCATCTCCAGCAGAACCCACAGTCGTGGTTCCCGATCCCCGCCCGGCCGGCGGGGCTCTACCGGTTCACCCAGGGGCTGCACATCGCCTCCGGCATCGCCTCGATCCCCGTCCTCATCGCCAAGCTGTGGCTGGTCTGGCCCCGGTTCGTCGCCTTCCCCGTCGCCAAGCGGGTCAGCCACGTGGTGGAGCGGATCGGGCTGTTCCCACTTGTCGCCGGGGGCATCTTCATGACGTTCTCCGGGGTGGCCAACATCGCCCAGTGGTACCCGTGGCGGTTCTCGTTCCGGGCCTCGCACTTCTGGATGGCCTGGGTGACCATGGGGGCGATCGTCGCCCACGGCGGGGCCAAGTGGGCCATCGCCCGCCGCACCCTCACCCGCCCGTCCCGGCGGCCGGCCCTGGCCGCCGCCGACCCCGTCCTCGGGACAGTGGCCGAGGCGGCGGCGGGCGACCCGGCCGGCGGCGGGCTCACCCGGCGTGGCCTCCTGGCCACGGTCGCCGGTGCGTCCGGGCTGCTGACCCTCACCACGGTCGGCCAGACGTTCCACCCGCTGCGCCGGCTCTCCCTGCTGGCGCCCCGCGACCCTGACGTCGGGCCGCAGGGTCGGCCGGTCAACCGGGGGGCGGCGAACGCCGGCGTGATCGACCTGGCCCAGTCCCCCGACTACCGGCTCGAAGTCACCGGCAAGGTGGGTCGGCCCCTGTCGCTCACCGTCGACCAGCTGCAGGCCTTGCCCACCCACTCGGCCGAGCTACCCATCGCCTGTGTGGAGGGATGGAGCTACTCGGCGGGCTGGAGCGGCGTGCGCGTCCGGGACCTCCTGGCCATGGCCGGGGCGGATCCCCACCGGACCGTCCTCGTCGAGTCCCTGGAGCCGAACGGGGCGTACCGCACGTCGACCCTGAACTCCGGCCAGGCCGCCGACCGGGACACCCTGCTCGCCACCCACCTCGACGGGCAGGTGCTGGCCGTCGACCACGGCTTCCCGTGCCGGCTCATCGCTCCCAATCGGCCGGGGGTCCTCCAGACCAAGTGGGTCACCAAGGTGACCGTCCTATGAGCCTGGAGCCGGGCCGCGACGACCCGGGCCCCGCCGGCCCGCTGTTCTGGGTGTCGGCGGCGGCCGGGTGGGCGGTCATCGCCGTCGGGCTGCGCGGCATCTTCACCAACAGCCTGGACACCCGCCCGGCCAACCTGGCGCGGTTCGTGGTCGCCGGCGCCCTGCTCCATGACCTGCTCGTCGCTCCCGTGGTGATCGTGCTGGCCGTCGCCCTGGCTCGGAACGTGCCCCGCCGGGCCCGTGCCGCGGTGCAGGCCGCCCTGGCCGTCAGCGGCATCGTCGCCCTGTTCTCCTACCCCCTGGTGCGGGCCTACGGCCTGGCCACCCACAACCCCACGTCGCTCCCGCACAACTACGCCGCCAACCTCCTGGTCGTGCTGGGCGTGGTGTGGGCCGTCGCCGCCGCGGTGGCCGTGCGGCAGATCCGCTCGACGCCGCCGGTCGCGCTATTGGACCTTGCGGGTGGTGAGACCGCGCTCGATGAGCTGGATCTTCTTGTCCCGGCCCAGCAGGGCGGTGTTGACGGGGGCGGCGATGCCGATGATCAGGACGGCGGCGAGCACCGGGTTCCGTAGGGTCGTCACCAACCGGCGCCCGAATGGCACGGCGGGAGCCCGAACGGGCGCAGCGGTGCCCATCCGGCGATCGTGGATGCGCCGGCCCAGGCTGTCGATCAAGGGGACGGCGGCGCAGGTGGCGACGAGTGACGAGAGGATGGCCACCTTGATCCCGAACTCGGTCGACTGGACGAGGATGAGCAGGGCGGCCATGGTCGCCGTGGCCACCGCGTAGATCAGCCGGCCTTCGAACGACTTGGGCGCGGTCTGCGGGTCCGTGATCATGAAGAACACGAAGATCAGCAGCTCGGGCGACATGGCGATCGTCATCCAGTAGAAGCTGCCGCCCACGGGCCCCTGGGGGTGCCAGGTGGCGTAGTAGGTCCGGCCGAACAGGGCGAAGAGGGCGATCAGGGCGAAGAACGTGGCCAGGAAGGTCAGCGCCAGCGGGATCATCTTCACCTGGCGGAGGACCCAGAACGCCCCGCCGAAGATCACGGCCATCGCCAGGATCATCCGCCAGCCGAGCGGGTCCCACCACAGGTGCTCGGAGAAGACGTGGCTGGGACCGATGAGCAGCAGCACCCAGGCCAGGCCGATGTTCGACGGGTTGAAGATGTGGCGGTTGTTGTGCCGCAGCACGTACTTCGGGATCAGCGACAGGGCGGCGACCAGGACGAACAGCCAAATCCCTCGCAAGCTCCACCAGTCGCCGTGCTCGGTGCCGGCCACCCGGAAGATGAAGGCCACGCTGATGCCGGTCTGCAGCGAGCTGGCCGGCCACACCAGCACGTGGTCCCGGCGGTAGGTCATGACGACCTCGGTCACCCCACACAGCAGGACGGTGACGGCGATCTGGGGGATCGACACCTGGAAGTGCAGCACGAACAGGCCCAGGAAGGTGATGGCCCAGATGGTCGCCGACAGCTTGAGCCGGGGGTCCGACCACTTGGGGAGGATGACCGGGACCTGCTTGCCCCTGATGGTCACCTCCGGCCGCTTCTTGGCGGCGACCTCGACGGGAGCGAGCGGCGGGGCGGTGGTCATCGGGGCCCTCCGAGCGTGGCCGCCGCGTAGGCGCTCTTGATCGGGACGCACCAGACCACGATCGACTTGTACTTCGTCGGATCCAGCCCGGCGGGCAGCGCATAGTTCACCGAGCCGGCGGTCACGTCCATCACGGTGACGAGGTCGTTCGGGGCGGCGGCGAACTCGTCCGAGCTGTGCGGCGCCTCCAGGCTGCTGAGCCGCAGCTCCAGGTCGACGTTCGGGCTGACGAAGAAGTCCTCCAGTCGCACCGAGTACCCCCCGTCCGCCTGCCGGTACAGCGTGACCTTGCCCGTCCCCACCTTGTCGATGTTGTAGAGGGATCCCGTGCCGGCCACCTTGGTGCCCGCCGCCGTCATGGCCGCGGACGGCGGCTCGACCAGCGGGACGTCCACCTGCTGGGCGATGGTCAGCTTCCACGGCCCCTCGGCCGTCACCTGCAGCGACTGGGGGCCCTTCTGGACCGAGTACCCCTCGGCACCCTGCGGGCAGCTCCCGTCGACGACCGCCTTCGCCTGCTTGGGAACCCGGACCGTCAGGTGCCCGGTCGAGCACGTCCACTGGACCCGCCATTGCAGCGCGTTCGCCGCAATGGTGAAGGGCGCCGGGCTCGTGGCCCCGCTCCCCTGAAGGGTGGTCACGTCCTGCCACCAGGGCGACGACCGCAGCGAGGTGGCGGCGGCCGGGACGGCGGACGTGGGCGTATCGGGCGACGCCGGCGCGCCACCGACGGCCCGGCCGGCGGCGGGTGGGGCGGCGGCGGGGGTGACCGTGCCGAAGAGGTGGTCACGGACGGCGAACACGTTGCTGCCCACCACGGCACTGGCCAGCACGACCACGAAACCGAGCCAGGCCAGGGCCCGGCGACCGGGAGCCGCTGCCGGCGCCTCGGGGGCGTGGGGCTCGGGGAGGACCGGCGCGTCGACCCTGCTCATTGCGGTGACGCTACCGGCGCCGCGTATCGCTCGCGTAATGGAGGCGTAATGGCGACGGTGGCCGAGGACTACGGGCCGCCTACGCGGGATGAGC
Source organism: Acidimicrobiales bacterium (assembly GCA_035494015.1). Taxonomy (GTDB): domain Bacteria; phylum Actinomycetota; class Acidimicrobiia; order Acidimicrobiales; family AC-14; genus CADCTB01. Next base: position 18,482 of record DATJHJ010000027.1, read on the forward strand.
GATGCTTGGCCGGCAGGGGGCGCAACGGGGGTTTCAGGGACATGGGGAGGCAGCGATGAGCACCGGGCCGACGTCCAGAATGGGGGCGCGGCGCTCAGCGCTGGGTGTGACCTATCAGCATCCGTTGGCGTTCTGGGCCGGCGTGACGTCCGTCACCGTCGGTACCCTCATGCAGCTTCCCATGTACTTCGACTCCAAGGACATGGGCTACAAGCTGCGGGGCATGCCCTTCGACACCACCATGACGACGGGCATGGCCCTGATGTTCCTGGGCATCGCGCTGACGGTGTACGGGCTGTTCCCCCGATTCTCGGCCGTCACCCAGGGCGCGGTGTCGCGCATCAAGGTCAAGGCCCTCGACGACGCCAACATCACCCGGGCCCACGTCGGCCTGATCCTGGTGATGGCCGCGGCCGTCACCATCGACGTCATGAAGCCGACCACGCTGGCCTTCGTCGCCCCCGGGGCCGCCGCCGAATACGGCCTGCGGTCGCCACTGCATCCACATGCCGCCGGGCTCCCCATCGCCCTGTACCCCCTGTCGGGGATCAGCGGGACGGTGATCGGCTCGTTCATCTGGGGGTGGCTGGCCGACCGGATCGGGCGGCGGGCGTCGATCCTCATCGCCGCGGTGATGTTCATCGCCACCTCCACCTGCGGCGCCATGCCCGAGTACACGATCAACCTGGTCATGTGCTTCATCATGGGTTTGGGGGTCGGCGGGATGCTGCCGATCATCTTCTCCCTCGTCTCCGAGACCATCCCCGCCCGCCACCGGGGCTGGATCATCGTCCTTATCGGCGGCGACGTGGCCGGGGCCTACATCGTCATGAGCTGGCTGGCGTCGACCATCGGCGCGCCGGACCGCTACGGCTGGCGCATCCTGTGGCTCGTCGGCATCCCAATCAGCGTGATACTGGTCCTCCTCAACCGCTGGATCCCCGAGTCGCCCCGGTTCCTGCTCCAGCACGGCCGCAACGACGAGGCCCGGGCGGTGATGAACCGCTACGGGGCGGTGGCCGTGGAGGCCGACGCCTCGGAGCTGGCCATCGAGGAGCACGTCCACGGGCACTTCGGCCAGCTGTTCCAGCGCCCGTTCACCGGCTTGACCATGGTGCTGGTCATGCTCGCCTTGGGGATCGGCATCGTCCAGTACGGGTTCCAGCAGTGGATCCCCTCGAACCTGCAGAAGCTGGGCTACAACGAGGTCAACGCCAGCAAGATCCTGCGCGACTCGGCCCTCATCGGGTTCCCGCTCAACTTCCCGATCGCCTTCCTCTACGGGTTCTGGAGCAGCAGGAAGACGATCATCATCATGGCCGGGCTCACGTCCGCGGCCCTGCTGGGCTTCGTGTTCGCCGGCAGCCACGTCGCCGACAACAAGGCCCTGCTGCACGTCCTGCTCGTCGTCCCCATCTGGGGCATCAGCTCGCTCACCGCGGTGACCGCGGCCTACGCCTCGGAGATCTACCCGACCCGTGTCCGGGCCAGGGGTACCGGCCTGGCTGCGGCCGGGACAAAGTTGGGCGGCGTGCTGATCCTGGCCGCCGTCGCCGCCGCCGTCACCGCGCCGTCGATCTCGGAGACGGCCCTCCTCGGCGCCGTCCCCGTCCTGGTCGCCATCGTGCTCATGGTGGTCTTCGGGGTGGAGACGAGGAAGAAGGGGCTGGAGCAGATCACGGCCGAGGAACTGGGCGGCCAGGTCATCCAGGTGGTCTGAGCAGACGCGAAAAAGCCCGGCCGGCACACCAGTCTGGGCTGGTGTGCCGGCCGGGTAAGCAGGCGGGGGGACTTCAGGCCGCGGCGGCGACCAGGTGGACGACCCCCAGGGGGATTCCCTCCTTGAAGGCGGTGACGCCGAAGGTGCTGTTCAGGGCGGCGGCGCCGGGAGCGGTGAGCTTGGCGACGGTGCCGTCGAGAACGACGTCGGCCCCGTCCTTGCTGACCTTGACGTTGGTGCCGTCGAGGAACAGCAGGGGGATGCCCGACTTGCCACCGGCGGAGGCGGTGAGGATCGAGTTGGCGGGGTCAACCACGAAGTCGGTCACTTCGAGCGACTTGCTGCCGCTGCTGAACTTGATCCCGCTGGCCTCGTGCAGGACCGTGCCGGCGATGTAGCCCGGCTTGTACGACAGGTCCGAGTGGATGGCGGCGAAGCCACCGGTGATCGGGAACGACACCGTGGAGGTGGCGCTGTCGAACGTGGCCGAGCCGACGGGGGCGACGCTCACGTTCAGGGACTGCAGGGCCTTGGCCGTGTCCGCGTCGAGCTTGACCGAGGTGCTCTTGCCGGCCAGGCGGGTGATCCGGGCCGTGGTGTCGGCGCTGGCGTTGTAGGTCGACGGGCTGCCCTTGGCCACCAGGTGGACGGTGCCGAGGGGGATGCCGGCCTTCAGGGCGGTGACGTTGAACGCCTTGTTCAGCGCGCCGGCGGCGGTGTCGGTCAGCTTGGCCACCGTGCCGTCGAGGGTGACGTTGCCGGCGGAGTCGCTACCGACCTTGACGTTCGTGCCGTCCAGGGTCAGCAGCGGCACCTTGGGCGTGCCGCCGACCGTGCCGTAGAGGATGGAGTTGCCGGGGTCCACGACGAAGTCCGACAGGGTGACCTTCGTGGGGCCGGCGCTCAGGGTGAACCCGCTGTCGGCGTGCTCGATGGACCCGAGGATGTAGCCCGGCTTGTAGCTCTGGTCACTGTGGATCTCGGCGTAGCCGGAGGTGATCGGGAAGGTGATGGTCGAGGTGGCGGCGTCGAAGGTGGCGTTGCCCGACGGGGCCAGGGCCACACCGAGCGACTTGAGGGCCCCGGCGGTGCCGGGGTCGATGGCCACGGACGTGCCGACGCCGGAAAGGCTCGGGATGGCGGTGACCATGTCCTTGGTCTGGGTCGAGCTCGCGGCCGGCGTGCCGGACTTGGACGAGCTGTTGCTCCCGCAGGCCGCGCCGGCCAGGGCCAGCACCCCTACGAGCGCGGTAAGCGAAGCCTTTCGGTTCATGGGCATGTTCTCTCTTCCTTTTCGCTGACCAGCGAGATTCGTTCGGCCGGGCCGAAGGGGTGTGGGTTGTCTGTTCTACGGATCAAGGTCGCGACCTGTATGAGAGAAACCCAGTGGGTTCCCGTCACATTTGGCCGCCGCCATCCGTCAGACGCACCGAGGGGCCGCGGCGCCTCGATCACGATGGACGACGAAGGGAGCACGCCATGCTCGGCCGCAAGGACTACGCCCGGGAAGAGCTCGACAACGCGAGAGCGACCATGGAACGGCAGCTGGCCGCCTACCGGGCGCTGGCCAGCGCGGTCAGCGGGGCCAAGGACGGCGGGAAGGCCGAGGCCGCCCTCGACCACTTCGACACGTCGTTCTTCGTCAACATGGTCCTGGCCCTGGACCGCCCGTTCGTCCACCGCTTGCGGGTGAGCACGGGCAAGGACGGGAACGCCCTCAACGAGGTCGAGCTGCTGGTCGACTCCTTGATCAACAACGGCGGCGTCCTGCGGGGGAACAACGTGATCAAGTTCGTCCCCGACGAGTCGGTCCTCAAGCTCCAGATCGGCGATCGCATCCGGCTGTCCGGCGACGACTTCGAGCGCCTCGCCGCCGCCTTCTTCGCCGAGCTGGAGCGCAGGTTCGTGTAGGCGGGAGGGTGGCCGAGCAGGCCCCGCCCGGCCCCGGCTAGCGTCCGGGCATGGCCACGGCGTCGCTGACGATCGACTACAGCAACGGCAGCACGAAGTCGTTCACGACCATCCCCTGGACCAGCGGCCTCACCATCCTGGACGCGCTCGAAGCTGCGCAGTCCACCCCGCCCGGGCTGGCGATGGAGTCGGGATCGGACCGCATCGGCGCCCTCATGGTCCACAAGCTTGATGGCATGCCGGACGGCGGGGACGGTGCGTGGCGGTTCTGGGTGGGGGCCCGCCCCGGCCCGGAGCGGCTCGGCACGAAAACGAGCTTCGGCTTCCGCCCCGAATCGCGTGCCGCCAACGAGGTCGGGTCCGGTGAGCACATCGTGGCCAAGCTGGTCGTCCCGACCGCGGAGGATGCCTGAGCTCGATCGGCCTCACCCCGGCGCGAACCGGGAGCAGACGGCGGGCGTACTCACTGCACGAACCGACGTACGGCCCGAACAGGAGCCGATTCGAAACGTGACATCGACCACATCAACGAACGGGACACCTTCATGACTACCGGAACGCCCATGCCGCCCATCACCCACGTCGCCGTGACTGTCACCGACCTCGCAGCGAGCGAGGCCTGGTACACGAGGGTCCTCGGCGTCGAACCGGTCCTCGACGAGGACACCGGCCCGTTCCGTCACATCGTCTACTCCGTCGGCGGCACCCTGCTCGGGCTGCACGGCTTCCCCCAGCTGGTGAGCACAGAGCGGTTCAACGAGCGCCGGCCCGGTCTGGACCACATTGCCTTCGGGTGCGCCACCCGGGCCGAGCTCGAGACGTGGTCGGCTCGGTTGGACGAGCTGGGCATCCCGCACGGCGACATCGTGGACGCCGGGTACGGCTCCGGGCTGTCGTTCCGGGATCCCGACAACATCGCCCTGGAGCTCTTCGCGCCCCCCGCCTGACCGTTGGCAACCGGCGACCGTCCGCTTGCGGCAGGATGGCCCCGCAGCGGAAGGAGACTCATGTGAAGATCATCAATCTCGGCGAGGCCGACGGGCTGCCGCCGGTCGACTGGGCTGCGGTTGTGGACAAGATCGAGTCCGGCTCGGCGCCCGCTCCAGATGCGTTGAACGCCCGGACGACCTGGCTCTGTACCGTCAACGAGGACGGCAGCCCGCACGTGACCGCGGTGGGTGCCGTGTGGCTCGACGGCACGTTCTGGTTCCAGACGGGGGCAGGTACGCGGAAGGGACGCAACGTCGCCCGCAACCAGCACTGTTCGATCGCGCTATCGATCGAGGGCGCGGACGTCGTGATCGAAGGTGACGCCGCCCGCGTGACCGAGCGAAGCCAACTGGCACGCGTCACCAAGGTGTGGGCGGACAACGGGTGGCCGGCGGAACCGGACGAGAGCGGTTCGGGCATTACGGCCCCGTTCAACGCGCCGTCGCAAGGTCCTCCGCCCTGGAACGTCTACCGCATCGAGCCGCGCTCCGCGATCGTGACGTTGGGGACGGAGCCTGGAGGCCTGACTCGCTTCCGATTCTGACAACTCAGTTGAGCCCTTAAAAGACGCCGACGTGGCACTCGCACTGGCACGACAGCCCGGTCCCGGCGTCGCCCAGGGCGACGGCCAACCACCATTCACGGCAGTCGTCGTGGTTGCCGGCCGCGCAGGACGAGCTGATGGGCTTGAAGCTGACCACCGCGGTACCGACCAGCACGGCGAGGAAGGAGGCGACGGCCGACACGCTGAGGCGGCTCTTGCCCTTGGAAAGGCAGTCCTCCTTGGCGTTGATGAAGCTGGTCACCGGGGCCTCGTTCTTGTTGTGGGCGCCCAGCAGGGGGGCCCCGCAATCGACCACGTTGGCGAAGTTGAACGGGATCAACCCCCACACGATCGAGACAGCGATCACCGCGAGGACGACGAACGGAACGGTCTTCTGCTGCCTCGTCACGAGAGATGGCCGCGAGCCACGAGCGCCTCGGCTATCTGGACCGCGTTCAACGCCGCCCCCTTCCGCAGGTTGTCGCCGCTGACGAACAGGGCCAGGCCGTTGCGCCCGCCCTCGTCCCGCCGGATGCGCCCGACCAGGGACGGGTCGGTGCCCGCCGCCGCCTGCGGCGTGGGCACGTCGACCAGGACCACGCCGGGTGCATCGGCCAGCAGCTCTCTGGCCCGCTCGGGCGACAGGGCACGGTCGAACTCGACGTTCAGGGACACGCTGTGGCCGGTGTAGACGGGGACTCGCACGCACGTGCAGGACACGGCCAGGTCGGGGATCTCGAGGATCTTGCGGCTCTCGTGGCGGAACTTTTGCTCCTCGTCCGTCTCGTCGTCGACCAGCTTGCCGGCCAGCGGGATGACGTTGAAGGCGATCGGCGCGGCGTAGACCTCCGGGGCCGGGAACGCCACGGCCGTCCCCGAGTAGGCCAGCTCAGCCGAGCGAGGGGCCACGTCGATGACCTGCTTCTCCAGCTCGGCGATGCCCCGCAGGCCGCCACCGGAGACCGCCTGGTACGTGCTGACCACGATCCGCCGCAGCCCGGCCTCGGTGTGCAGGGGCTTGAGGACGGGCATGGCCACCATCGTGGTGCAGTTCGGGTTGGCCACGATCCCCTTGGGGATGGAGGCGAGGGCGTGCGGATTGACCTCGGCCACGACCAGGGGGACGTCCGGGTCGTGCCGCCAGCCGGACGAGTTGTCGACCACGGTGGCTCCGGCGGCGGCGACCCGCGGCGCCAGCTCCTTCGACAGCGTGGCCCCGGCCGCGAGCAGGGCCAGGTCGAGCCCGGCGTAGTCGGCCGTGGACGCGTCCTCGACGGTGATGTCACCTCCGGCCCAGGGCAGGGCCCGCCCGGCCGAGCGGGCCGAGGCGAACAGGCGCAGGTCCGAGACCGGGAACTCCCGCTCGGCCAGCAGCGTGCGCATGATCCCGCCGACCAGTCCGGTGGCTCCGACGATCCCGACGTTCATGGCGCTAAAGGTACCGACACTCAAGCGGGAGCGACATCGAGTTCGAAGACCGAGTGCAGGGCGCGCACGCCCCGTTCGACCTCGGAAGCCCGTACGACGCAGCTGATGCGGATGGGGCTGGTCGAGATCATCTCGATGTTCAGGCCCTCGGCGGCCAGCGTCTCGAACATGGTGGCGGCCACGCCGGGGTGGGTCTTCATCCCCGCGCCGATGAGGCTGATGCGGGCGATGTCGGCGTCCGGCGACACCCGGGCCGCGCCCAGCTCGTTGGCGATGGCCTCGGTCACCCTGGTGGCGACGTTCATGTCGGCCTTCGGGAAGGTGAAGGAGATATCGGCTAGGCCGGTGACGGACACGTTCTGCTCGATCATGTCGACGTTGACGGCCTCGTCGGCCAGGGCCCGGAACAGCTTGGCGGCGATGCCCGGCCGGTCGGGAACACCCACGACGGTCACCTTGGCCTCGGACGTGTCGTGGGTAACACCCGAGATGATGGCCTTCTCCACCTCATCCTCCTTCTTCACCCAGGTGCCCGGCTCCCAGGTGAAGCTCGATCGCACGTGCAGGGTCACGCCGTGGTTCCGGGCGTACTCGACCGACCGGGTGGCCAGCACCCGACCGCCGGTGGCGGCCATCTCCAGCATCTCCTCGTAGGCGACCGACTTCAGCCGCCGGGCGTCGGGGACGATGCGGGGGTCGGCGGTGTAGACGCCGGCCACGTCGGTGTAAATCTCGCACATCTCGGCGCCGAGCTCCGACGCCAGGGCCACCGCAGTGAGATCGGAGGCGCCGCGGCCCAGGGTGGTGACCTCCTTCTCGGTCGACACGCCCTGGAACCCGGCCACGACCACGATCTTGCCGTCGGCCAGCGCTTCACGGACCCGATCAGCCCGGATCTCGAGGATCTTGGCCTTGCCGTGGGTGGTGTCGGTGACGATCCCGGCCTGGCTACCGGTGAACGACGAGGCCGGTTCGCCCAGGTCGCTGATGGCCATGCACAGGAGCGACATGGAGATGCGCTCGCCGGCGCTGATCAACATGTCCAGCTCGCGGGCCGGCGGGTCGGGCGAGATGCGGGCGGCGAGCTCCAGCAGGTCGTCGGTCGTGCGGCCCATGGCGCTGACGACGACCACGACCTCGTGGCCGCGACGACGCGTCCGCACCACGTGGTCGGCAACGGCACGGATGCGGTCGGCGTCGGCAACTGACGTGCCACCGAACTTCTGGACGACGAGAGACACTGTCGGGACTCACCGTACCAGCGCCGATTACGGTGGCAGACCGTGCCCACGCAGAAACGCCAGCGCAAACGCGAGGGTCATCAGGTTCGGCAGGCCGCGGCCGCCGCCGCCCGCCGGCGCCGGCAAACCCGCCGCACCCGCGCCATCGCCGGCGCGTTCCTCGCCCTCGTGCTCGTCGCCGGCCTCGCCGTCATCGTCAACGGCGGCAGCGACAAGGAGACCGTCAGCAGCCAAGGGACGTCGACGACGACGGCGGCGGGCAGTGCCAGTACCACGGTCGCCAAGAAGCCCGTCGACCTGCCCCCGGTCGCCGCCGGGGCGTCAATCAAGGGCGACACCCCCTGCCCGCCGGCCGACGGCTCGGCGCCGCGCACCACGAGTTTCGAAAAGCAGCCTCCGCTGTGCGTGAACGTGGCCAAGACCTACACGGCCGAGATGCAGACGACCAAGGGCCTCATGGTCATCAGCCTGGACGTGAAGAACGCCACCAAGACGGTGAACAACTTCGTGGTGCTGGCCCGTTACCACTACTTCGACGGGATCGCGTTCCACCGCATCGTCCCCGGCTTCGTGATCCAGGGTGGGGACCCGTTGCAGACCGGGAGCGGCGGCCCCGGCTACAAGTTCGAGGACGAGCTGCCGAAGGCCGGGTCGTACAAGATCGGGTCGCTGGCCATGGCCAACTCCGGTCCGAACACCAACGGCAGCCAGTTCTTCATCGTGACCGGCGACGCCGGAACCAGCCTCCAGCCCAACTACTCGCTGTTCGGCCAGGTCACCCAGGGCCTCGAGGTGGTCAAGGCCATCGAGGACACGGGGATCGCCGGCACCCAGGACGGCAAGCCCAGCGAGGTCGTGAAGATCAATTCGGTCACCATCAAGGAGACGTGAGCCATGCCCACCGAATGCCCCGCCGCCGACGGCTCGAGTCCCCGGACGCAGAAGTTCAGCGGCCCGCCGCCCATGTGCATCGACCCGGAAAAGACCTACACGGCCACCATGGTCACCAACAAGGGGACCATGACCATCGCCCTCGACCCAGTCGGCGCGCCCCTGACGGTCAACAACTTCGTCGTCCTGTCCCGGTACCACTACTACGACGGCGTCACCTTCCACCGGATCATCCCCGGGTTCGTCATCCAGGGCGGCGACCCGGACGGCACCGGGCGCGGCGGCCCCGGCTACCGCTTCGCCGACGAGCTGCCCCGCCCCGGTCGCTACGAGATGGGCTCCCTCGCCATGGCCAACGCCGGCCCCAACACCAACGGCAGCCAGTTCTTCATCATCTGCGGGGCCAGCGGCATGGGCCTCCCGCCCCAGTACTCGCTCTTCGGCAAGGTCATCGATGGGATGGACGTGGTGTTGGCCCTCGAGTCGGCGGGCACCCCAGGCGCCGGCACTCCCAAGGAGCGGGTCTACATGGAGTCGGTGACGATCACCGAGTCGTAATCCCGCCCCACACCCCCGTTGGGGGGTCAGTGCGGGAGGGCCTCCAGGCCGGCTTCGTGCCCATCGACGAAGACGACCACCCCGCCGGCGCCGCCGACCGTCCAGCCGCCATCGGTGCCGCGGATCAGGGCGGTCTGCTCGTCGATGGCCACGACGGGGAGGCCGGCGGGGGCCAGGGTGATGGTCCGCTTGGCCTTCTCGGGCGACCACGTGTCGTGGTGGGGGATGATCGCCACCTGGGCCAGGAGGCCGAGGCCGAGGGTGAAGGCGCCGCCGCGAGGGTCGACCATGGGGTCGCACAGGGCCATCGCCCCGGCCGACGAGCCGGCGAGGACGGCGCCGCCCTGCCAGGCCTGGCGTAGGGCCTCCCAGGCCGCCGAGTCCTTGAGCACCGACCGCAGGTGGAGTGGTGACCCGCCGGCCAGGTAGATGAACTGGGCCTCGCGCAGGGCGGCGACGTTGGCCTCGTCCTCGGCATCCGGACGGGCGAGGATCATCAGGCCGCGCGCCTTGGCCCCCAGCCCCGAGAAGTAGCGCTCGGCCCAGTCCACCGCCCGCTGCGGGTGCTCGTAGGCTGCCGCGGTGGGCAGGATGAGCACCTCGCCGCCGCTGCTGGCCGCCAGCAGATCCCGGTCGAAGGTGCACCCCTCGCGCCACTCGGCGCCCCCCACCAACGCCAGCGGCCCGGTCATCAGGCCAAGCTAGCCGGTGCTTCGCGGCGCACGGGTCACGCTCCGGCCCCTCACGGCGGACGACGTCGAGCCACTTGCCGCCCTCTTTGCCGAGCCGGAGGTCGCCGAGTGGTGGCCGGGCGAGAACTCGGTCCGTCTCCACGCGCGGCTGGCCGAGGACGATGAGGGCGTCGGGTTCGTTATCGAGATCGACGGGCACCTCATCGGTTTCGTGCAGTACTTCGAGGAGACCGATCCCGACTACCGCCACGCCAGCATCGACATCGTCCTGCACCCCGATTTGACCAACCAGGGATTCGGTACGGACGCCGTTCGGACACTGGCCCGCCACCTGTTCGACGATCTCGGCCACCACCGCCTCACGATCGACCCGGCGGTGATCAACGCCCGGGCCATCGCCAGCTACCGCAAGGTCGGGTTCCGGGATGTCGGCGTGATGCGCCGGTACGAGCGGGCCAACGACGGGACGTGGCGGGACAGCCTGCTCATGGACCTCCTGGTCGAGGAGTTCGACCGCGGCGCCCACCCCTGATGGCGCCGGCTCGCACGACGCTGGTCGTGGCCAGCCTGGGGTACTTCATGGTCATCCTCGACGCCACCATCGTGAACATCGCCCTGCCGACCATCGGCCACGATCTGAGGGCAGGGCTCCGGGCCCTCGAGTGGGTGGTCGACGGCTACACGCTCACGTTCGCCGCCGCGTTGCTGACCGGCGGGGCGTTGGGCGACAGCTTCGGCGCCCGGCGAGGCTTCGGCTTGGGGCTCGGGCTGTTCGCCCTGGCCTCGGCCGCGTGCGGGCTGGCGCCCGTGACGGGCGCGCTGGTGGCCGCCCGGTTCGTGCAGGGCCTGGGCGCGGCGCTCCTGGTCCCCTGCTCGTTGGCCCTGGTGCGGGTCGCCTATCCCGACGCCGGTGACCGCGGCCGGGCCGTGTCGATCTGGATCGGGGCCGGCGGTGCCGCGGTCGCCGCCGGGCCGGTGATCGGCGGTCTATTGATCGATGCCCTCGGCTGGCGTGCGATCTTCCTCGTCAACGTGCTGGTCGGCGCGGTCGGGATCGCGTTCACCGCCACCCGATTGACCGCCGCCCTGCCCGTTCCTCGGCGGATCGACGTCGTCGGCCTGCTCACCGCCCTCGCCGCCGTGGGCGGGCTGACGTTCGTGCTGATCGAGGGGCCCCACCTCGGCTGGACGGGCCCCGTCGTCCTGGGCGCGGCCGCGGCCATGGTGCTCGGCGCGGTGATGTTCGTCCGCTACGAAGGCCGTGTCCCCGAGCCGATGTTCCCGTTGGAGCTGGCCCGCCGTCCCGCGTTCGTCGGCGCGTCGATCGCCGCCGGGCTCATCACCCTCGCCTTCTTCGGCGTGGTGTTCGTGCTCAGCCTGTTCTTCCAGCAGATCCTCGGGCAGTCGGCCTTGGTCGCCGGCCTGTCGTTCCTTCCCATGACGGGCCTGATCGGCGGGGCCAACCTCGCCGCGCCTGCGGTGGCCCGGCGCATCGGCTCCCTGCCCACGATCATCGCGGGCGAGCTCATCTTCGCCGTCGGCCTCCTGGGCGTGCTCACCGTGAACGCCCACAGCTCGGAGCTGGCGGTCGCGCTGGCGCTCGTCCCCATCGGCCTCGGCGGCATCTGCGTCCCGCCGCTGACGTCGCGCTTGCTCGACGCCGTGCCGCCCGAGCTGGCCGGCGTGGCCGCAGGGGCGTACAACGCCACCCGCCAGGTGGGAGCGGCGATCGGTGTGGCCGTCTTCGGCGCCCTGGTCGTGTCGACGCGCGGGTCGCAGTTCCTGCGCGGCATGCGGCTGTCACTGCTGATGGGTTCCGGCGCCATCGTCGTCGGCGCCGCCCTCAGCCTGGCCCTGCTGCGGCACCGGGCGGCCGTGTCTGACTAACGGATGGCGACAGTGTGCGGAGCGCCGGCGGGGCTGCTGCGGGTCACCCGGGTGGGGTACGGCGCTTCTTGACCGGCTCGCCGGCGGAGAGGGCCGGCTTCGGGACGGCGTCGGCGGGGTCGTCGCCGACGCGCGCGATGTAGAAGCCGACCTGGGGCGGGATCGACGCGGTCAGGTACATCTCCGCGATCCGGTCCTGGGACCCCTTCTCCCTGAGGGCCTGGTTGGTCTTCTCCTGGTCTGCGGTGGCGTGGATGATCAGGTCGGCCGGCAGACCGGGGTCGATCCTCTCGACCAGCGAGTTGATGGCGGCTGACGCCCGGGCCGGGGGGCGGCGGGGGCGGAAGGTCGGGATCGGCCGGACTCCTCGATGTCAGGTCCCGATCAGGACCGGGAAGCAGCGGTCGGCCAGGGAGCCGAACGAGTACGACGGGTACAGGCCCCCGAACATCTCGCGGGTGCGGTCCGTCCACGCCAGGGCCTCTGGCGACGAGATGCGGTGGACGATCTGCAGGATCCCGCCTTCATAGATCCGGTACTCGGCCCACACGCCGGGGTAGTCCTTGGTCGCCCCGATCTCGGCCCAGGGCACGTCGCCCGTCGCCGGCATGCGGCGCACCAGGTTGCGGTGGGTATGCCCGGCGAACCAGCCGGCCAGCGCGGGGCGGCGGGCGAACACCTCCAGCAACCGTTCGGAGTCCTCCGGGTTGATCCCGGCGGTGAACGAGGCGTGGTCCCAGACCGGGTGGTGGGCGAAGACCAGCACGGGGCCGTCGCCGCGGTCGGCACCGAGTTCGTCCAGCCAGTCGAGCTGCTCGTCTGTGACCCGCCCGCCGGTCTGGCCCGGGATCGCGGTGTCGACCAGGGCCACCCGGGCGCCGGCCACCTTGACCAACTCGGTGGGGGGGCGAGGATCGAGTTCGGTGCGGGTGCTGACATCGTGGTTGCCGTCGGTCCAGTGCAACCGCGCCCCAAAGGGCTCCTCGAAGATACCGAGGAACGCCCGCATCTCGTCAGCCCCGCCCCGGCCGGTCAGGTCCCCCTTGGCCACCACGAGGTCGACGTTGGCCTCGGCGATCTCCCGGGCCGCGGCGCGGGCCATGGTCTCGGGATAGGGCGGCTCGCCCGGGTCGGCGCGCACGGCGGGGCCGAGGTTCACCCCCTCGTAGCGACCGCACTCGGTCTCGCCGAGGTGGAGGTCACTGACCGTGGCCACCCTCGAGAGCAGGGCGCCGGGCGGGCGGGGCAGCGTCCGGAAGGTGATCCCCTCGACCGTGTGCTCGCGGTTTGGTCGCAGCCCGTCGACCCGCAGGACCCGCGCCCCGTCGTGGAGCACGGCCTCTGTGTCGGTGACGGTGGTCAGCTCCATCGATGGCTCGTCACCCGTTCCCAGCGTCGCCCGCCGGTCCGCCACGGGCTGGGCTCGCGAGTCGCCGGATCGAGCTCCAACGACGCCTCCGGCCACAGCACGGCCAGGGCCACGGCGATGGCCAGAACCTCGGGGGGCGGGTCAGAGGGGGACATTGCCGTGCTTGCGGGACGCCGGCTCGGCCCGCTTCGAGCGCAGCATGGCCAGGCCCCGGATGAGGACATCGCGTGTCTCGGCCGGTTCGATCACGTCGTCGACGTAGCCGCGCTCGGCGGCGATCCACGGGTTGGCGTGGTGCTCGACGTAGTCGGCGGCCAGCTCGGCCCGGATCGCGTCGGCGTCGTCCGCCTCGGCGATCTCCCGCCGGTGCAGGATTTCGACCACGCCCTGCGGCCCCATCACGCTCAGCTCGGCGCTGGGCCAGGCGAAGGCCAGGTCGGCGCCGACGGCCTTCGACCCCATGACGACGTAGGCGCCACCGTAGGCCTTGCGGGTCACCACCTGGATGCGAGGGACCGTCGCCTCGCAGAAGGCGTAGAGCAGCTTGGCGCCGTACCGGATGATCCCCCCGTACTCCTGGTCGGTGCCGGGCAGGAATCCGGGCACGTCGACGAAGGTCACCAGGGGGATGCCAAAGGCGTCGCAGGTGCGCACGAACCGTGCCGCCTTCTCCGACGAGTCGATGTCGAGCACGCCGGCCAGGACGGCGGGCTGGTTGGCGACGATCCCGACCACATGGCCGTCCAGGCGGGCCAGCCCGCACACGATGTTCCGCGCCCACCGCGGCGCGTACTGGAACAGGTACCCGTCGTCGACCACGGCGAGGATCACGTCGGTCATGTCGTACGGGCGGTCGGCGTGGTCGGGCAGCACGGCGGACAAGTCGACGGCGGCGGCGGCCGGCGGCGAGGCGGCGACCCGCGGCGGCGGGGCCAGATGGTTCGAGGGGAGGAACGAGAGGAGCTTGCGCACGTCGCCCAGGCACGTCTCGTCGTCCTTGGCCACGAAGTGGGCGACGCCGGACCGGGTGGCGTGAGCGTTGGCCCCGCCCAGATCCTGCAGGCTCACGTCCTCGCCGGTCTCGGCCTTCACCACGTCGGGGCCGGTGATGAACATGTACGAGGTGTCTTCGACCATGAACACGAAGTCGGTGAGGGCGGGGCTGTAGACGGCACCGCCGGCGCACGGGCCCATGATCACGCTGATCTGGGGGATGACGCCGGAGGCGTGGGCGTTGCGCCGGAAGATGCCGCCGTAGGAGTCGAGGGCGACGACGCCCTCCTGGATGCGGGCCCCGGCCCCGTCGTTGATGCCGACGAACGGGGCGCCAACCTGGACGGCCATGTCCATGACCTTGTGGATCTTCTCGGCGAAGACCTGACCGAGGGACCCGCCGAAGACAGTGAAGTCCTGGCTGAACACGAAGATCTGGCGACTGTCGACCGTCCCCCAACCGGTGATGACCCCGTCGGTGTAGGGCCGCTCGCCGTCGAGGCCCACGCCGACGGCCCGGTGGCGGGCCAGGAGGTCCAGCTCCACGAAGGTCCCCGGGTCGAGCAAGGCCTCGACCCGCTCGCGGGCCGTCATCTTGCCGCGGGCGTGCTGGCGGGCGACGGCGTCCTCTGATCCGGCGTGGCGGGCCTGGTCCTTGCGGGCGCGCAGCTCCTTGAGCCGGGGATCCATTGTGGTCGAGGTTACCGGCGACCCAGCGCCTCTACCCGCTCGGTGAAGCGCCAGGCCCGCAGCCGCGTCGCCATCTCGGCCAGCCCGTCGCCCGGGCCGTGCCAGCGGAGATCCTCCACGTCACCCAAGACCTTGGCGTCGGCCCGCAGCGTGGCCAGATCCTTGAACAGCAGGGCCTGGTCGCGCTGTTCGTTCAGCGCCGCGGCCAGGCGGGCGGCACCACGCACGGTCACGTCCCAGCGAAAGTGGTGCTCAGGGATGTCCTCGATGTGGCGGTAACGGGCCAGCACCGCGCTGGCCGACGTCTTGCCCCACCCCGGCAGGCCGGGGAAACCGTCCGCCGAGTCACCCACCAGGGCCAGCCAGTCGGGGATCGACTCCGGCTCCACGCCGTACTTGGCCTTCACCCCGTGCTCGTCCGTGATCGTGCCGCTGCGGCGGTCGAGTTGCACGATCCGGGTGCCGCTGACCACCTGGGCCAGGTCCTTGTCGGGTGTCATGACCACCACCTGCTCCACCATCGAGTCGGCCGCCGCGGTGACGGCGGCGGCGGCCAGGGCGTCGTCGGCCTCCAGCTCCACCATGGCGAAGTTGGCCACGCCCAGGGTGGCGAGGGCGTCCTCGAGGAGCTGGAACTGGTTCAGGATGGCCTCGGGGACGCCAGCGCTCGACTTGTAGCCCGGCCACAGGTCGTTGCGGAAGGATTCGATCACGTGGTCGGTGGCCACCCCGAGGTGGGTCACCCCGCCCTCGAGGAGGGTGAGCACGCTCCACAGGACGCCGCGGGTCCCCGCCACCTCGTCGGCCGGGTCCCGGTCGCCGGCGGGGACGCCGAAGTGGTGGCGGAACAGCTCGTACGTGCCGTCGAGGAGGTGGACCTTCACGAGGTCACCGTAGGCTGGGCTCATGCGCTCCCGCTGGCGGTCGGTGGTCGTCGTCCTCGGTGTGGCTCTCGCGGCCTGCGGCGGGGGTGGCGGCAGCACGGACGACGCGTCGATCGGGCCCGGCCCGGGGGCGGCGGGCGACACGGCCACGGCCCGCACCATCGTCCTCCAGCAGGTCGACCTGCCCGCGGGGTGGCGGGGCGTGGCCCACACCGAGGATCCCACCGAGCGGGCCCGCGCCGCCCAGATCAACGCCTGCCTCGGCCGGCCCGATCCGGAGACCTACCGCAGCGCCATCGTGTACGGCGCCGACCTGAGCATGGGCCGCAGCCAGGTCTCCTCCATCTCCACCGTCCTCAAGACTGTTGACGACGCCAAGGCCGACCTGGCCTCGGTCAGGAGCCCGATGTACCCGGACTGCGTCGGCGCGGCATTGCGCCAGGATCTGCAGCGCCAGGCCGCCGACGCCAAGGTCGACCTGATCGGCGCCGAGAACCTCCCGGTCGAGAGCTTCGGCGACGGGTCCGTGGGCCTACGGCTCACCGCCAACCTGGTCTACGCCGACCACACCGACAAGCTCTTCGCCGACCTCGTCTACATCAGCAAGGACCGGGCCACGGTGAGCGCCACGTTCTTCTCCTTCGACCAGCCGTTCCCCGGGACACTCGAGCAGTCCCTGATCTCCCGGATCGGCAACAGGATCGCCCATCCATGAGCGACGCCGAGCCGCCGTCCCATCCGAAGTGGAAGGCCATCGCCCTGATCCTGGGGATCACCGCGGCGATCCTGGTCCTCGCCGCCATCAGTACGCTTCGGACGGGCTAGGCCCTCGTCACTCCAGGGTGCATCCGCAGGAGTTGATCTCCCGGGTGATGATGCCCTTGCCGGTGTCCATGTGGGTGGTGCAGGGCATGCAGGGGTCGAAGCTGCGGATGGCCCGCAGGACGTCGATGCCCTTGATCTGGTCGTCCGGCACGGACTCCAGGATGGGGGTGTCGACGATGGCCTGCTCGTAGGGGCCGAGACCACCGAAGGGGTCGGTGGGCGCGGCGTTCAGGGTCGACGGGGTGGTGATCTGGTAGTTGACGATCTTGCCCTTGTCGATGATCTCGTGGTGGAGCAGCCAGCCACGGCCCGCCTCCCAGAAGCCCACCGAGACTCGCTCGTCGCGGGGGATCTTGAAGGGGGTGTGGACCCGGGTCTCGCCCCTGCGCCAGTACTCGAACGCCTTGAGCAGGCAGTTCATGCCGATGGTGGCGGTGAAGGCCATGGAGTAGGCCCGGGCCCGGTTGCGCTCCAGGGCGCACAGGGTGCGGGGCAGCGGCCAGAACAGCTCGGTCTCGGGCAGGGCGTGCCTCGGGAGGAGCATGCGCAGGCCGTCACCGGTGGGCTCGCAGAACGGGTTCTCCAGGTAGTCACCCCGCAGGGCCGTGCCCCACAGCTGGCCGTAGGCCCCGGTCTCGACCACCTGGCGGTCCCAGCGGGGGGCGGTGTCCCAGGTGTACTTGTCCTTGAAGTTGGT
>DATJHJ010000028.1:0-8985 GCA_035494015.1 Acidimicrobiales bacterium
CCGCCCACCCGCCGGGGGCTCAGAGTGGGATCCTCGGGATCCTCGGTCCCGGCCCGGCGGACCACACCGGCGAGCTCGAACACGTCGACCATGTCGACCACGTCGTGCCCGATCATGCGGGCGACGGAAGCGTCGTCCCACCTGGGGAAAGAGAAGGCGTCGAGGACGGCGGCGGCGGCCACGTCGGCCAGGTCGTCGATCGGGAGCGGGCCCTGGACGACGTAGTCGAGGAGCTGGTTGACCTCGGGCCACCAGTCCGGTCTCCGCTGGGCCGACAGGGCGCCCATGGCCAGCAGCGCGCCCACGGCCCGGTCGAAGGAGGCGCCGGGGTCGGCGGCGACGGCCGCACCGCACTTGGTGGCGATGACCCGGCCGTGGGTCACCCGCAGCACGCCGGCCTTCTTGGCCCAGGTGAACACCAGGCTGAGCCGGCGCAGTTCGGCCGCGCTCCTCGTCGTGAACGTCCGGCTGCCGATCCGCTGGTCCACGACGTCGCCGGTCTCCAGGAGGTCGACGAGGGCACGGGCGTCCGCCAGGGTCAGGTTCCCGGTCTGGGTGAGCTTGCGACCGTCACCGACGAACTCGGCCAGGCGGCGAACAACCCGAGGATGGGAGCGGCGGCCCGGGACTCGACGACCGCGCCGTCGTCGGGCATCGGGATCGGTGAGGTCCACGTTCTCCGCCGCGGCCGCGCCGAACAGCGACTTGGCCATGCCGGAGTTCGACGAGTCGCCCATGGCGTCGACGAACTCGTCGGTGAGCGCTTCGGCCACCTGCACCAGCTCGGCGAGCGGGGAGGAACCCGGAGCCAGCAGGCCCGACGCCTGGAGGAAGGCCATGAAGGCGCCCACCGCCTCGGGGATGGGCAGGCAGTCGGCGGGGGAGACACTGAGCGTGCGCGGGCACCAGTCGAGCAGGAAATCGGCGACGTCGTCGCTCCGCAGGGCGGCGTCGCCGGCCCGCTCGGGCGCCTCGCCGGCCGGCATGCCCCCGTCCTCCTGCAGCCACCGATCGAAGCGGGCCAGCAGTGCCGCCTGGGCGCTGTGGAAGCCCTTCTCGTCGTTCGGGCCGAACCTCATGCGCATGGCGACAGCTTCGTGCCCCGGTACGCCGCCGGTGGTGAACCCTCGTCGGGCCGGCCACCGGCGGCTGCGACCGGGACCTACTCGGCGTAGTGCTGGTCGCCGCCGGCGCCCGCCGCCACCTTCCAGAGGTAGCCGTCGGGGTCGGTGAAGAAGCCGCTCACGCCCCAGCCGGCCTTTTCCACCGGCTTGGCGATGGCGCCACCGGCCCGCTCGGCGTCAGCCAGGAGGGTGGCGACCCGGTCCTCGTCGGGGACGATGTAGTTGAGGGCGAAGCCGCGGAAGCCGCTGCTCTCGGGGGCGACCGCGGCATCCGCGGCCAGGGCGTCCCACGGGTAGAGGCCGAAGCCGCACGAGCCGTCGCCCATCTTGAACGAGACCCAGTAGGGCGTGTCCTGCTCGACGGGCCAGCCGAGGGCCTCGTAGAACTTCTTGGCCCGGTCCAGGTCACGCACGCCGAGGGTGATGGCGCTCACATAGGGGTTCATCTCGGTGATCACTCCTTGTCACATCTGGTGGGTTCGCTGCGTCAACACCGATGACGGATCACGACGGGAGAATGTGACAGATGGACGATCGGGACTGGCTGGCCGAGAGCTTCGAGGCCCACCGGCGCCACCTGCTGGCGGTCGCATACAGGATGCTCGGCTCGGCCGGCGAGGCCGAGGACGCGGTGCAGGAGTCGTGGTTCCGGCTGAGCCGGTCCGACACCAGCGAGGTCGAGAACCTTGGTGGCTGGCTGACCACGACCGTGGCCCGCGTGTGCCTCGACATGCTGCGCTCCCGTACGGCCCGGCGGGAGGACCCCCTGCCCGCCGACCCGCCCGCGCTGACCGACCCCACGGAGCCCGAGCACGAGGCGGTGCTCGCCGACTCGGTCGGGCTGGCCCTGCTCGTCGTCCTCGAGACGCTCACCCCGGCCGAGCGGCTGGCCTTCGTGCTGCACGACATGTTCGCCGTCCCCTTCGAAGAGATCGCCCCCATCGTGGGCCGCACGCCGGCCGCCGCCCGCCAGCTGGCCAGCAGGGCTCGGCGGCGGGTCCAGGGGGCCGGCCCGGCGGGCGACACCGACCTGGCCCGCCGCCGGGAGGTGGTCGACGCCTTCCTGGCCGCCGCACGCCGGGGCGACTTCGAGGCCCTCCTCGCCGTCCTCGACCCCGACGTCGTCCTGCGGGCCGACCCCGCCTCGCTCCAGATGGGCGCCGAGGAGGCCCGCGGCGCCGTCGCCGTCGCCGGCAGCTTCGCCGGCCGGGCCCGGGCCGCCCAGCCCGCCCTCCTCGACGGCGACATCGGGCTCGTCTGGGCCCGGGGTGGGGAGCCGCAGGTCGTGTTCGCCATGACCATCGTCGACGGCCGTATCGTCGAGATCGAGATGGTGGCCGATCGCCAACGGCTCGACGAGCTTGACGTGGTGGTGCTCGGCGACTGAGAGAGGAGCCAACCGATGGCGATCATGAACAAGATCACCCCCTGCCTTTGGTTCGACACCGAAGGCGAGGAAGCGGCCAGGTTCTACACGGACATCTTCGACAACTCCAAGATCGTCCAGATCTCCCACTACGGCTCGGCCGGTCCCCGTCCCGAGGGCATGGTCATGACCGTCGACTTCATCCTCGACGGCCAGCCGTTCGTCGCCCTCAATGGAGGCCCCGACTTCAGGTTCAACGAGGCCGTTTCGTTCCAGGTGAACTGCGAGTCGCAGGACGAGGTCGACCGGCTGTGGGCCGCCCTCGGCCACGGCGGCGAGGAGGGACCGTGCGGTTGGCTGAAGGACCGCTTCGGCGTGTCCTGGCAAATCATCCCGACGGTGCTGGACGAGCTGATCAACGAACCCGACACCGAGCGGGCGCAGCGGGCCATGACGGCCATGCTGGGCATGGGCAAGCTCGACGTGGCCGAGCTCCTCCGGGCCGCCGACGCGGGCTGAAAGACTGGTCCAATGGAGCAGCGGGTCAGCCTCATCACCCTCGGCGTGCGCGACTTGGCGCGGGCCACGGCGTTCTACGAGTCGATGGGCTGGCGCCATGGCGCGGCCCCCGCCGACGACGTGGTGTTCTTCCAGGCCGGCGGCATGATCGTCGGCCTGTGGGGGCGCGACCAGCTGGCCGAGGACTCGACCGTGGAGGACACGGGTGGCTGGGGCGGCATCACCCTGGCCTACAACACGCGGTCCCGGGAGGAGGTGGACCGGGTGATCGAGGAGGCCCGGGCCGCGGGGGCGACGATCGGGCGGGAGCCGGCCGAGACGTTCTGGGGCGGGTACTCCGCCCTGTTCGTCGACCCCGAAGGGCATCCGTGGGAGGTGGCCCACAACCCGGGCTGGCGGATCGACGACGACGGGTCGACCCACCTCGCCGAGTAGCGGAGTAGCCGAGTCGCTAGTCCCAGCCGGCCCGGGTCGGGGGCATGCCGCTGCGGCCATTGCCGTCGGTCGCCACCCCGAGCACCTGGTGGACGGCGATGGCCCCGGACTCGAAGCGATTGGCCGACCCGGCCATGTAGATCCGCCAGACTCGAGCCCGGGCCGGCCCGACGAGGGCCACCGCTTCGTCCCAGTGGGCTTCGAGGTTGGCCACCCACGCGTGGAGCGTCTTGACGTAGTGCTCGCGGAGGCTCTCCACGTCGCGGACCTCGAAGCCGGCTCGCTCCATGGCCAGAATGGCCTCGCCCACGTCGATCAGCTCGCCGTCGGGGAACACGTAGCGGTACATGAACGAGCGGCGGCTCATCCGGCTCGATCCCGGGGTGGATATGGCGTGGTTCAGCAGCCGCCCACCCGGGCGCAGGCGGGCCCGCAACGTCTCGAAGTACTCGTCCTGGCGGGCCTTGCCGACATGTTCGAACATCCCGATGGAGGAGATGGCGTCGAGGTCGCCGTCCCGGACGGCGCGGTAGTCCTGGACCCGGATCTCGACCTGGCCGGCCAGGCCGGCGTCGCCCACCCGGCGGCGGGCCAGCTCGGCCTGCTCCCGGCTGACCGTCACGCCCACGACGGTCGCTCCATGGCATGCCGCGGCGTGCATGGCCATCGAGCCCCACCCGCAGCCGACGTCGAGCAACCGCATCCCAGGTTGCTCGTGGAGGCCGAGCTTGCGGCACGCCAGCTCGTACTTGGCCCACTGGGCGGCCTCGAGCCCCATGTCCGGCGAGGCGAACCGGGCGCAGGAGTAGGCCATGGTCGGGCCGAGGAACAGGCGGTAGAAGTCGTTGCCGACGTCGTAGTGGTGGCTGACGGAAGCCGCGTCCCGGGACGTGGAGTGCCTTCGGCCGCGGGGCAGCACCTCTTCGGGCGGCGGGGGCAGCGGGGGACCGATGGCGCCCAGGTCCCGGGCGGCGCGTACGGCGGCCGACCAGCCCGGCAGGCCCAGGAAGCGCAGGTCGGCGGGCGCCCGGCGCTGGGCCTCGCCCAGCAGGGCGATGATGTCTCCCTCGATCTCCATGTCGCCGCATACGAAGGCCCGGGCCAGGCCCAGCTCACCGGGCGCCCACAGCAGGCGCCGCAGGGCGTCGGCGGAACGGATCCGCACGACGCCCGGCCCGCCGTCGGGGCCGAGCGTCGACCCGTCGTAGAACTCGAAGCGGACCGGAACGGGCCGCCCGAGGAGCAGCTCGACGAGCGGCCTGGCCGTCTCGGCCACCGTGCCCGCCCCGCTCGGCGAGGGGGCGGCCACGGGAGCGGGTGGGCGCCGGAGCGGCAGGGGCTGATAGCGCGACTTCGGTCGTGCGCTGGTTCGTAACCTGGTCGACGTGGGCACGGGCTCTGTCTCCTGTGCTCGGTCCGGCAGGCGTGACCTCGGCAGCGGCTAGCTGTCCGGTCGACCTGCCGGTTCGACCGCCCGCGTCGAGAGGTCACGGGCGATCTGCCGGTACCTGGCGGCCTTCTCCTCAAGCTCCGCCAGGAACGTCTGCAGCACGGCGAGCTTGGTCTGCACCTGCTCACGCATGCCGTTGTTGATGGTGATGGCCTCGGCCACCGCGTCGCGGTACCGCTCGTGGGAGACGCCCGCCCGCACCTCCTGGCGCAGCTCGGCCAGCCGGTCCTCGGCGTGGAGGATGGCGTTGATGCGCTCCAGGTCGAAGCCCATCACGTCCCGGAGCTCGAGGATGCGGGTCAGCCGGGCGACGTCACGGGCCGAGTAGCGCCGGCTGCCACCCGGGCTGCGCCCGGCCGGGTCGAGCATCCCGAGCTCCTGGTAGTAGCGCAGGGTGCGCGGGGACACGCCGGCCTGCTTGGCCACCTCCCCGATGCGGAAGCGGGCGTCGCCGGGCTCGGTCTCCGATGTCATGCCGGGACCCATTCTTCCTGTTCCGGCGTCATACCGCTGAGACCGCCGACCTCATCCTCCTGGTGGACGTACTTCGCCCCCCGCATCCACGACGCCCATGCCGCGATCAGGCACATGACCAGCGACGCGGTCAGGGCGATGCGCAGGCCGTGCATGAACGGGTTGGCGATCAGGTGCGGGAAGAACTCCTTGCCGGTCAGCGTCTTCCACTGGGCATCGGTAACCCCGGCCGCGGCCTGGCTGCCCAGCAGGTTCTGCATGGGGTTGTAGCCCAGGAAGGCGGCGAACAGGCTGCCGACCGGGGGCAGGTGGGCGATGCGCTCGGCCGTCGCCGGCGCCACCCCGTTGGCCCGCAGGCCGGCCGACATCGAGGTGGGCAGGGACGACGACAGGCCCAGGATCATGAGCGAGAAGAACACGCCGATGGAGAGGACCATCCCGGTGTTCTGGAACGTCGCCCGCATGCCCGACGCCGCCCCCCGCTGGCGGGCGGGGACGCTGTTCATGACCCCGGTGGTGTTGGGGGCGGCGAACAGGCCCATCCCGACGCCGTTCATGAGCAGGAGCACGGCGAAGACGGGAAAGGCGAAGTTGGCCGGCAGGAGCATCAGCAGGCCGAACGAGAGGGCGGCGACGAGCATGCCGCCGGTGGCGAAGGGCCGGGCCCCGTGGCGGTCGGACAGCCAGCCGGAGATGGGCCCGGCCACGAGGAACCCGCCGGTGAGCGGGAGCATGTAGATGCCGGCCCACAGGGGGGTGCGCTCGAAGCTGTAGCCGTGCAGGGGGAGCCAGATGCCCTGCAGCCAGATGATGAGCATGAACTGCAGCCCACCCCGGCCGATGGAGGACAGCAGGCCGGCGGCGTTGCCGGCGGCGAAGGCCCGGATCTTGAACAGGTCCAGGTGGAACATTGGGTCCGTGGCCCGCCGCTCGATGCGGCCGAAGAGCAAGAGCAGGGCCACCCCGCCGATCAGCTCGGTCAGCACCCACGGGCCGGTCCAGCCCATCGAGTGGCCGCCGTGGGGCAGCAGGCCGTAGGTCAGGCCGATGAGGATGAGGATCAGCCCGGCCCCGAATGTGACGTTGCCCCACCAGTCGATCTTGGCCGTCGACCGGGAGCTGACCTCGCGCAGCTTGCGGTAGGCCCACACCGTCCCGAACACGCCGATCGGGACGTTGACCCAGAACACCGCCCGCCAGTTCACATCGGCCAGGACGCCGCCCACGATGAGGCCGATGAAGGACCCGGCGATGGCGGCGATCATGTTCACGCCCATGGCCAGGCCCCGTTCCTCGACCGGGAAGGCGTCGGTGAGGATGGCCGTCGAGTTGGCCATGAGCAGGGCGCCGCCGATCCCCTGCACGACCCGCCAGCCGATGAGCCAGATGGCTCCCGCGCTCCCGTTCCAGGGACAGAGGGAAAGGGCCAGCGAGGCCCCGCTGAACACCGCGAAGCCGGCGTTGTACATGCGCACCCGGCCGAACATGTCGCCCATGCGGCCGAAGGTCACGACCAGGACGGCGGTGACCACCAGGTAGCCCATGAGCATCCACAGCAGGTAGCCGACGTTGGCTGGCTTCAACGGGTCGAGGTGGATGCCCCGAAAGATGGCCGGTAGGGAGATGAGCACGATCGACGAGTCGAGCGTGGCCATGAAGATGCCGAGGGTGGTGTTGGACAGGGCCGTCCACTTGTAACGGTCCGGTCGGGTGGTCGTGTCCGGCATGTGGCTGCGCCTCCGCTTACCGCCTACTGTTCTTAACGTCAACGTCAACAGTACCGCGGGCGAAAGCCTTCCCACAGCTCGGGCTGGGTAATCAGCGGCGGGGGCCGGCGGTGGCGTTCCCGGCCTCGACGACCCGGGCAAAGGCCGGGTGGACGCGGCTCAGGGTGACCCACCGCCGGGAGGCGTCGAGGTAGATCCCGACGTCGTCGAAGTAGCTGAAGCTCCAGACGAGGAAGCCGCCGAGCAGCGACCCGAGGCCGAGCACGACCCAGAGGAGCGGGAAGGGCCCGGGGCGCATCAGGGCCAGGGCGAGGCACACGACGCCGGCGAGGATCAGGGCGTTACGAAACCGTCGCACCTGGCGCTCGCGGGCCCAGGCGGCGCGGGCGTACGGCAGGTCCACCGTCAGCGTCTCGCCGGCCGGGCCCACCAGGGCGAGCAGGAACAGCGCCATCCAGCCGGGGGGGCCGAGGAACACGAGCAGCCAGATGGCCCCGCCCCCGCCCCCGCCGCCCCCAACGGGCCGCCGGGTGCGGATCACCAGGTCCGCGGGCTGACCCGTCCTCACGCACACCGGGGGGAGGTGGCCCAGGACTGCGTCGTCCACGAACACGGTTACCGCCGTCGCCGCCATGCGGCGAGCCTACTGTTGCGGCCCCAGGTAGGCCCAGGCTTCGATCTCGACCAGGGCGCTGAGCGGCAGGTCGGCCACCGCCACCGCGGCGCGGGCCGGGCGGTGGTCGCCGAAGGCCGCCGTGTATGCCTCGTTCATCACGGCGTAGTCGGAGATGTGGCGGAGGAAGACGGTGGTCTTGACCACCTGCGCCAGGCCCGCCCCTTGGCCCTCCAGCAGGGCGGCCATGTTGGCCAGCGCCTGGCGGACCTCGTCGCCGACGCCGCCGTGCACCAGGGCGCCGTCGTGCAGCCCCAGTTGGCCGGACACGACCAACCAGTCGCCGGCTCGGACGACCGGCGTATACGGCCCTATGGGCGTGGACAGGTCGGCGGTCTAGCTGAAGCTCTGGCCGCAGCCGCAGCTACGGGTGGCGTTCGGGTTGTTGATGGCGAACCCGGCGCCCTGCAGCCCGTCCTTGTAGTCCAGCGAGGCGCCCTTGAGCAGCGGCGCGCTGGCCGCGTCGACCACGACCCGGACCCCGCCCTCGTCCGCCAACGTGTCGTCGGGGGTGAAGTCCTTGTCGAAGTACATCTCGTAGCTGTACCCCGAGCAGCCGCCGGGGCGTACGGCCACGCGGAGGGCCAGTTCCTCATCGCCCTCGGCCTGGATGAGCTCCTTGACCTTCAGGGATGCAGCGCCCGACAGAGTGAGCATGGTTTTCGTCCTCCTACAGACCTCTACTGGTATCCAGACTACCTGATCGAAAGCTCAACTTGACAGGGATCCCGGTCGGCGAGCGTCCGGAATCGATCAACGCCGGCGCCGCCGATAGATTCCACAAATCCCTCGACGAGTCCCCGGTGGAGGTGACAGACGACCTCCGGGTGGGCGGCGGCCAGCTCGGCGTAGGGGCAGTGGGTGAAGGCGATGGTGGCCAGGCCGTCGTCGTGGACGACCGCCGGGTCGAAGCCGAGGTCGGCGAGCATGGCGGTGACGGCGTCCACGCAGCCGGACCGGGCCCGGCGGGCGGCGTAGGCGTCGCCGAGGGCCCGGCCCTCCTCGGCGCCGGCCTCGGCGCTCAGGTCGGCGGCGGCGCCGGCGGCGGCCGCCACCTCGGCCAGCATGCGGGCCAGCACCGGGAAGGCCGGCGGCTCCAGCCCGAGCGACGGCGCGTCGGCGGCCAGGGCGTAGCGGTTCTGGGGGCGACCGACGGAGCCGCGGTTGTCGGTGTGGACGGCCAGCAGGCCCACCTCCCTCATCCGCTCCAGGTGGGG
>DATJHJ010000029.1:0-42799 GCA_035494015.1 Acidimicrobiales bacterium
ACCGTCTCGGTCACCTTCACGCCCGCGGCGGCCGGCTCCCGTACCGCCAGCCTGGCCATCGCCGACAACGCGCCCGGCAGCCCGCATTCGGTCCCGCTGTCGGGAACAGGAACCACCCCGACGACGACCACCACGACCACCACGACCACGTCGACGACCACGACGACGTCGACGACCACGACGACGACGACCCTTCCGCCCGGGACCACGACGACCACGTCGACCACGATCCCGCCGGGCACCACCACGACCACCTCCACGTCGACCACCACCACGTCCACCACCACGTCCACCACCACGCCGCCCCCGACCACCACGACCAGCTCGTCGACCACCTCGACCAGTTCGACCAGTTCGACCACGTCGACCACGGCACCGCCCGGGACCGTCCCCCCGACCACGGCCCCGCCGACCACGGCCCCGCCGACCACGGCCCCGCCGACGACGGTCCCGCCGACCACGGCCCCGCCGACCACGGCCCCGCCGACGACCGAGCCGCCCACGACGGTCCCGCCGACGACCGAGCCGCCGACCACGTTCCCGCCGACCACGCTCCCGCCGACGACGGTCCCGGCGACCACCGTCCCCGAAACCACGATCCCCCCGACCACCATCCCGCCGACCACCATCCCGCCCACAACCGCCCCGCCGACGACTGCCCCGCCGACGACGGCCGCCGTCGCCACCACCGCCCCGCCCGCCACGACCCCGCCGGCCACCACCGTGGTCACCGCCCCCATCGCCGCCGCCGCCACCCCGCTGCCGGCGCCCGGGCCAACCACGCCCTCGCCGACCGTGACCACGTCCACGTCGACCTCCACGACCACCACCGCGCCCCCGCCCGGGCCGCCGATCGAGGCTGCTGCTGCGCCCCCGCCCGGCCCGGTGCCCGCCGAGGCCGCGCCGCTCGTGGCTATGTCCACCGCCGGCGCCCCGGTCGGTCCGCCGGGCGTGGGCCTCCGGGTGGCCGGGAGCGGCTATCCCGCCTCCTGCGACACCGTCTACTTCTTCTTCGACCGCACCCGCATCGGCGCCGCCCACCCCAGCGACGGCGCCGTCGCCGAGCAGGGGCTGGCCGTTCCCGGCGAGGCCGAGCCGGGCGAGCACCGGGTCACGAGCTCCTGCCGCCCGTCAGGCGAGCCGGTCATGCAGACGGCGGCATTCGAGGTGACCCACGCCGACGTCCACCGCATCGCCCCCATCACCGCCCTGCCCAAGCCCGACCAGGTCGACTTCAACCTCGGCGGCCTGCTGACCAGTGCCGCGGTGGCGATGGGCCTGCTGTGCCTGATCGCCTTCCCGGCCGAGCTGTTCAACACCACCCTGGAGGAGCACTACGACGAGGTCCGGGGTTGGTTCCACCTGCCGCCCAAGCGACTCGAAGCCGAAGCGGGTCGCAGCCAGGTCATCCCGTTCGTCGTCTTCCTGCTGGTCGGCGGGCTCCTCTACTCGCTGCTCAACCCGGCCTTCCGGCTGGACCGATCGACGCTGGCCGCCGCCCTCGGGCTGTCGCTGGCCATGGGCATCGTCACCCTGGCCTTCGACGTCCCGTCGCTGGCCTACATCCGCCGCCGCCACGGCGTCTGGGGCCGGCTGGTCATCCTGCCCGGGACCCTCCTGCTCGCCGCCGGCTGCGTGCTGCTCTCCCGCGCCGTCCACTTCCTCCCCGGCTACTTCTACGGGCTCATCGCCGGCATCACCTTCCGCCGCCAGGTGGCCGAGGCGGTCAAGGGGCGACTGGTGGCCGCCTCCGCCCTGCTCGTGCTGGTCCTCAGCGTGGCCTCGTGGCTGGCCCTGACGCCCGTGTCGTCGGCGGCCGACAAGCCCGGGGCCTCCTTCGCCGTGCTCGTCCTGGAAGCCACCCTCGGCGGCATCTTCTGGTGTGGGCTGGACAGCCTGGTCATCGGCCTGCTGCCGCTGCGCTTCCTGTCGGGGAGCGAGGTGCGGGCCTGGAGCCGGCCGGCCTGGACCGTGCTGTTCGTGCTGACCCAGATCGCCTTCGTCCATATCCTGCTGCGGCCGGGCACGGGCTACGTGGCCGACACCAGCCGGTCACCGACCGTCGTGGTCGTCGGCCTGTTCGTGGCCTTCGCGGTGATCTCCGTCGGGTTCTGGGGCTACTTCCGCTACCGCGACGCCCGGGCCGCCGAGCAAGGCTGGGTGGAGGTGGGCTAGGGCGCTAACGACAGGCGGGGCAGAGGCCTTCGAGGTCGATGCGGTGATCGGTGATGGCGAAGCCCGTCTCCTCGGCGGCCAGGCGGGCGGCCTCGTCGAGCGCCTTCTCCAGCCGGGCCGAGGTGGGCACGTCGGCGACCAGCCCGCAGGCGGAGCACACCAGGTGGTGATGGTGGTGGCCGCTGAGATCCTCGGCCAGCTCGAAGCGGCCGAGGTCGTCCGCGCCGGCCAGGCGGCGAGCCACGCCGGCCTCGCACAGCACGGTGAGGTTCCGGTAGGCCGAGCTCTGGGGCACGCCCGACGCCGCCCCCAGGATCTCGGGCATGGTCATCGGCCGGCTGGCCCGGAGCATGGCCTCGACCAGGGCCCGGCGGCTCGACGTGTAGCGCTGATCGAGCGCGGCCAGCCGCTGGGACGCTTCCTGGTGCAGGCGGACGGCGTCCTCGGCGACCATGCTCACGGCCGCGATCCTCCCACGGATCGGCCGGACGGCAGCGCTGGCTTTACAGGAACTCGGCCAGATCCTCCAGGAGCTGACCCTTGCCCTTGGCGCCGACGATGCGCTTCTTGGCCACGCCGTCCTGGAACACCATGAGCGTCGGGATGCTCATGATGTTGAACCGCTGGGCGACGGCGGGGGCGTCGTCCACGTTGAGCTTGGCCAGGCGGATCTTGCCGGCGTTCTCCCTGGCGATCTGCTCCAGCACGGGGGCGACCATGCGGCAGGGGCCGCACCACTCGGCCCAGAAGTCGACGATGAGCGGAACGTCCGCGGCCCCGACCTCCTCGTCGAAGGTCTCGTTGGTCAGTTCCGTCAGATTGCCCATCAGCTTCGTGCCTCCTCAGATGTCGATCAGTGCAAACGCCGCCGAACCCCGCCGCATTCCGTTACCAGTCGGTGGGGGTCTCGATGATCTCGGCCTGGTGGGGCTGGGACTCCAGCCACCGCTCGGCGTCGATGGCCGCCATGCAGCCCGATCCGGCCGCAGTCACCGCCTGCCGGTACGTGCGGTCCTGGACGTCGCCGGCCGCGAACACGCCCTCCACGTTCAGGTGTGTCCCCCGGTGGGTGAGCAGGTACGCCGCATCGTCCATGGCCAGCTGGCCCATGAACAGATTGGTGTTCGGATGGTGCCCGATGGCGACGAACATGCCGGTCACGTCCAGCTCGGACAGCTCGCCGGTCTTGACGTTCTTGATGGTCACGCCGGCCAGCCGGTCCTCGCCGTGGAGGGCGACGGGCACCGAGTCCCAGACGAACTCGATCTTGTCGTTCTTGAACGCCCGCTCCTGCATGATCTTCGACGCCCGCAGGGTGTCCCGGCGGTGGATCAGGTACACCTTGTCGGCGAACTTGGTGAGGAAGTTGGCCTCCTCGAGGGCGGAGTCCCCGCCGCCGACCACGGCGATGTTGTGGCCCCGGAAGAAGAACCCGTCGCACGTGGCGCACGTGGACACGCCGTGGCCCAGCAGCTTGCGCTCGGCGTCGAGGCCCAGCATCTTGGCCCGGGCACCGGTGGCCACGATCACGGCTCGGGACGTGTACTGGGTGCCGCCGGCCCACACCCGGTGGGGCGGGCCCGAGAAGTCCACCTTGTCGATCTTCTCGGTCAGGAACTCGGCGCCGAAGCGGGCGGCCTGGGCCCGCATGGCCGCCATGAGCTCGGGCCCCTGGATGCCGTCGACGAACCCCGGGTAGTTCTCCACCTCGGTGGTCAGCATGAGCTGGCCGCCGGGCTGGTCCCCGGTGGACGAGGGCGAGCCCTCGAACACCAGGGGCCGCAGGTTGGCGCGAGCGGTGTAGATGGCGGCGGTGAGGCCGGCCGGGCCGGACCCGATGATGATCACGTCGCGGGTCTCGTTCACAGTGTTTCCGTTCACCGGGCTTTCGGTCACAGGTTTCCTGTCCTCAGAAGGCAGGGTTGGTCATCGCACCGGAGCGGGTGCGTTCGCCTTCCTCCACGCAAACATCCCGACGAGGACGAATATTGCGCCGAGGATCAGGTACGGCAGCCACACGCCGCTGGGCAGGATCACGTTCAGGAAGCGGACGGCGGCGATCAGGGCCACCACCGCGGTCGTCGCCCCCACGATGCCCGCCAGCAGGCCGAACACCAGGAGCCGGGCCACCTTGACGAGGCGGTCGGTGGTGTTGCTGCGGACGAGGTCGATGTAGTGGTCGAGCCGGTCCAGCAGATCGGTGGTCCAGTCCGCACCCTCCTGCGCCATGCCGTGAGCCTACCCTCGGAGGCGTGCGCACTCCCCTCAGCGTCGTGGCCGGGGCGGCCGTGGCCGTCGTCGCCGCCGCGGTGCTCGGCGAGTACGGGTTCGACGGCCTGGCCGTGCTCGGCACCGGCCTGCTGGTCGGCATCTTCGTCGCCGAGGCCGTCGTGGCCGTGGCCCGGGGCGGCAGCCCGCTGGGCGCGGCGGCCTCGGCGCTGCTGGCTGCGGCGGCCATGACCTGGGCGGGCTGGATCTCGAGCGGCCACCGCCTGGGCACCGTGCGCTGGATGGGGTGGGCCGGCGTGGCGCTGGCCGCCGCCGCCGGGGCGTTCAGGGCCCGGCCACCCGGAGCAGTTCGCCGCAGCCGTCCTGCGCCAGCATCAGCAGAGTGACCTGGGCCGGGTCGGGCCCGGTCGAGAACCCGAGGACCACGGCGGGGACGCTGCCCCGCCGGGCGGTGGCGAAGTAGACGACCGGGCCGAGCGACGGCTGTCGGGCCCGGGCCTGCTCCTCGCACGGACGGGTGCCGACGACGGCCGGGGCGGGAACGGGCGCAGCCACGGCGCTCGGCGCCGCCGGGGCGGCGGTCGCCGCTCCGGACGCTCCCGACGCGGTGCGGGAGGTGAGGCCGGGGCGGGCCCGGGCGGCCAGGGTGGTGGCGTCGGGGACGTCGCCCAGGTCGGTGACGGGCCCGGCCGCCGAGCTGTCGGCCGCCGCCCCGGGCCCGGTGGCGAACTTCGCGCTCGACTCCGGGGCGTTCACCGTGGCCGTCTCGCTCGTCGAGTGCCGCCCGCCGATGGTCACCACCGCGGCACCACCGACCAGGAAGAGGATCATGGCCGCCACCGCGGGGACGAGCCATCGGGTGGGGATGCTCGAGGATCGACGGATCCGGGCCCCGTTGGCCACGGGCTCGGGACCCGGACCGGCCAGTGCGGCCGCGATCGCCCGCTCTCGCACCATCGGGGCGGGCACGTCGACCGGTGTGGCGACCGCCCGGGCCACGGCCCGCAGCGCGGCCACCGACCCCGCGCACGCCTCGCACCCGGCGACGTGGTCGGCCCACTCCGGGGCCTCCCCGTCGACAAAGGCGCTCAGCGCCTCCAGATCCGCGTGCCGATCGCTCATGTACTGGTTGGACGTTCCGGAGGGGCGGCGGGGTTCCGGCCGGCGGCGAGAAGGGGGATCAGGGCGGCCCGGCCCCGGGCGATGCGGGAGCGGACGGTGCCGGCAGGGATGTCCAGAGCGGTGGCGATCTCCTCGTAGGAGAGCCCGCTCACGTCCCGGAGGACGACGGCCGCCCGGTAGTCGCCGGGCAGGGACTGGAGGGCGGCGTCGAGATCCAGCCGTGTCACCGCCCCCTCGGCGTCGTCCACCGGCGACGCCGGTTCGCCCGGCCCCTCGGGCAGGCCCGGCTCGGGTCGGCGCCGGCGGCGCCGGAGCTCGTCCAGGCAGGCGTTCGTCGTCACCCGGTAGGCCCACGTGGCGAAGGCGCTGCGCCCGTCGAACCTCGGGAGGCCGCGGACGATGGCCATCATGGCCTCCTGGCAGGCGTCCGCCGCGTCCGCGGGGTCGCCGGTCATGCGCCGGCAGACCGCGTACAGGCGGTCGTAGTGACGGCGGAGCAGCCGGTCGAGGGCGGCCCGGTCGCCGGCCCGGGCGGCGGCCACCAGCGCGGCATCGTCCGCCCCGTCGTCGCCTGCGATGGCGCGGCTACCCCCCGAGGAGGAGCTCGGCGATACTCACCGAGGTCCCTCGGCCCAGGTCGGTGATCCACAGCAGCACCGCGCCACCGGTCTTGCCGCCCAGGTCGAAGGTGGTCGTGCCCGGTTCGATCCCCTTCTTCGAGTCGACCGGGTCCCCCCAGGCGGCCCGGGTGGTCTTCGGCGAGTCCGACACCAGCACCTCGGCCGACCATCCCGCGCTGGGCGACGTCACCTTCAGCTCCTTGAGCTTGTGGGCCGCGTCGAGCCGCAGGATCACCCCGACGCCGGGCTTGAGCCCGCCGAACTGGCTGGTCGAGTAGTTCTCGGTGCTCCACACCGTGGACGTGTCGCCGTCGACCAGGTTGGGCAGCTGCTCGTCGTGCTCGACCCCGCTCCCCGGCGGGGGGTCGAAGGCCAGGGGGGTCGGCGTCGGGAACGACTGCTGGCTGGCCGCCGGCTGCTCGGTCGGGGTCAAGTTGTCCAGCAGCTTGTGGCCGGCGTCGGAGCGGGCGAACAGGATGCCGACCACGCCCAGGGTCACGGCGACGGCGACGATGGCCACCGTCGGCACCAGCCACCGCCGCTCGCTCTGCACGAAGCTCGGCGGGATGCCCCGCGGCGGGGTGGGGGCGTCTGCGCCGGCCGAGCCGGCCATGACCGGCGGCCGCACCGGCGCGGCCACGTGGGTCTCGTCCTCGGCGGCCAGGTCGGTGGACAGCAGCGCGGTCTGCAGTTCGGCGGCCGACTGGTAGCGAGCCTCCGGCGCCTTGGCCATGGCCCGCAGCACGACGGTCTCCAGGCCCCGGGGGATGCCGCCGCGCACCTGCCGGGGGGCCAGGGGGTCGGTGGTGACGTGCTTGAGGGCGACGGCCATGTCGGTGTCCCCGGTGAAGGGGGGCCGGCCGCACAGCATCTCGTAGAGGACGACGCCGAGGGCGTAGACGTCGGTGCGGGCGTCGACCGGGCGGCCGTCGACCTGCTCGGGGGCCAGGTACTGCGCCGTCCCGACGATGGTGCCGGTGCTGGTCAGGGCGTCGGCGGGGCTGGGACGGTCCGGCTCGGAGTCCTCGACCGCCTTGGCGATCCCGAAGTCGGCCACCTTGAGGCGACCGTCGGGGCAGACGAGGATGTTGGCCGGCTTGACGTCGCGGTGGACGATGCCGGCGTTGTGGGCGTAGTGGAGGGCGGCGGCCACCTGGGCGGCGATGTGGACCGCCCGGCCGGGGGGCAGGGGCCCCAGCTCGTTGAGGGTCTGGCGCAGCGTCTTGCCCTCGACCAGCTCCATGACGATGAAGGTGATCCCGTCGTCCGTGCCCGTGTCGTAGGTGGCCACGATGCTCGGGTGGGCCAGGCGGGCGGCGGCGATGGCCTCCCGCCGGAAGCGCTCCCGGAACGACTCGTCGGCGGCCAGGTGGGGGTGCAGGATCTTGACCGCCACCGGCCGGCCCAGGATGTCGTCGACCGCCTCCCAGACCTCGGCCATGCCCCCCTTGGCGATGAGCCGCTTCAGCCGGTAGCGCCCGGCCAGGACCCGCTCGGTGTGGACGCCGGGAAGAGCTTCTGCCACCTAGGAGACGGTACCGGCCCCGGGTGCAGTCGGAGGAGCGCTCTGGAAGGCGACGCCGATGGTCCGGGGCCCGGTGTGGGCGCCGACGACCGCCCCGAGCTGGCCCACGACGATGCGCTCGCGGGGGTAGTGGGGGGCGAGCAGGGCCAGCAGGGCGTCCACGTCGGGCGCGTCGCCGTGGAGCACGGCCAGGTTCTCGGCCCGGGGGAACTCGGCCACCTTGTCGGCCAGCCACTGCAGCGACCGGGACCGGGTGCGGACCTTCGGCCCCGGCTCGACCTTGCCGTCGACCACCTCGATCACCGGCTTGATCGACAGGATGGAGCCGAGCAGGGCCTGGGCCGCCCCGATCCGCCCCCCCTTCTTCAAGTACTCCAGGGTGTCGAGGCTGCCGAACACCTTGGTCCGGGCGGCCATGTCGTCGGCCAGGGCGACGATCTCCTCCAGGCCCGCCCCCGCCGCCGCCCGCCGGGCCGACTCGACCACGATCATGCCCAGCCCGAGGGTCACCGACAGCGAGTCGACCACCCGGACGGGGATGTCGTCGGCCACCGCCCGGGCCGCGGCCTGGGCCGACTCGCCGGTGGCGGAAAGCTTGGACGACAGGTTGACGCACACCACCCCCTCGGCCCCGTCGGCCTCCGCCTTGCGGAACACCTCCTCGAAGGCGCCGGGAGCAGGGGCGGCCGTCGACGGCAGCACCGCCGAGGTCGCGGCCCGGGCCCAGAACTGCGCCGGCGTCAGGTCGCGCCGGTCGACCAGCTCCTCGTCACCGAAGCGGATGGTGAGGGGGATGACGTCGATCCCCAGCTCGGCCACCAGCTCCTCGGGGAGGTCGCAGCTGCTGTCGGTGACGATTCTGATGGTCATGACGCTTCGGGCACCAGCCTTTTCGCTCGACGGCCCTTCATGGCATTCCGCCCCCACCAGACGGCCAGGAAGGTCGCCGCGCCGAGGGCGACGACGAGGCTGGCCCCGGACGCGGCGGTCGACCGTACCGTGATGCGGGCCCGCCCGACCACCAAGCCGCCATCGGGCGACTCCAGGGTGATGCGGATCGGGAAGGCGCCGGACGTGCGGGCGACCACCGGGAAGCGCTCCGTAGTGTTCAGCCGGTTCAGCTCGAGGGTCTCGGTCGTGCCCCGGGGGAAGTCGAGCTTGTCGCTCTCGATCTTCACGATGACCCGGACCGGCTTGCCGGTGTTGTTCTGGAAGGTGACCGGGATCTCCCCGGTCCGGGCGGTCAGGGTGATCGAGCGCCCCTCGGGCATGTGGATCTGGTCGAGCTGGTCGGTGACCAGCCTGTTGGCGCTCTCGATGTAGGCGTCGCGCTGGCGGCGGGTCTTGAGGTCGGCCGACTCGGCCAGCAGGAGCCGTTCCTCGATCACCGCCGAGGTGGTGTTGCCCGAGCCGAGCACCGAGCCCAGCGATTCGAGTTGGCGCCGGGCCGTGCGCAGGTCGGCGGCCACCTCGGCCACACCGCCGGGGGGCGCGGTCGCCGGCTTGCGCACCATCACTCCGCCGGTGTCGTCACGAGCGTTGGGGACGGTGCCGAAGAGCGTGTCCAGCGACACCGGTTCGAGGATGGGCGACGAGGCCAGGCCGACGGTGAGCACGTCGAGGAACTGCCGGTTCGGCTTCCACCCCCGGGGGGCGACGGCGGCCACCCCGCGGCGGGCGTCGTCGCCGGGGCGGTCGAGGTAGACGACGGCCAGGTCGGCCAGCATCTGGTAGGCCAGCAAGGCCTGGTTGCCGCCGGTCACGAAGTGGGCGGCCAGCCCGGCGTCGGCCGCCGCGGCCTGGACCCGGGTCTGGCGCCCGGTCAGGACGAACGGCCGGGTCAAAGTCAGCTGCTGGTTGGGGATGGGGGCCAGCAGTTCGTCGCCGGTGACGACCCGGTCGTAGCCCCACCCGGCCAGCACGTCGACGAACCCGGGGTCCAGGGCGCCCTCGGCCAGCCAGGTCCGGGAGTCGACCCGGGCGCCAAGGGTGTCGGTCAGGGTGGCCAGGCCCCGGCCCATCTGACTGGCCACCTCCCCGTCGAGCCCGGAGGCCTGCATCCCGGCCAGGTTGGCCGGCACGTACGGCCCGGCCAGGACGGCGCGGTCGCCCGCCGCCCCCTTGAGCGATGCCAGCAGGGCCTTGGCCTTGGGCTCGTTGGCCCCGGCCAGCGCGGTCACCGTCTCGGGCGTGGGGGCGAGGGCGAAGGGCGTGGTGCGGATGGCGTCGACGGCCTGGGCGGTGGTGGTGAGGGTGTCGTCGTCCGGCAGGGGGCGCGAGCCGTCCGGCTGCAGGACCGGGCCGAGGTCGACGGGCAGGACGAGGGCCAGGCCCAGCTTGGGGGTGGTGTGCACCTCGGGCGTGCTGAGCAGGTGGGTCACGAAGTGGTCGACCAGCGCGCCGGTCAGGCGGTCCCGCAGCTCGACCCGCAACGGGTACACGCCGTCGCGGGGCGGGAGCAGCACCCGGCTGGGGTCCCGGGGCAGCGACGGGTCGCGGATGGGGATGGACAGCACGACGTCCCCGTTGGTCTCCACCGGCAGGTTCGACAGCATGACCGGCTGCAGGGCGACCAGGGCCGAGTCGCTCATGTGGTCGGCCAGCGTCTCGCCGAACTCGGACCGAGTGGCAACGGCCGGGAACAGGGTCATGTCGAACTCGAGGTTGGACGCCCCCGTGGGCCGGTCGACGTGGACCCGCAGCAGGAACGTCCCCCCGGACGAGACCCAGTTGCTCTGGGCCACGAACGTCATCCGCCCCTTGGCCGCGGGCGCGGGCGGTGCCTGGGCCGCGGCCACGGCCGGGCTGAGGGCGACGACCAGGGCGACGGCGGCCGCGGCCAGCCGGGGGCGCCCGGTCACGGAAGCCGGCGGTGGAGCACGGAGAGCTGGGTCGGCTCTTTGCGGAAACCGAGCGACAGGTACAGAGCGAGGGCGGCGTCGTTGCCGAGCTGGGTGTTGACGACCGCGCCGGCCACGCCCCGGCGGGCCAGCCAGCGCAGCCCGTCGAGGCCGAGGGCCCGGCCCAGCCCCCGGCGGCGATGGGCCGGGTCGACGGCGAGGCGCTGCAGGTACCCCTGGTTCTCGCTGCAACCGGTGATGGCGTACGCCGCCAGCCCGGGTGGCTCGCCTCGTGCCGCGGCGGCCACGCGAAAGCGAGTGACCGGCGTGGCATCGATGGCCTCCTGCAGGCCGCCCCGATCGAGGCGCCAGAACGGCTCGAAGGCGGCGGCGTCCACGGCCAGGACCGCGGGCCAGTCCGACGTCCGCCCGCGGCGCAGGAGCCGGCCGGCATCCTTGGCCGGGCGCTCGACGTCGCGCAGGTCGTGGCTCAGCAGGTGGAGCCGTTCGTACTCCTCGAAACCCAGGGTCACGAAGGCGCTCTGTTCGGCCGGGGCCAGGGCGCTGGTGACCACGCGGCTGAACCCCCGGGCCGTCAGCGATTCGAGGCAGCGCTGCAGGAACTGGACCGTCGGCGGTCCCCCCGGCGGCAGCGGCGCCAGCAGGGCCACCTGCCCGTCGCCCCGCCACGGGCCCGTGCGAGCCCGCTCCCAGCCCCACTGCAGGACCTCGGCGGCGACGGTGGTCATTGTCGATCTCCAGCGTACCGGGGGGCTCGGGCGACGTACCCTGCCCGTGATGATCCCCGAACGGCTCCAGCCCCTGCTGGAGGAGACGGCGCCGCTGGCCGAGCGCTTCGCCGCCGCGGGCTGGAAGCTGTACCTCGTCGGGGGCAGCGTGCGCGACGCCATCCTCGGGCGGTCGCTGGAGGCGCTCGACGACCTCGACTTCACCACCAACGCCCGCCCCGACGACATCGAGGCCGTGGTCTCCGGCTGGGCCGACGCCATGTGGGACCAGGGCAAGCGGTTCGGCACCATCGGCCTGAAGAAGGCCGGGCGGACCTACGAGATCACCACCCACCGGGCCGAGGCCTACTCGCCGGACTCCCGCAAGCCGGACGTCGAGTTCTCCGACGCCATCGAGGCGGATCTCTCCCGCCGCGACTTCACCGTCAACGCCATGGCCCTACGGTTGCCTTCCGCCGACCTGATCGACCCCTTCGGCGGGCTGGCCGACCTGGCCGCCTACCGGCTGCGGACCCCCCTCTCGCCCGACGAGTCGTTCACCGACGACCCCCTGCGCATGCTGCGCGCCGCCCGGTTCATCGCCGGCTACGGCCTCCTCCCGGACGAGGATCTGCTTGCCGCGGTCAAGCGGCTGCGCAGCCGGCTGGAGATCGTGGCCGCCGAGCGCATCCGCATGGAGCTGGACAAGCTGCTGGTGGTCGAGCAGCCGGGCGACGGGCTGTGGTTCCTGGTCAACACCGGCCTGGCCGAGGAGTTCCTCCCCGAGTTGCCCGCCCTGGCCTTGCAGCAGGACCCGGTCCACCGCCACAAGGACGTGCTGGCCCACACCATCGCCGTGGTCGAGAAGACCCGGCCCGACAAGATCCTGCGCCTGGCCGCCCTGCTCCACGACATCGGCAAGCCCAAGACCCGCTCGTTCGGCAAAGGGGGCGTCTCGTTCCACCACCACGAGGTCGTCGGCGCCCGCATGGCCGAGGAGCGGATGCGGGCCCTGCGGTACCCCGAGGACGAGATCGCCGCCGTCCGCCGCCTGGTCGAGCTGCACCTGCGTTTCCACGGGTACGGCGACGACCTGTGGACCGACAGCGCCGTCCGCCGCTACGCCACCGACGCCGGCCCCCTGCTCGACCGGCTCAACGAGCTGACCCGCTGCGACTGCACCACCCGCAACCAGCGCAAGGCGGCCGAGCTGTCCCGGCGCATGGATCTGCTGGAGCAGCGCATCGCCCAGCTCCGCGAGCAGGAGGAGCTCGACAGGATCCGCCCCGACCTGGACGGCAACCAGATCATGGAGCAGCTCGGCATCGGCCCCGGCCCCGACGTGGGCAAGGCCTGGAGGTTCCTCTACGAGCTGCGCCTGGACGAGGGCCCCCTCGGCGAGGACGAAGCCCGCCGCCGCCTCGACGCCTGGTGGTCGGCGCGCCACCCCTGACCCGCCCCCGCCGACCGGGGGTACTCCCGCGGGAGTAGGCGGAGCGCCCCCCTCGGGACGACGACGGCCGGCCGCAGGCCCACCTACCGTTGCGGACATGGAGGATCGGCCGGCGCGCCCGTGGGTGGGGGAGCTGGCGCCGGTCCTGCCCATCGCCGCCATCGAGGTGCTCGGGTCCTGGCTGGCCGGGCACCACCAGACCGGGGTCCGCCACTACGACGTGGGCGCTGCCCTGCTGCTGGCCGCCGGGGCCGCGGCCCTCGCCGGCCGCCGCCGGCACCCCCCCGCGGTCCTGGCCGTCGTGCTCGCCACCACCTTGGCCTACGCCGCCGCGGACTACCCGAACGGCCCGATCTTCCTGGCCCTGGTCGTCGCTTTCGCCAACGCCGTCATCACCGGCCACCGCCGGGCGGCGTGGGCGTCGCTGGCCGTCGGCTACCCGAGCTTCCTGCTGGCCGACACCGTCCTGCACGACAAGCCCGGACCAGGTCTGGCCGCCGCCGTCGGGCTGGCCGCCTGGCTGATCGCCCTGGCTACCGCGGCCGAGGTCGTGCGGGCCCGGCGGGAGCGGGGGATCGAGGCCGTCCGCACCCGGGAGGAGGAGGCCCGCCGGCGGGCGGGCGAGGAGCGCATGCGCATCGCCCGGGAGCTGCACGACGTCCTGGCCCACGACATCTCGCTCATCAACGTCCAGGCCGGGGTGGCGCTGCACCTGATGGACGAGCAGCCCGAGCAGGCCCGCACCGCCCTGACCGCCATCCGCCAGGCCAGCAAGGACGCCCTCGGCGAACTGCGGTCGGTGCTGGAGGTCCTCCGCCAGGTCGACGAGGGCGAGCCCCGCGCCCCCACCGCCGGGCTCGACCACCTCGATCGCCTGGTCGCCGGCGCCACCGCCGCCGGTCTCGACGTGCGGGTGCTGACGGACGGCCAGCCCCGCCCCCTGCCCCCCAGTGTCGACCTGGCCGCCTTCCGCATCATCCAGGAGGCGCTGACCAACGTCACCCGCCACGCCGGCCGGGCGACCGCCACCATCTCGCTGACCTACGGCGAGCATGCCCTCGACGTCCAGGTCGACGACGACGGCCACGGTGCGTCGAACGGCTCGGGGGGCGGCAACGGGATCCTGGGGATGAAAGAGCGCGCCGCCGCGCTGGCCGGGGAGCTGCAGGCCGGGCCGCGACCGGGCGGCGGGTTCCGGGTCCGGGCCTCGCTGCCGCTGGATGCCGCTCGGGGCGCCGCTGGCGCCACCCTGTGATCCGGGTCCTGCTGGCCGACGACCAGGCCTTGGTGCGGGCCGGGTTCTGCGCCCTGCTGGCCGCCCAGCCCGACATCGAGGTGGTGGGCGAGGCGGGCGACGGGGACGAAGCGGTCCGCCTGACCCTGGAGCTGCGGCCCGACGTCGTCCTCATGGACATCCGCATGCCCGGTCGTGACGGGCTGGAAGCCACCCGCCTCATCGCCGCTGACGACCGGCTGGCCGACGTGCGCATCGTGATCCTCACCACCTTCGAGCTCGACGAGTACGTCTTCGAAGCCATCCGGGTGGGTGCCAGCGGGTTCCTGGTCAAGGACACCGAGCCGGTCGAGCTGCTGCGGGCCGTCCGGGCCGTGGCCGCCGGCGACGCCCTCCTCTCCCCCAGCGTCACCCGCCGCCTCATCGGCGAGTTCGCCAGCCGGGCCCGGGAGCCGGGGGTGGCGGCCGAACTGGCCCGGCTGACCGACCGCGAGCGCGAGGTCATGGCCCTGGTGGCCGGCGGGCTGACCAACGAGGAGATCGCCGAGCGGCTCTACCTCAGCCCGGCGACGTCGAAGACCCACGTCAGCCGGGCCATGGTCAAGCTCGGGGCGCGCGACCGGGCCCAGCTGGTCGTCATCGCCTACGAGTCCGGTCTCGTCCGCCCCGGCTGGACGGCCTGACCGAGCCGGCCTACCCCGGCGGGCGCAGTCGCCAAGCCTCCTCCCGCCCGACGACGGCCGACCCGCCCACGTGGAGGATGGCGGCATGACAACCACCACCACCGCCACCCGCGTGGCGGCCCGGGCCGTGCACGCCACCAAGGTCTACGGCGCCGGCTCCACCGAGGTGCGCGCCCTCGACGACGTCACCGTCGACCTCCCGGGCGCCATGTTCACCGCCGTCATGGGCCCCTCCGGCTCGGGCAAGTCGACCCTCATGCACTGTGTCGCCGGGCTCGACTCGCTCACGTCGGGCCAGGTCTTCATCGGCACCCAGGAGCTGGGGGCGCTGTCGGACAAGGCGCTCACGCTGGTCCGCCGGGAGCAGGTGGGCTTCGTGTTCCAGTCCTTCAACCTGGTCCCGACCCTCAGCGCCCTGGAGAACATCACCCTGCCCCTCGACCTGGCCGGGGCCAAGCCCGACCGGGACTGGCTCGACCACGTCATCGCCACCGTGGGCCTGGGCGACCGGCTGCGGCACCGCCCCTCCGAGCTGTCCGGCGGCCAGCAGCAGCGGGTGGCCGTCGCCCGGGCGCTGGCCAGCCGTCCCGCCATCGTCTTCGCCGACGAGCCGACGGGGAACCTCGACTCACGGGCCGGTGCCGAGATCCTGGGCTTCATGGCCGCCGCGGTGCGGGACATGGGCCAGACCGTGGTCATGGTCACCCACGACCCCGTGGCCGCCAGCGCCGCCGACCAGGTCGTCTTCCTGGCCGACGGCCGGGTGGTCGACCACCTCGCCGCCCCCACCCCCGAGACCGTGCTCGACCGAATGAAGGCGATCACGGGATGAACGGCATGGCACGGATCACCCTGAAGGGCCTGTGGGCCCACAAGCGCCGGTTGGTGGGCACGTCGCTGGCCGTCTTCATCGGCATCGCCTTCCTGTCGGGGACCCTGGTCCTCGGCGACACCCTGCGGGCCAACTTCGACAGCCTGTTCACCAGCGCCAACGCCGGCACGGACGCGGTGGTGCGCAGCACGGTCAAGCTGGAGGCCGACGGGGGCCGGGGGCCGGACCGGGAGCAGCGCGGGACCGTCCCGGTCGCCCTCGCCGACCGCTTGCGGGCCCTGCCGGGCGTGGCCGCCGCCGCCCCCTCGATCGAGGGCTATGGCCAGCTGGTGGGGGCCGACGGCAAGCCGGTGGGCGCTGCCGGCCCGCCCCGCCTGGCCGGGAACTGGATCGACGACCCCGCCCTCAACCCCTACCGGCTGGTCGCCGGGCGGGCCCCCCAGGCGGACGACGAAGTGGTGGTCAACAAGGGGGCGGCCGACGCCGGCAAGCTCCACGTCGGGTCCCGAACGACGGTGCAGACCCCCGATCCCGTCCCGGTGACCGTCGTCGGGATCGCCACCTTCGGCGGTGCCGACGGGTTCGGGTCCAGCACGTTCACCGCCTTCACTCTGCACGGTGCCGAGATCCACGTGGCCGCCCGCCCGGACCAGGCCTCGAGCATCTCGCTCAAGGCCGCCCCCGGCGTAACCCAGGACGAGCTGGTCGCCACCATCCGTCCCGTCCTGGGCGACGGCGTCGAGGC
Organism: Acidimicrobiales bacterium; assembly: GCA_035494015.1. Classification (GTDB taxonomy): domain Bacteria; phylum Actinomycetota; class Acidimicrobiia; order Acidimicrobiales; family AC-14; genus CADCTB01. The sequence continues at coordinate 16,187 of DATJHJ010000029.1, forward strand.
CCTGACCGGCAAGCAGTTCACCAGCGAGAGCATCGACACCCTGGGCCAGCGCTTCCTCAACGTCTTCACCACCTTCCTGACCGTGTTCGCCGGCATCGCCCTGCTGGTAGCCAGCTTCAGCATCTACAACACGTTCTCGATCCTGGTCGCCCAGCGCAGCCGCGAGTCGGCCCTGCTGCGGGCGCTGGGGGCGGCTCGCCGCCAGATCGTGACGTCGGTCGTGGTCGAGGCCCTGGTGGTCGGGCTGGCGGCCTCCGCCGCCGGGCTGGTCGGCGGGGTGCTGATCGCCGGCCTGCTCAAGGGCCTGTTCGACGCCTTCGGCTTCTCCCTGCCGGCCGGGGGCCTGGTGTTCTCCGGCGGCACCGCGGTCGTCGGCATGGTGGTCGGGACGGTGGTCACCCTGGTCGCCGGCGTGGTCCCCGCGGTGCGGGCCTCCCGCATCCCGCCCCTCGCCGCCCTGCGCGAGCACGCCGCCGAGGCGGCGGGCGTCTCCGTCGCCCGGGTGGTGGCCGGCGCCGCCGTCACCGGCCTCGGCGTGGTCGTGGTCCTGGCCGCGGTCCTGGGCCACGGGGGGAGCGTGCTGGCCCTGGCCGGCCTGGGGGCGGTGCTGACCATCGTCGGCGTGGTCGTGCTCGGCCCCCTCGCCGCCCGACCGGCGGCGGCCATGGCCCACCGGCCGCTGCGCCGGTTCCGAGGCGTCACCGGCGGTCTGGCCGGCCAGAACGCCATGCGTAACCCTCGCCGCACGTCGGGCGCGGCGGCCGCCCTCATGGTCGGCGTCGGCGTGGTGACTCTGTTCACCGTGTTCGCGGCGTCGCTCAAGACCTCGGTGGGCAACAGCGTGACCAAGTCCTTCGGCGGCGACCTGGTGGTCAACAAGGGTGGGTTCGGCCCGGGCGGGTTCAGCCCCCAGCTGGCCGGGCAGGTGGCGGCGCTGCCCGTGGTCCGGGCGGCCGTGGGCATCGGGCAAGGGGTGGCCGCAGTCGACGGGCGGGGCCGAGCCCTCACCGTCGCCGACACCGCCGTGCTCGACACCATGCTCGACCTCGACGTGCGCCAGGGCTCGGTCGCCACCCTCGGCGCCGACCAGGTCGCCGTCTCCCAGAAGGAGGCCGACGCCCGGAAGTGGACGCTCGGCACGCCCGTCCCCATGCAGTTCGTGCAGGGCGGGAACGCCACGCTCACCGTCGGCGCCATCTACAAGACGGCGGACGTGGTGGGCGACTACCTCGTCAGCCGGGCGGCCTGGGCGCCCCACGCGGCCCAGGATCTGGACACCCGGGTCCTCGTCGACCTGCGCCCGTCGGTGGGCCTCGTCGCCGGGAAGGCCTCGGTCGAGGAGGTGACCGCCGGCGTGGGTGGGGCCACCGTTCAGGACCGCAAGGAGTACGCCGCCTCGGTCTCGTCGGGGGTGAACACCTTCCTCGGCATCGTCTACGTCCTGCTCCTGCTGGCCATCCTCATCGCCCTCATGGGCATCGCCAACACCATGTCGCTGGCCATCCACGAGCGGTCCCGGGAGCTGGGCCTGCTCCGGGCCGTGGGCCTGACCCGCAGCCAGGTGCGGTCGATGGTCCGGTGGGAATCGGTGATCATCGCCCTGTTCGGCACCGCCGGCGGCCTGGGACTGGGCGTGTTCCTGGGCTGGGCGCTGGTCCAGGCCGCGTCGTCGGGCGAGGCCCTGACCTTCGCCGCCCCGGTGGGCCAGCTGGTGGTCGTGCTGCTGGCCGGTGCGGTGGCCGGGGTGCTCGCCGCGCTCCGCCCCGCCCGGCGGGCGGCCCGCCTCGACATCCTTTCGGCTATCGCGGCGCCGTGACAGGGGGTCGGTAGAGTCGCCCCCCATGACGATGTGGACCGACGAGCAGCGGGCGGCGCGAGAGGCAGCCGTCATCGACGGGCTCGAACGGCGGCGGGCGGTGGCCGTCGCGTCGGCCGAGGCCGCCGCGGACCTCCTCGGCTGGCTCGGCGCGCAGCGGCAGGCCCGCTCTTACCGCCGCACCGCGTCGACCACGTCCCGGGACCGCCAGTCCGATGCCATCCTGGCCGCCCTCGACCGCTACCTGGCCACGCTGGAGTCGATCGACCGGCGGGCCGACGAGCAGCTGGCCGCCGCCGACCCGGACGCGGTGGCCGACGCCCGCCGCCGCCTCGGGCTGCGTGTGGCCATGATCGGCAAGGGTGGCGCAGGCAAAACGGTCATCTCGTCGACCCTGGCCCGCACCCTGGCCCGCCGGGGCCGCAAGGTGTTCGCCGCCGACCTCGACACCTGTCCCGGCCTGGCCATCAGCCTGGGCCTGGCCCCGACCGATGCCGGTCTGCCCGCCGAGGCGGTGGAGGAGTCCGCCGCGGGCATGTACGGCTGGCAGCTGGCCGGCGGCATCTCCCCGGAGGAGGCGGTCGAGCGCTTCGCCGCCGTCGCCCCCGACGGCGTCCGCTTCCTGGGCCTGGGCAAGATCGGGGCGGTCGACACCGCAACCGGACGGTCGACCATCGACAAAGACGAGACCCGCCGGTCCGTCGCCGCCATCCTGCAGATCCTGCTCGGGTTCAGCGCCCCGGATTGGGACGTGATCGCCGACCTGGAGGCCGGGCCCACCACCCCGTTCGAGCGGTACCACGGCTTCTCGGAGGACGTGGTCGTGGTCGTGGGACCGGCGTGGCGGTCGGCCATGACCGCCCGCCGGCTGCTGCCCATGGTCGAGGCCCGGCGCAGCATCATCGTCGCCAACCGCTTCCGCGACGAGCCCGACCACCCGGGACTGAGCCCCGCCATCCGGGTCCCCTACGACCCCGACCTGACCCAGGCCGAGCGCGAGGGGCTGTCCCCCATCGACGCCGTGCCCGACTCGCCGGCCGTCGCCGCCATCGCCCGGCTCGCCGACCTCCTCACCGGTCAGCCGGTTCCCGCCGCGGGCTGAACCAGGAATTGCCCGGCTCGTCGTCTCGCCAGCCGAGCGGAAGGCGGGGCCCACAGATCACTTGCCGGAGTGGCATAGCTACAGCATCCTTGTGGCATGGCTCGGGTTCGGGTAAGCACAACCGTCGACGGTGAGCTGTTGGCGGAGGCTCGCAGCAGCCGGCCCGGCGCCAGCGACGCCGTGCTGCTCGACGAGGCGCTGCGAGCTTTGCTCGCTCGCCATCGGGCCGGCGAGATCGACGCGGCCTACGCGGCCTATGACGAGCACCCACTCGAGGAGCCCGACGACTGGGGCGACCTCCGGTCGTTCCGCGAGGCAGCTGCCGAATCGTGACATCCCTGCCCCGGCGGGGCGAGGTGTGGTGGTCGGAGCTCGCCGAGCTCGGCCGTCGTCCGGTGGTAGTGCTCTCACGTGACGTCGCCATCCCCCGGCTGCGCCGCACTCTCGTCGCGCCCTGCACGACGAACATCCGCGGGTTACCGAGCGAGGTGGTACTCGATCCGGGCGAGGATCCCGTCCCGAAGGTGAGCGCCGTCAACCTCGACTCTGTCGAGAGCATCTCGGTGGCCGTGCTCGTGGAGCGGTTGGGCGTGCTGAGCGACGACAGGATGCGCGAGATCTGCGCTGCCCTGGCTGTCGCCGTCGACTGTCAGCCCGCTCCCACCGCCGGCTGAACCGAGCGCGCCGCCGCCCTACGACCTCGGCGGGGCTGCGGGGTACAGCTCGAGGCGGATGTCCAACCCGTCGGGGACGATGATGTTGACCCGCGCTCGGGTGTCTTCGGGTCGGAGGAAGAACTTGCCGTCGGCCCGGAACAGGAACTTGAGGCCGCTGTAGGCGTAGTTGTAGGCCGCGTTCTCGGGATCCAGCCGGGTCTCGACGACCGGGGCTTGCAGGTAGAGCCGCTTCTCGCTGTAGAGGACGACGCCCGGCTGACGGGGCACCAGCGCCTCCACCTGGTCGGCGAGCTTGTACCCCTTGACCACCGCGTACCGGCCGACGTCGGCGAAGAGGCTGACCATGAGCAGCATGACGACGGCGCCCACGACCAGGCCGTTGTAGGCCCGGGGGAACCCCCACGTCGCACCGGCATGGCGGGCGGCGAACGCCTGCCGGTACAGGGCGGCGGCGTAGACCAGGAGCACGAGGCCGGCCGTCACCGCCAGCGGCGCGACGAGGTACACCGCCCGCGTACTGTCGCTGACCCGCGTGCCGACGAAGCCGGCGACGAGGGCGACGGCGCCCACGCCGGCCGCGCCGATCGACAGCCGGGCCAGAGGCTGGCCGGCGGTGCCGGCCCGGCGGGCCCGGGCGGTCACCAGGGCGTGGAAGGCGACGGCCACGAGGACGACCAGGAGCCCGACCGCCAGGGGGGCAAGCATGGACGACATGCTGCGCAGCAGGTAGTCCTGGGTCGAGTAGCCGAGCAGGCTGTCGTCCAGGCCGAGCCGCCGGGCCTCGAAGCTGCTCCTCGTCCAGCCGAAGTAGTACAGCAGGCCGGTGACCGCCGAGGTCGGCGCCACCACGGCGCCGAGGCCCTTGAACGTCGCCCGCACGGTTCGGGTCGGGTCGGGAGCGGCGGCCTCCGGTGTGACTGGTTCGGTCGTCACGCGGCGACGCCGGCGGCGTCAGGCCTTCGGCGGGGTGGGGAAGTTCGGGACAAAGGCGGGGTTGGCGTCGTGGGCCTTGATGAGGTTCTCGGTCCAGCGGTACACGCGCAGCCGCTCCTCCTGGCAGGCCGTGGCCGTCGTGAACGAGGAGGACCACGGGGGCAGGACGCCCGGGTTCGCCGGGTCGGGCTCGCACAGCTTGGAGGTGACCACGCGTTGGAACGCGGCCTTGGCCGGCACCCACTGGGCCAAGCACGCCTGGGCCGCTGACGTGTACAGGTCGGTCAGGGTGGCGGGCACCCCGCCCGCGCTCCACGCCGCCGTGGTCGGGGCCTCGCCCTTGGTGATCTGGCGCAGCAGCGGCCCGCACTGGCCGTCCTTCAGGAGCTGGTAGGCCGCCGTCCCGGGCGGGAAGATCTGGTCGGGCACGCCGGCGGGGAGGTAGTCGTCCTTGCCCCGAACGGTCGCCGGCGTGGTCAGCGGACCGGTGAGCGGCGTCTGCGGCGGGCCCGGCGTTACGGCGACCGGCCTGGTCGTGACGGTGCTGACAGGGTTGGAGGTGTCGGCGCCCGTGCCCGCCGTGCCGGTGGCCGTGCTGTTCGAGGACCCTCCACCGCACGCGACGAGAAACAGGAACATGGCCACCGCCGGCATCGTTCGCCTCGCCATCGCCACCCCGAGCGGGAACGTACCACCCAGGCGTCGGCGGGCGACAGGGTCAGTCGGGGAGCATGGGCGGGGACCAGCCGGGGTCGTGGCCGAGCAGGACGGCGCGACCGACGGCAGTCGAGCCGAAGCGGTCGCGGACGTCGTCGAGGGCGAGGTCGAGGGCGGAAGCGTGGTGCCCCTCGAACGGAAGGCTGAGCTGGACGGCGCCGTCGCCGTCGAGGTTGCCGACCGAGATCCCGACCAGGGTCAGGCCCTGGCGCTCGATCAGTGGCGTGGCGGCGGCCAGCAGCCCGCGCGCGGTGGCCAACAGGACGGGCGTATCCGCCGTCGCCCGGGGCAGGGTGTGCGATCGCGTCGCCCGGGTGAAGTCGGCGAAGCGGAGCCGGAGCACGATGGTGCGACCCACCCGATCGGCGGCCCGCATGCGGCGGGCGACGCGGTCGACCAGGCCGAGCAGGGCGGCGTCGACCTCCTCCGGGGACCGGGACCGGCTGCCCAAGGCCCGCTGGGACCCGATGGAGCGGCGCCGGCGGCCCACGGCCACCGGGCGCGGGTCGCGATTGTGGGCCAGGGCGTGGAGATGGCGACCGCCGGCCCGGCCGAGCATCGAGACCAGGGCGGCCTCGGGCAGGGCGGCCACCTCCCCGACCGTGAAGATGCCCCGCCCGTGCAGCTTGGCCGCCGTCACCGCTCCCACTCCCCAGAGCCGTTGGACGGGGAGCGGGTGGAGGAAGGCCAGCTCCTGGTCCGGGGGGACGACGAGCAGACCGTCCGGCTTGCCCACCGCGCTCGCCACCTTGGCCAGGAACTTGGTTCGGGCCACGCCGACGGTGATGCGCAGGCCGACCTTCTCCCAGACCTCGGCCCGGAGCCGGGTGGCGATCTCCGTTGGCGTGCCGGCGATCCGCCGGAGCCCGCTCACGTCGAGGAACGCCTCGTCGATCGAGATCCCTTCCACCAGCGGGGTGGTGTTCTCGAACACCTCGAACACGGCCTTGCTGGCCTCGACGTAGGCCGAGAACCTCGGGGGCACGACGACCAGGCCAGGGCACAGCGACCGGGCCTGGCCGCCACCCATCGCGGGGCGCACGCCGAAGGCCTTGGCTTCGTAGCTGGCGGCCAGCACCACCCCGCCGCCCACGATCACCGGCCGCCCCCGCAGCCGGGGGTCGTCCCGCTGCTCGACGGAGGCGTAGAAGGAGTCCAGGTCGGCATGCAGGATGGACGCGGCGTCGCCGGACACGAACACATGTTCGCATACGGGAAGGCGCGCAACGAGTTGCTGGCTGGCGGGCCCGGCGCTTTCGGACCTGGGAGTTGGCTCCCAGCACCTGGGGAGTTGGGCCAGAAGCCCGGCAGGCGGCAACATGGCCCCATGGACGCCGACATCGCCGACGCCGCCGAGCAGGTGCGAGCGGGCCGGGGCGCGCCCATCGAGGTGTCCGAGCGCACCATCCGGCTCCTCGATCCGGTCCCCGGCGACCCCGGGTCGGCCGTCCTGCGGGTCCTCGGGATGGCCCAGGCGGCCTCGCCGGTCGGGGCTGCGTCCCACGGTCCCGGACGGGTGGCCGCCGGCGTCTGGCGGGCCCCGGAGCTGTACCTGGCCCGGTGGACCAACGGGAAGCGCTGGGTCGTCGGCTACCGCCTCCCGGGCGACGCCCGCCCCAACGACTACGTCCGCATGGAGGGCCGCATCCCGACCCGGCTGGAGATCGACAACTGGTACGCCTCCGTGCCCGAAGCGGTGGACGAAGCCTTCCTCGACGCCGGCCTGATGCTCGACGACCCCCCGTTCCCGGTGCCGCCCCCGGCCCCGACCCCCCCGCCCGCCCCCGCGTCCCGCCCCGCCGCCGCCCGTACGCCCCGCGCCCCCGCCGCGCCCCGGGCGCCCCGGGCGACGAAGGCCCCCGTCGCCCCCAAGCGGGACAAGGCGCCGGCGACGCGGCTGTGCGCGGTCTGCAGGATGCAGAAGTCGGTCTCCCAGTTCGTCCCCGGCTCCGACGCCTGCGTGGACTGCCGCTGACGGAACAAGCGGGGCCCTCGCGCCGTTGACTATATGTTCGAGGACATTACGAGCAGGGAGCCGCGCACATGCCCACCGGGACCGAGACCGCCGATGCCGACCCGATGCGCCTCTATCTCGACCAGATCGGCCGGTACGACCTGCTCACCCGCGAGGACGAGCAGCGCCTCGGCCGCACCATCGACGCCGGCCGGGCCGCGGCCCGGGCCCTGGCCGAGGACCCGGACGCCGCGCTGCCCCTCGACCGTCGCCAGGAGCTGGCGGCCGCGGTCAAGGCCGGGCAGCGGGCGACCAAGGCGTTCGTGGAGGCCAACCTGCGGCTCGTCGTATCGGTGGCCAAGCGGTACCGGTCGTCCGGGGTCCCCCTCCTCGACCTGGTGCAAGAGGGCAACCTGGGCCTGATCCACGCCTTGGAGAAGTTCGACTTCAGCCGCGGGTTCAAGTTCTCGACCTACGCCACCTGGTGGATCCGCCAGTCCATCACCCGGGCCATCGCCAACACCGGCCGCACGATCCGGCTGCCCGTCCATGCCGGCGAGATGGTCACCCGGGTGCAGCGGGCCCAGGGCCAGCTCGAATCGGAGCTCGGGCGCACCCCGCGGGTGGACGAGCTGGCCGCCGAGTGCGACCTCACCTGCGCCCGGGTGACCGAGGCCTTGCGCCTCGCCCCCCACCCGGCCTCGCTGTTCGAGCCGCTGGCCGCCGACGGCGAGGCGACGCTGGCCGACGTCATCCAGGACCGTGAGGCGTCCCTGCCGATCGACCAGATCATCGCCGCCTCCCTCCCCGCCCACGTGACCCAGCTGCTGGCCGGGCTGACCGAGGACGAGCGCCGGGTCGTTTGCCTGCGCTACGGCTTCGACCGCGGCCAGGCCCGGACCCTGGCCGAAGTGGGCAAGCAGTGCGGCCTCAGCGCCGAGGGGACCCGCCAGGTCGAGCGCCGGGCCCTGGCCAAGCTCAAGCTGCGGTCGAAGACCAGCGGCCTGGCCGACCTGCTCGCCGTCTGACGCCGGAATGCCCCGGCGGCGGTGCGGGTAGGTCGACTGCATGGATGACACCACTCCCGACCTCACCGATGCCGAACTGGACGCCGAGACGGGCGAGGAGCTCCCCGACCGCGACGCCATGTCCCTCGTCAACCTGAACCTGGCGGCGCCGATCAACGCCGCGGTGGCCGCCAACGTGCTGTCCGACGGCGCCACCGCCTACGGCGACGCGGTCCAGCAGGGGGACATCACCCAGGGGATCTGAGCAGGGAACCCGGCCGCCCCGCATACCAGCGCGGGGCGGTCCACGGGTTCACCTTGCTGAATTGCTGAAACTACGGACGGGCCGGGACGCTGGTCGGGACGTGGCCGGCGGCCGGCGTGGTGGCCGCGGTGCCCAGGCCGTTCGAGGCCGAGGTCGAGCCGCCCGACGTGACGGGCGGGACGCTGGTGGGGACATGGCCGGCGGCCGGCGTGGTGGCCGCGGTGCCGAGGCCGTTCGAGGCCGGCGATCCGGGCGTCCCGGAGTTGCCGGTTGCCGCCGGCACGGAGGTGGGCACGTGGCCGGCGGCCGGGGTCTGGTTGGCCCGGTCGAGGCCGGTGGCGCCGGTGTTGGCGCCGACCCCGGTGGCCGGCGTGCCAGCATCGACCGTCGAGGTGGGCGCGTCGGCGGTGTGCTTGTTCTTCGCCGCGTCGGAGACGGCCTTGCCGTCGACCCCGGGCACACCGTCGGACGCCCCGGTGGCGTCGTTGCTCACCGTGGCCCCGAAGCTCGACTTGGCGTTGGCCGTGTCCGGGAAGCTGAACGGGGTGGTGGCGTCGACCACGGTGGCCACCGCGTGCTGGGCGGGAGCGGGGAGCACGCCCACCGCCCCGGCCGCCGTGGTGCTGGCCGCGGCCAGGGTGAGGCCGAGGCCGGCCTTGGCGGCCATGCCCAGGCCGGCGAGCTTGGTGGCCAGCCCGGCCAGCAGTTCACTGATCAACATCCTCTTCTTCCTCCACTTCGGCAGTCCGGCCGCCTGCGGCGCAGGCCCGGTGACATTGCTTGCTGCCGTCGCCGGCAGGTCGCCCTTTTCGGTGGAGAAGCCCTGGGCCAGCAGCGTGGCCAGCACCGGTCGAACGACCGGCGCTGGCGCCGCTGCGCTCTGTTCCAGATCCTCGACGAAGGGAACCAGCCAGTCGAAACCGGACTGGCCGGCGCGAGCGCCGGTCAGGAGGGCATCAAGGGCTCGATCGTCAAGGGGAGGAACAGGCATCTCGTCCATGTCACCGTCGAAGTGGCTCAAAGGGATACGGGGTCGCGTTCGAGAATCGTGCGGAGGTTGGCCAGGCCGCGCCGCTGCAGGGCTTTGACCGCGCCCTCCGAGCGACCCATGGCCGCGGCAATGGCCTCGATGGTCAGGCCGGCCATCAGGCGCAGGAGCAGGACGTCGCGCTGGTCGGGCGCCAGCTGCTCGCACAGGTCGTGCACCCGCTGGCGGCTCAGCCGCTCAAGGGCCTCGTGCTCGGCATCCCCGCCGGCTCGGTCCGGGAGCTCGTCGACCGGCCCGCCGGCCGTCTGGGGGCGCCGGGAGATCCGGCGGCGCTCGTCGACCAGCCGGGAGTGGGCGATGGTGAAGACCCAGGACCGCAGCTCGGGCTCGGTACCGGCGAAGGACCCGATGCCGCGCAGCACGCTCAGGAACACCTCGTTGGTGAGATCCTCGGGGTCGGCGGCCCCCTGGACCCGGAGGTAGCCGACCACGGCCGGGGACAGGCCGGTGTAGATCCGCTCGAGGGCCCAGGGCGCGCCGGTCTGAGCCGCGGCCAGCAGGCAGTCGAAGTCCGGCCCGAAGGGGGCCCGGCCGAGCGGACGGCCAGAGCTCACACCCGTCTTATCGACCTTCCGCTCCACCCACTTGAGCTACCGCCGCCGAGAGCGGAAAGGGTACGGGTCATCCCCCGGCGGCCAGCTCGGCCTCCGGGTCGGGGGCGGGCGGCGGCGACCCCGGGGCACCGGGCTCGCCTTGCAGCGAGATGGCGGCGGCCACCCCGGCCGCCGCCCCCTTGCCGGCGGCGATCGACGCCAGCTGGAAGCCCGGGGTGATGTCCCCGGCCGCGAAACACCCCTCCACCGACGTCAACCCGTCCCGGTCGACGCACAGGCAGCCATCACCGTCCATGTCGCAGCCGAGCTGCTCGGCCAGCTCCAGCCGCGGCCGGTGGGCGATGGAGAAGAAGACGATATCGGCGCCGAGCACGTTCCCTGTGGCCAGCCGGACGCCCTGCAGGCCGCCGGGGCCGCCCTCGAAGGCCACCGCGTCGTCCTCCCACAGAGCGATGCCGTGGCGGGCCAGCACGGAGCGGTGGGCGTCACCGGCCTCCAGCCGCCGGCCCTCGGTCACGATGGTGACGTCCCGGGCCCAATCGAGCATGCCCAGGGCGAAGGCCACCACGTGCTCGCCCCAACCCAGGACGACCACCGAACGGGCCTGGGCCTCGTAGCCGTCGCAGGTGGCACAGTGGAACACGCTGCGCCCGTAATGGTCGAAGAAGCCGTCGACCTCCGGGAACTCGTCGACCACGCCGGTGGCCAGGACCAGCCGGAGGGCGGCGTGCTCGCCGCCGGTGTCGCGGTCGCGGACGCCGTCGCCGATGGTCAGCACGAACTGCCCGTCGGCGTTGCGCCGGGCCGCCGACACCCGCCCCTCGCAGAACGTGACCTCGGGGTACCGGGCGAGGTCGGCCCGCGCCCGGCGGAGCAGCTCCATGGGGTCGGCGGGGTCGTTGCCCAGGTACCCGTGCGAGCGGTCGACCCAGCGGTTGCGGTACTCGCCGCTGTCGACGACCAGGACCGAGCGGCGGTAGCGGGCCGCCCAGGTGGCCGCGCTCAGACCGGCGGGGCCACCCCCGACGACGGCCACGTCGTAGAGCACGACATCAGTCCTCGGAACCGGGGGCGAGGATGCCGGCGGCGACGGCCAGGGCCGTGGCCAGGCCGGCGGCCCGCTCGGCCACCGCCCCGAGGTAGCGGTCGGCCCCGTTCTGGTCCAGCGGCGGGCGGCCGAGCGAACGCAGGAGGGCGGTGGGATCGGTGGCCGGGGTGATCGGGGGCGGCACCGACGACTTGGGCGGGATGCGCCAGAACTCGGCCGCGGTGGGCTTGGCCGGCTTGGCCTGGGCGTTGCGCCGGCCCTGCTTGCCCTGGTTGTTCCCCCCGCCGCCCGGAGTGTTGTTCCGCCGCGGCCGCTGCTCAGGCCCGCTCACGGCCGCTCCCCTGCGGGGCGGCGACCCTGAGTCCTCATTGGTCGCTGCGCTCCTCCGCTGTCGCTCCGGTGCTCGCTCATGCCGCCTCCTCCCGGTCGCCGGAACCGGCACCGTCCTCGGCCTCGGCGGTGAGGAGCTGGTCGGGGCGCAGGCCGAGGGCGACCCGGAGCTGGTCGGAGTTGAGGTCGGCCAGGGAGCTGGACTTGGGCAGGACCAGGTCGGCGATGTGGCGCTTGCCGGCCACCACGTCCTCCACCCGCTCGTCGACCGTGCCGGGGCAGACCAGCCGGTGCGACACCACGGTGCGGTCCTGGCCGATGCGCCAGGCCCGGTCCCGGGCCTGGTCCTCGACCGCCGGGTTCCACCACCGGTCGTAGAGCACGACGTGGCTGGCCGCGGTCAGGTTGAGGCCGGTGCCGCCCGCCTTCAGGGACAGGACCAGGGCGCCCGGGCCCTTCCGGGCCTGGAACTCTTCGACCAGCTTGTCCCGCACGCCCCGCGACAGCCCGCCGTGGTAGCAGCCCACCGGTTTGCCCGTCCGGGCCGTGAGGTGGTCGGCCAGGCGCTTGCCCCACTCGGCGAAGTGAGTGAAGACAAGCACCTTCTCGCCGGCGGCGAACACAGAGTCCACGATCTCCTCCAGCCGGGCCAGCTTGCCCGAGCGCCCGGGGAGGGGCTGGCCGTCGTCCTGGTAGGCGGCGGGGTGGTTGCAGATCTGCTTGAGGGCGGTGATGGCGGCCAGGATGTCGCCCTGGCGGCGCTCGGACTCCCCGGCCTGGACCAGCCGGTCGATCACCGCCTGGTAGAGGCCGACCTGCTCGGGGGTCATGGTGCAGTGGTCCAGCTCGTCGATCTTGTCCGGCAGCTCGGCCGCCACCTCGGGCTCGGACTTGGTCCGGCGGAACACGAGGATGCCGTTGAGGGCCCGCAGGGCGTGCTCGCCGCCGGTGCGGCCGTCCTTGCTCTGGGCCGACAGCTGGGAGACGAAGGCGGCCCGGGGGCCGAGCAGCCCGGGGTTGGTGAAGTCGAGGATGGCCCACAGGTCGCCCAGGCCGTTCTCGACCGGCGTGCCGGTCAGGGCGACGCGGCTGCGAGCGGGGATGCGGCGCAGCTCCTGGGCCACGTCGCTGGCCGGGTTCTTGATGGCCTGGGCTTCGTCGAGGACGACGCGGCCCCACTCGAAGCCGCTGATGGCGTCGATGTCGCGCACTGCGGTCCCATAGGTGGTGATGACCACGTCGGCCCGCTCGGCCTTGGCCTTCAGCTCGTCGGCCGACGCCCGCGACGCGCCGTGGTGGACCACCACCCGCAGCCCAGGCGTGAACCGGCGGGCCTCGGCGAACCAGTTCCCGACCACCGCGGGCGGGGCGATGACCAGCGTGGGGCCCGACGGGCTGCCGCCCTGGGCGGCTCGGGTGCGGGCCAGGTGGGCGAGCACGGTGGGGGTCTTGCCCAGGCCCATGTCCAGGGCCAGGCAGCCGCCGAGACCGCCCGAGTCCAGGAACCCGAGCCAGGCCAGCGCCTCGGCCTGGTAACTGCGCAGGGTGCCGACGAAGCCGGGCGGGTCGGTGACCGCCTCCGTGCTGACCTCGCCGGTGCGGGCCAGCAGATCGGCGGCCCAGCCGGTGCCGCCCACGCTCGTGCCCCCGGCCAAGGGCGAGCTCTCCAGCCCGACGGCGTGGCGCAGGACCTCGGCGCCGGTGAGGCGGGTGCGGTGGGCGCGCTCGGCCAGGGCGGCGGCGGCCTCGTGCAGGTCGACCCGATCGACCTCCACCCAGCGGCCCCGCGAGTGGATGAGCGGCCGGGCTTCCGCGGCCAGGCGGCGGATGTCCTCGGCGGTCAGCTCGACGTCGTCGAACACCGCCGACCACCGCACGTCGGCCAGCTGGTGGGCGCCGACCACCGACGGGTCGACGGGCTCGGCGGTGAGGCGCAGCGCCGGCCGGGGCTTGCGGCGTGACAGGACGGGGACCCGGACGTCGAAGCCAGCGGCGCCGAGGGCGGGGCCGGTGACCCCCATCAGCTCGAAGGCTTCGTCCTGGCTGAGGATGACCTCGCCCCGGCGCTGGCCGCCCGGCCGGTTGAGCACGGGCAGCAGCCGCTCCAGGCGGACGATCTCGTCGGCCAGGTGGCGCTTCGACCGGCCGTCGACCAGGGCCACCTCCAGGGGCACCAGCCGCCCGTCCTGGCCGGGGCCGAGGACGGACAGGAACCAGGCGTTGCCCTTGTCGGGCGGGTCGAGCTGGACGACGAGGCGGGCGTCGACCGGGTTGCGCACCGGCTCGGCCCAGCGCTCCAGGCGCTCGGCCAGGGAGACGGCCAGCCGGGCGGGGGCATCGAAGGGGGTGCCGTCGAGGCAGGTGACGACGGCCTCGGCCACGTCGCCCGGGGTGCGCACCACCGGCGGGGCGGCCGGCAGCTCCAGGCGCCCGGCGGCGTCGCGCACGATGGCGTCGACGATGGCGCCGAGCACGGCGACGGTGAGCGACCGGGCCTCCGAGGAGTCGAGGGCGGCGACGGGGCCGGGCATGGTCCGGGCCGTGGCGTCGAGCTTGGCCCGGTCGAGCAGGGCGGGGGCCCAGCGCACCGCGAAGGCCGAACCGCCCGCCGGGGCCAGGACGGGGATGATCGAGCCCCGGGCCACCAGGTCGACGGCCCAGACCGCCACCCGGCCGAGCCACACCACGCTGGCGCCCACGCCCTCGGGCCGGTCGCCGGCGGCGAGGGCCACCAGCCAGCCCAGGGCCTGGGGGATCCCGATGGCCCGGGCCGGGGCGGTGTCGTCCCCGGGCAGGACGACCGGGTCGTGCGGCCACCAGCCGCCGGTGGGGGCGTCGACGGCGGCCAGCCGGGACCCCAGCTCGTCGTCGGGCACGGGGCCGGCGCCCGGGCCCGCGGCCCAGACGACGATCCGCCCGTCGGACCATGACGCCTGCAGCCGCACCTCGCCGGGACCGTCCAGCGTCCGGTCCTCGACGGGCTCGTGGGTGATCCCGAGCAGCCGGTCGAGGGCGTCGGCCAGCCGGGACCGCTCCTCCTCGAAGTCGGCCACCACCTGGTCGCGCTCGGGCCCGGGCAGGGCCCGGACCTTGGCCAGGTTGGCCTCGGTCTCCCGGAGCAGGCGCTGCAGCCCGAGGCGCCAGTCCAGGCGGTGGGCCTCCAACAGGGCGAGCTGCGCCTCGGTGGCGTCGTCCTCGGCCTCGGCCTCGATGGCCCAGATCAACTCGTGGGGTGAGACAGGCCGCGCCTGCTCCTGCGTTGCCGAGCCGGGCTCTGCGATCACCGGGCTCTGGCCGCCTACTGCTACGTCGTGCATGTGCCTCCGGCACTTCTTGCCGACGGGGAGCCCGGGCCAGCCGTCCCTCCGTCCGCGTTGCTCTTTGTGTTCATGCCGTGCGCCGCTCCACTTCGAGCCTCGCCCGCATCGGTGCCTTGCCGCCGCCCAGCTCTCCCAGAATTCTGCCGGTCGTGCGTCGCAGGAACCTCTCCAACTCTACCCCGGGTCCAAACCAACTGCACGTATGGTCACGGCCCGCAAATCACGGGGCTGCTCTGGGCACACGACGCGTCCGGTGGCCGGGTCGACCAGGGCGGGAAAGGCGAGGGCCCGGCCGGCCGCCGGCTTTGGGCCCGGCGGCGTCGCCGCCCAGCTGGTGTCCACCGGCCCGGGACCGCCGGCCTCCACCACGGCCACGGCCACCGCGGCCGCCCCCGTGGCCAGGCCGCCCTTGACCGTGGCCGCGTACTGGCCCGCCTCGTCCAGGTACCGATCGAGGTGGTCGCGCCCGGCCATGCCCGCCTTGAACACGGCGACGAGCACGAACACCTGTCGCCTCCCGAGGCGGAGCCCGCCGGTTCGCCCGATGACCGCCTGGCGGCCGGAGACCGAGTCCCGGCTCACCTTGAACCCGGCGTCGACCAAGGACGCTTCGATGCGGGCCATCACCTCATGGGCCCGCCTCCCGGGCGGGCCGCTCTCATGGGCCCGCCTCCCGGGCGGGCCGCTCTCGCTGGGCCGCTCTGTCAGGTGCCTTCCTTGCGGGCCCGCAGGATCAGGGTCCGGGGCACGAAGCGGTTGGCGTCGCGCCAGTGCGGGCTCCGGCGCCCGTCGGCGGTGGGCTCCGGCTCCAGGACGGTGTCGACCCTGAAGTTGGCTCGTCCGAGCCCGGTGAACAGGTCCGAGAAGGTGTGGTGGTGGGCCGACAGTGGCAGCCCCTCCCAGTCGTAGTTCACCGTCGACCGGTCGAAGTAGGACCGCCGGATCAGCAGGGGCTGGTCGGGGTCGTCGTCGTCGATGAGGTGCGACACCGGGTGGGGCAGCGAGAACACCAGGGCCGACCCTTGCTTGAGCACCCGGTGGACCTGGCGGAACACCCGGTTCAGGTCGGTGACCAGGCCCAGGGCGTAGGCCGAGAACGCAATGTCGATGCTCTCGGCCCGCAGGAACACCAGCTCGGCCAGGTCGCCCTTGTGCAGCTCGACCCGCACCTTCTCCTGCTCGGCCAGCCGCCTGGCCGCGGCCAGCTGCTCGGCGGCGAAGTCCAGGCCGATGGCGTGGGCGCCCTGCTTGGCCATGGCGGCCAGGTTCTGCCCCCCGGCGCAGCCCAGCTCCAGCACCCGCTTGCCCGAGAGGTTGCCGAGCAGGCGGAAGTCGGCCTCGGTGCCGATGTCCGGCCCGTAGGCCACGGCGTCGATGGCGGGCAGCACGCCGCCCCGGGCCCCTTCGAGCAGCCGGTTCCACGTCGCCGCGGTGTCACTGGGCACGGCGCCATCTTGGCACCGCCGCGCTCACCCCCCGGCGATGAACTCCTCGACCAGACGCTGGCAGACGTCGTCGTGGTACTGCTCGGGCGGCGACTTCATGAACCAGGACGACGGGCCCAGCAGCGGGCCGCCGATGCCCCGGTCCAGGGCCAGGCGGGCGCAGCGGACGGCGTCGATGATCACCCCGGCCGAGTTGGGCGAGTCCCAGACCTCGAGCTTGAGCTCCACGTTCAGGGGGACGTCGCCGAAGTTGCGGCCCTCCAGGCGGATGTAGGCCCACTTGCGGTCCTCCAGCCACGGCACGTGGTCCGAGGGGCCGATGTGGACGTCGTCGGCGTCGATCCCGTTCTCCACCTGGCTGGTGACCGACTGGGTCTTGCTGATCTTCTTGGACTCCAGCCGCTCCCGCTCCAGCATGTTCTTGAAGTCCATGTTCCCGCCCACGTTCAGCTGGTAGGTCCGGTCGAGCACCAGGCCGCGGTCCTCGAACAGGCGGGCCAGCATGCGGTGGACGATGGTGGCCCCCACCTGGCTCTTGATGTCGTCGCCGATGATGGGGACGCCCGCCTCGGTGAACTTGGCCGCCCACTCGGGGTCGGAGGCGATGAACACCGGGATGGCGTTGACGAACGCCACGCCCGAGTCCAGGCAGGCCTGGGCGTAGTGCTTCTGGGCCTGCTCGGAGCCGACGGGCAGGTAGGCGACCAGGACCTCGGCCCCCGACTCCCGCAGGGCGGCGGCCACGTCGACCGGCTCGTCCAGGCTCTCCTCCACCGTCTGGCGGTAGTACTTGCCCAGCCCGTCGAACGTCGGCCCCCGCTGGACGGTGACGCCCAGCTCGCCGACGG
Source organism: Acidimicrobiales bacterium (assembly GCA_035494015.1). GTDB lineage: Bacteria > Actinomycetota > Acidimicrobiia > Acidimicrobiales > AC-14 > CADCTB01. The sequence continues at coordinate 33,251 of DATJHJ010000029.1, forward strand.
GGGCGAACCGGATGGTGTTGTTCTGGCCCGAGAAGATGGCCTTGCCCACGTCGAGGCCGACCTTGGCCGCGTCGACGTCGAAGGCGGCGACGACCTCGACGTCGCGCACGTGGTAGCCGCCCAGGACGACGTGCATCAGGCCGGGCACCGAGTCGGCGGGATCGGCGTCCCGGTAGTAGGCCAGGCCCTGGACCAGCGAGCTGGCGCAGTTGCCCACGCCGGCGATGGCCAGGCGGATCGGACGGGTAGTGGTCACGAGGCTTCCCCTCTCTCACGTTCGATGGCGATCAGGCGGTCGAGCCACGAGATGTCGGCCTCGGTGGTCTCGGCGCCGTGGTCGGCCAGCGACCGGGTGTACAGATCCATGCGCTCCCTGCGGGAGCGGACGTTGGTGCGGGCCTTGGCCAGTCGCTCGACCAGGAGGGCCCGGCGGCGCTCGAACAGCCCCAGCCGCCGCTCGGGCGGCAGGTGGCGGCAGAACGCCAGTTTCAGGTTGAACGCCCGGTCGTCGTCGGCGCTGGCCGAGTCGGCCTCGAGCAGCTCCTCGAACAGGGCCTCGCCCCGGGGCGTGATGGCGTAGACCTTGCGGGTCCGCGACGGTCGGGTGGTCGAACGGCGGGCCCGGAAGGCGGCGGCCTCCCCGGCGATCGACCCCGTCATGGGCACGACCGGACCGGCGGGACCGGCGGGACCACCTTCGGCCGGCTGGACCACCGCCCGCACCGCCCCCGCCGCCTCGAGGCGGCCGAGGGCCGGGTAGAGGGAGCCGAACGACACGCTGGAGAAGGCGCCGAGGGCGTCGGTCAGCCGCTTCTTCAGCTCGTACCCGTGGAGCTCCTGCTCCTTGAGCAGGCCCAGGATGGCCAGTTCCAACACGGCGCGGACCTCATTCGTGCTTGCCGACATATCGAGCCGATATATCGACGCCAGTATGCCACAGCCGGTCTGCGAGTGGCAGCAACGGCGACGGCGCTACCCTTTTCCCGTGACCTTCCGGCCCGAGTCGCTCCAAGCGCGGGGGACGGGTCTGGCCGCGGGCCCGGGCGAGGTCGACTACCGGCTGGTGCGCAAGCACACCATCGACGAGTTCAAGCGCGGGCGGCTGAGCAAGTTGGACGTGTGCGACGCCCACCCCGAGCTCCTCCGGGCCGCCCGCAACGTCGGCGAGGCCCGCAGTGAGGACTGCCCGATCTGCGAGGAAGCGGCGCTGACCCTCGTGTCCTTCGCCTTCGGGCCCCGCCTTCCCGCCCACGGGCGGTGCATCACCACCCGCAAGGAGCTGACCCAACTCAAGCGCGGCCCCCGCGAGTCGACCTGCTACGTCGTCGAGGTGTGCACCGCCTGCTCCTGGAACCAGCTCGTCCGCAGCTTCCGCCTCGGCCCCGGCCCCCGCACCGCGTCCTCCTAACGAGAAGCTGGTCGCCGGGGACCGGCGACCGGTAGGCTCGGCGAGTCGTGCGCACCAGCAGTCAGGGGCTTCTCGAACCCCTCCCGCCCGCTGTCGCCACCCGTCCCCCCAGCCGGGGGCCGGCTCGCCGTCGCAGCTTTTTTTGGCGCTACCGGCGGGTCTGGTTCCTCCTCGGCATCCTCGCCGTCACCGCCCTGGCGGGCGTCGCCTGGGTCCTGACCCAGATCCCGCTGCCCCCCGAAGCCCCCCAGGCCCAGACCACCGTCCTCTACGACGCCAGCGGGGCCGAGCTGGCCACGCTGCACGGGGTGGAGAACCGCTTCCCGGTCTCGATCGACAAGGTGCCGCCGGTCATGGTGGCCGCCGTCGTCTCGGCCGAGGACCGCAAGTTCTTCGAGCACGGCGGCATCGACCCCCTCGGCATCGCCCGGGCCACCTGGCAGGACATCCGCCACAAGGGGGTGACGCAGGGCGGGTCGACCATCACGCAGCAGTACGTCAAGAACGCCTACGTCGGCCAGGAGTACACCCTGTGGCGCAAGATCCGGGAGGCGGTCATCTCGGTCAAGATCGAGCGCAAGCTGAACAAGCAGCAGATCCTCGAGCGCTACCTGAACACCGTGTACTTCGGGCGGGGCGCCTACGGCGTGCAGGCCGCGGCCAAGGCCTACTTCAACATCGACGACCTCAGCCAGCTCGGGCTGAAGGAGTCGGCCTACCTGGCCAGCCTCATCCGCGAGCCGTCGAACGGCGACGTCTACGACAACCCGGTCGAGGCCCACGACCTGCGCTTCATCGTCCTGCAGGCGATGGTCCAGACCCAGGTGATCACCGTCGACCAGGCCAGCGCGGTCGAGTCCATCCCCCTGCTCGACTACGTGGTCCCCAAGCCCACGGCGGAATCCACCGTGACCATCAAGGGCGCGGGGGCCGAGTACTTCGTGGCCTACGTGCAGGCCCAGCTGTTCAAGCTCTATTCGGAGGACCAAGTCCTGCGGGGCGGCATGCGGGTGTACACCACCCTGGACCCCACCGCTCAGCGGGAGGCCTACGACGCGGTCTACGGCCTCCTCGACCGCAACTCCGACCCCGCCGGCGCCCTCGTCTCGCTCGACAACGACGGCCACGTGGTGGCCATGGTCGGGGGCAAGGACTGGGCCCTGTCGCAGGTGAACCTGGCCGTCGGGACGGACGGCGGCGGCGCCGGTCGCCAGGCCGGCTCGACGTTCAAGCCCTTCGTGCTGGCCGAGGCGGCCAGCCAGGGCATCGACCTGGAGTCGACCCTGCCCGGTCCGGCCAAGATCGTCCTGCCCAAGGCCGACAACGGGGCCGACTGGGAGGTCAACAACTACGAAGGCGCCTCGTACGGGCGGATCAGCCTGCTCGACGCCACGGCCAACTCGGTCAACACGGTCTATGCCCAGCTGGTGGTCGCCCTCGGGGCCCAGAACGTGGTGAACATGGCCCACCGCCTGGGCGTGACCTCCGACCTGGCCCCGGTGGCCTCGATCGCCCTCGGCACCGGCAACGTGTCGGTACTGGAGATGGCCGACGCCTACCTCACGTTCCAGACCAAGGGCATGCAGGTCAAGCCTCGGGTGATCCGCAAGATCACCCAGAACGACTCGGTCCTGGTCGACGACCGGCCCGTCGCCACCCGCGTCCTCGACCGGGCCATCGCCGAGAAGGTCAACTACGCCCTGCAGGGCGTGATCACCGCCGGCTCGGGTGCGGGCGCCGCCATCCCCCAGGCCCAGGTGTGGGGCAAGACGGGCACCACCGACGTCTATGGCGACGCCTGGTTCGTCGGCTACACCCGCAGCCTGACCACTGCGGTGTGGATGGGCTACCCCGAGGGGCAGTCCAAACCGCTCTACAACATCCACGGGGTGGCCAAGGTCAACGGGGGGTCGCTGCCGGCCCAGATCTTCAAGCGCTACATGAGCAAGGCCAGCGCGCCGGACGACACCCCCCCGCCGACGGCGCCGGCCCTCGGCGGCAAGGCCGTCTCGCCCGTGCCGTCGGTGGCATCGTCGTCGGGCAGCGGGTCCCCGACGTCCGGTTCGGGGTCGGGTTCGGGTTCGTCCTCGGGCGGCACGACCGCGACCACGGCGGCCCCGGCGGCCGAGTCGACCGAGACCACGGTGAAGGCGTCGCCCTCGACCACCGTGCCGGCACCCGCCCCGGTGACGCCCTCCCCGCCGATCGGCGACATCTTCACCCCCCAGACCACGCCGACCACCTCGGCCCGGTCGCGCACCACGCCAACGCTCGTCATCCCCACCATCCCCAGGCCGTAGACTGCGGGGCGCCGCCGGCAGCCGCACACCGTCTCGGCAGAGACACGGCGCTGGACGGTAGGAGGCAGTCATGGCCCAGCAGGTGACGGCGCCGGCCCTGCGGGCCCGGAAGGGCGGGACCCCCGTGGTGATGGTGACGGCGTACGACACGCCCACGGCCCGCATCGCCGACGAGGCCGGTGTCGACGTGATCCTCGTCGGCGACTCGGTGGCCATGGTCGTGCTCGGGTACGAGGACACCCTGCAGGTCACCGTGGCCGACATGGCCCACCACGTGGGCGCGGTGGGCCGGGCCCGACCGCGGGCCATGGTCGTGGCCGACCTGCCCTGGCTCAGCTACCACCTGTCGACCGAGGACGCGGTGCGCAACGCCGCCGTCCTGGTGCGGGCGGGGGCGGCGGCGGTGAAGCTCGAGGGCGGCCGGGTCCGGGTACCTGCCGTGCGGGCGCTGGTCGACGCCCAGATCCCGGTGATGGGCCACCTCGGCCTGACCCCCCAGTCGGTCCACGCCCTCGGGGGGTACCGGGTGCAGGGCCAGGAGGCCGACGCCGCGACCCAGCTGGTCGACGAAGCCGGTGCACTGGCCGACGCCGGCTGCTTCGCCATCGTGCTCGAGTGCGTGCCCCGGGAGGTCGCCCGCCTGATCACCCAGGCCGTGCCCGTCCCGACCATCGGCATCGGCGCCGGCCCCGACTGTGACGGGCAGGTGCTCGTCTTCCACGACCTGCTCGGGCTGGAGGACCGGATCGCCCCCAAGTTCGTCCGCCGGTACGCGGCTTTGAAGGCGGAAGGGGTGGGGGCGGTGGCCGCCTACGCCGACGACGTCCGCGCCCGCCGGTTCCCCGCAGACGGCGAGAGCTACCACCTGTCCGACGCGGTCGCCGGCACGCTCGGCGTCGGCCCCTCCGCGGCGTCGCGAACGGCGTGAACCTGCGCACCGTGCGGTGGGGCGTCGTCGTCCTCGTCGTCCTCGCCGGGCTGGCCTTCCTGGTCAAGGGGGCCAACCGCCCGGCCGACCCCTCGCTGAAGGCCGGCGAGCCGGTCTCGCTGCCCCGGGCCCATTTCGGCGACTTCCCCGAGGTCGCCTTCCACGTCGAGGGCGGGGCGGCCAACGCCGCGGCCATCCGCTGTGCCCTGCTGGCCGACACGACGGCCCGCCAGGAGCTCGGCCTGATGAACCGGACCGAGATGGGCGGCTACGACGGGATGATCTTCGCCTTCGGGTCCGACACCACGGTCAGCTTCTACATGAAGGACACCCCCCTGCCGCTCTCGATCGCCTTCTTCGACGCCAACGGCCAGTTCGTCTCCACCACCGACATGGCCCCCTGCCTCGACCAGGCCAGCTGCCCGCTCTACAACGCCACCCGGCCCTACCGCTACGCCCTGGAGGTCCCCCAGGGCGCCCTCCCCCGGCTCGGGATCGCCGCCGGCACCCGGCTGGTGAGCGGCGGCCCCTGCCCGTAGCTGCGCTCGCCGGCGGGCCGGCGAGGGTTCCTGTCGCACCCTCCTGACATGCTGGGGGCGTGCCGGGTTACCATGGTCGTGCTCATCACCCTGCTCCGGGAACTGCCCGGAGCCCTGCGCGCCTCGTCGCCAGGTCCAGAGGGAGGCTCTGCCGACACATGCGGCCCTACGAAGTCATGATCATCTTCGACCCGACCTTGGAGGACGAGACCGTCCGCACCGAGGTCGACCGGTCCACCGAGCTCATCCGCTCCCGAGGGGGCAACCCGGGCCGGGTCGAGCGGTGGGGCAAGCGCCGGCTGGCCTATGAGATCCGCCGCCAGCGGGAGGGCGCCTACGTGGTCCTCCAGGCCGAGGCCGAGCCGGCCACCATGGCCGACCTCAGCCGGGCGCTCACCCTGACCGACGGCGTGCTCCGCCACAAGGTCATCCACCTCCCCGAGAAGGCCACCGGCAAGCCGGCCCGGGCCCTCGGCACCGTCGGCCCCGACGACGCCGCCACCCCGGCCGCCGCGCCCGCACCGCCCGAATCTTCCCCAGTCGCCGCCGAATAGAGACGGCAGCCCGCACATCATGAGAAGACAGGCGAATGGAGTGAGGACATGAACGGAAACAGCGTGACCCTGGTCGGCAACGTCACCCGGGACCCTGAGCTGCGGTTCACCGCCAGCGGCCAGGCCACCGCCACCTTCGGGCTGGCCGTGAACCGGGTGTGGAACGACCGCCAAACCAACGAGAAGAAGGAGGCGGTGTCCTTCTTCGACATCGTCTGCTGGCGGGAGATGGCCGAGAACGCCAGCGAGTCGCTGTCCAAGGGCGCCCGGGTGGTCGTCACCGGCCGGCTCGAGCAGCGCTCGTGGGAGACCCCCGAGGGCGACAAGCGGTCCAAGATCGAGGTCGTGGCCGACGAGATCGGCCCGAGCCTGCGCTGGGCCACGGCCCAGATCACCAAGAACGACCGGCGCGGCCCCAGCGAGGGTGCCCCGACCATGAACGGCGCCCGCCCGGTCGCCAACGCGGCCCCCTCGGGCGGCCCGGCGCCGGCCTACGACTACGGAGACGAGCCCTTCTAGATGGTCACCCTCATCCTGCGCTCGGACGTGGACAACGTCGGCAAGAAGGGCGATGTCGTCGACGTTTCCGACGGCTTCGCCCGCAACTTCCTGGTGGCCAAGGGCCTGGCCATGAAGGCCACCCCGGGCGCCGTGGCCCAGGCCGCGGGGATGCGCCGGGCCCGAGCGGTCAAGGACGCCCGAGACCGCGAGTCGGCCGAGCAGGTGGCCCGGCTGCTCGTCACCAAGGTCATCCGCATCCCCGGACGGGCCGGCCCCGAGGGCCGGCTGTTCGGCTCGGTGACCACGGTTGACCTGGTCAACGCCGTCCAGGAGCAGGCCGGCGTCACCTTGGAGCGCAAGCGGGTCCACCTGGACGAGCCCATCAAGTCGCTGGGCACGCACGAGGTCCCGGTCCGCCTGCACCCCGAGGTGGAGTTCCGCCTGCCGGTGGAGGTCGTCGCCGCCTCCTGATAGACTCGAACGTGTGTTCGAGTCCCGCTCTGCACAGGCAAGTCCCGAGGTTGGTCCCCTAGCGTTCCACAGGACCGGCTGGGCAGGCTGAGCGGCACATGGCCCAGTCGATCGATGATGTTCGGCGGCGCCACCAGGGGGCATCCGGCGCCCGGGTGCCCCCGCACAACCTCCAGGCCGAGGAGTCCCTGCTCGGCGCCATGCTGCTCAGCCGGGACGCCATCGTCGCCGCCGTCGAGGTCCAGCTGTCGGCGGACGACTTCTACAAGCCGGCCCACGGGCACGTCTATGACGCCATCACGTCGCTCTACGCCGCGGGCGAGCCGGCCGACCCGGTCACCGTGGCCGAGTCGCTGCGCCGGGCCGGCGTCCTGGAGACCATCGGCGGCCCGGCCACCCTGATCACCCTGCAGGCCGGCACCCCCGCCATCGGCAACGCCGGCCGCTACGCCCACATCGTCGAGGAGCACTCGCTGCTCCGCCGCCTGATCCGGGTGGCGGGAGACATCGCCGAGCTGGGTTACGGCCTGCCGGAGGACGTGGCCGCCACCGTCGACGAGGCCGAGGCCATGGTGTTCGACGTGGCCCAGCGCCGGGTCACCGACTCCATGGCCACCATCCGTGACCTGCTCTCCGCCCAGCTGGACCACCTGGAAGCCCTGTTCGAGCGCAACCAGGAGATCACCGGCGTCCCCACCGGCTTCATCGACCTCGACCGCCAGCTCGCCGGCCTGCAACCCTCCAACCTGATCATCGTGGGAGGAAGGCCGGGTACGGGCAAGGCCCTCGCCCTGGACACGCCGATCCCCACCCCGACCGGTTGGACGACCATGGGGGAGCTGCGCGTCGGCGACGACGTCATCGACTCGGGCGGGCAACCGTGCCGGGTCACCTTCGCCACGCCGGTCATGCATGAGCGACCCTGCTACCAGGTGGAGTTCGACGATGGCGCGAGCATCGTGGCCGACGCCGACCACCAATGGTTCGCCTACGACTACCCGGCGTGGAAGTCCCACCGCGGCCGCCAGTACCGGTTGCAACGGCCGGCCCCCCATCCCCACCTGGCCCGCGACCAAAGTGGCGCTCGGCGGCTCCCGCGCGTCGTTACGACCCAACAGATGGTCGACGAAGGCGTCCGCACGACGGCTGACGGCCGACCGAATTGGTACGTACCGCTCGCCGCCCCGCTGGACCTGCCAGAGGCCGACCTCCCCGTCGATCCGTACGTGCTGGGCTGCTGGCTCGGGGACGGAAAATCCACGGGCTCTGAAATGACGATCGGTGAGGAAGACGTCGCCCACTTCAAAGCGGCATTCATCGCCGCCGGGTACCCGCTCGAACCGCGGGTCCCGCTCCAGTGGGCCACCGTGCCGGTGGCCGGCAAGGGTGCCTGGCAGGGTTATGCCGGTCCGCAGCGCGTCCTCACCCGCGAGCTGCGGTCGGTAGGTCTCCTGGGGGGGATTCGCAAGCACATCCCAACGATCTACCTGCGGGCATCGGCGCGCCAGCGGCTCGCCCTGCTGCAGGGCCTGCTGGACACGGACGGGCACGCTTCGCGCGACGGCGTCGACCTGTGCCTCAGCAACCTGCCGCTGCTCCGCCAGGTACGCGAGCTCGTCTGCAGCCTTGGCCACAAGCCGGGGCCGATTCGCGAGCGGTCGATCCGTCTTCCGGACGGCCGTATCGCCAAAGCTTGGCGACTGTGGTGGACGCCACTGGACCCGGTGTTCCGTATGGAGCGCAAGGCAGTGGCCTATGGCGGCGCCCGCAGTCGACGAACCTGCGGTCGCATCGCCCGCCGCGCCGTCGTCGCCATTCGGCCGGTGGCGTCCGTACCGGTCCGCTGCATAACGGTGGACTCAGCCGAGCACCTCTATCTGGCCGGGGAGTCCATGATCCCGACGCACAACACGTCGTTCGCGCTGGGCATGGCCGCCAACGCCGCCCTGGAGGCCCGCACCCCCGTCCTGATTTTCTCGCTGGAAATGAGCCACCGGGAGCTGACCCAGCGCATGCTGTGCTCGGAGGCCCGGGTGGACGCCACCCGCATGCGCAACGGCAAACTGCTCGAGTCGGACTGGCCGAAGATCAGCCACGCCGTGGGCCGGCTGGGCGAGGCCCAGATCTTCATCGACGACAACCCCCATCTCACGATCATGGAGATCCGGGCCAAGGCCCGGCGGCTCAAGAGCCGCGAGGGCCTGGGCCTGATCGTGATCGACTACCTGCAGCTGATGAGCGGCCGCTCCAACGCCGAGAACCGCCAGGTCGAAGTCTCCGAAATGTCGCGCGGCCTGAAGATCCTGGCCCGCGAGCTCAACGTCCCCGTCGTCGCCCTGTCCCAGCTGTCCCGGAACCTGGAGAGCCGGGCCGACAAACGCCCCGTCCTCGCCGACCTCCGTGAATCAGGCTCGTTGGAGCAGGATGCCGACGTGGTGATCTTCCTCTACCGCGACGAGGTCTACAACCGCGAGACCCCCGACCGCGGCACCGCCGAGGTCATCGTGGCCAAGCACCGCAACGGCCCCATCGGCGTCACCCACCTCGCCTTCCTCGACCATTACACCCGTTTCGCCAACATGGCGCGCGTGTAGGACCACACGCCCCGAGGAGGGGAGCTGCGTGACCAGCCGGGAACGACTAGTGAGCCGAGACGAACGACACGTCGCATCCGGTGAGCGTCCCCTCCGGGACCTCCACCGGCGACCCGGCCGAGGTCACCAGCGCCGTGCTCGACAACCACCGGACGTCGAGAGGCGGGGTCCCGGCGAATACGCCCTTGACCGTCGTCGCCCCGGACGCGATGACGAACGGGTCCTCCCGCGTGCCGAGGACGTTCCCCGGAACC